>DKII01000098.1 GCA_002454125.1 Novosphingobium sp. UBA6722
TTCAGCCACTCACCCACGTCTCCGGATCGCAGCGGCGAAGGGCGGCCTATAGCGAGGGTGCTGGGGGGCGGCAAGGGGCTGGCGGGACTTTTTGCGTGGGCTGCGCCGGACTCGGTTCATCGTAAAAGCGACTCGACTGGTCGCCTGCCGATTGCCGGGCGGGGCGGGGTGGATTCTCACCTGTGCAGTTGACCTGCCCGGGGTGCATTCCGGGCAGCCAGGCACGGGAAGAGATCGACATGAGCATGGCCAACAAGCGGGGCAAGTGGCGGACCGGACTGGCGGGGCTTCTGGGCCTGGCTGCACTGGCGTTCAGCACGGGCGCCACGGCGCAGGTGACCTCGGTCGATCCCAACAAGGCGATCGACGGGGACCTCAAGACCAGCGCCGCCGCCAACCCGGCTCCGGCGCCATCGCCCAGCATCGCGGTCGATCCGGCCCCGGCCGCTGCCGCGGCGCCTGCTGCCAGCGCGTCGACGGCCGCAGCCAATCCAGCCCCGGCCAGCAAGGCTGGCACGACTTACAAGCAGGATGACCTGATCGGCGCGGCCGAGGGCGTGTTCGGCAAGGGCGCGCAGGGCCTGGCGCAGATGATCCAGGACCTGCTGAAGAAACAGGGCGAACCCAACGCCTATATCGTCGGGCGCGAAGGCGGCGGCGCGGTGGTGGTTGGCCTGCGCTATGGCTCGGGCACTCTGCACCACAAGATCGAGGGACAGAAGCCGGTCTACTGGACCGGGCCGTCGGTTGGCTTCGATGTTGGGGCCAATGCCGCCAACACCTTCGTGCTGGTCTACAACCTCTACAACACCGAAGACCTCTACAAGCGCTTCGGCGCGGGCGAGGGGCAGGCCTACCTGGTTGGCGGTTTCCACGTCAGCTACCTGCGGCGCGGCGATGTGGTGCTGATCCCGGTGCGGATGGGCGCGGGGCTGCGGCTGGGGGTCAACGCCGGCTACATGAAGTTTTCAAAGAAGCAGCGCTGGCTGCCATTCTGATCCAGCGCCCTTAATCGGGATCAGCCGCAACCGTTCTGACCAATGAACCCGGTTGCCTGTCCCTTCCAGGCATGGCCCGGCAGCCCCCCGAAGCTGCCGGGCCCTTTGCTTTTTCGGAATCAGTCGAACCCGACCCAGCGAGTGGCTTCCTCGACCGACTTGCGTTCCGAGACCACCGCATTAGCCGGGAAGGTCTCGTCCGGCCAGCCGAGCGCGACCGCCTTCATGATCACCTGATCGTCCGGAATGCCCGCGTGTTCGCGCACCACCGGGCTCTGCATGATCCCCTGGCTGTTGATCACGCAGCCGAGGCCCCGCGACCAGGCGGCGTTGACCAACGCGGTAGTGACCGCACCGCAATCGAACGGCGTATCGTCGCTGTCGGCCAGTTCCTTGTCATAGGTGATGATCACGCAGACCGGCGCATCGAACTGGCGGAAGCCGCGCAGCACCCAGTCAAGCCGGGCGTCCTTGTCATCGCGGGCAATGCCTTGGGCGGCGAAAAGCTGCTTGGCGACGCCGATCTGGCGTTCGCGGTGGACGCCTTCAAAGGCATGGCCGGTGCGGAATTCGCGGCTGTGCGGCACGCCGGCCAGATTGCGCTCGGTATTGCCGGCGCGGATCCGGTCGAGCGGTTCGCCGGTGATGATGTGAAAGTTCCAGGGCTGGGTATTCATCGAGCTGGGCGCGCGCATGGCGAGGGTCAGCACTTCCTCGATCAGTTCGCGCGGGACCGGCTTGTTGAGATAGCCCCGGATCGAGCGGCGGCCCATGATGACGTCATCGAATTCCACGTGTCGTTTTCCTCTTAACCCAGAACCAGAACATTGTTTTCGCGCCGGATCGGGCGCGTCGTGGCGATTGCCATCATTTCCGCTCCGCCGGTGCGGTCGAGCAGATCGGCGAGCCGCGCGGCCTCCGCGCCGGTCAAGGCCGCCGCCGCAGCCTGGGCGCGACCGAAGTGCCACAGCGAGTGCGGCTGGCTGCCGCGTTCCATCGTCACCCCGCGCCAAGGATAGCTGATCCGCCCAACATGCGGGTGCACCTGCCGCGCGCCATTGTGCGAGACGAGCTGGCCGGGGGCGGGATCGGCAAGGCTGCTGACCCACCGGTCAAAGCAGGCCGCATCGGCGGCAAGGCCGGGGCCCCACTGCGCGAACACCACTTTCAGCACGGCCTCCAGCGTTTCGGGCAGGGCGTCGCCGGCCGGGAAGGATGCTTCGTGGCCTGGGAAATCGGGATCCTCGATCTCGGCGCAGTTCATCCGCTCGGTCCACCGGAACACGTTCGGGGCCGTGGTCTTCATCAGGAGGCCGGGTACCGGATCGCGGGCAAGGTGGGCATAAAGCGGGGCCATCATGCCGAAATCCGCCAGGCTTGGCCGCCCGCCCAGCAGATAGGGATGCTGCTGGAAGTGCTTGTCGAGCACGGCCAGCAGTTCGGCATAGCTTTCTTCCATCGCCGGAATGACCGCCTCGGTCACGCCCAGGTTGGGCAGGAAGCCGGCGAAGCGCGTCATCAGCTTGCCCGCCGTTTCCAGCCGCTGCTCGTGCGCCATGTGCGGAATGGCGCGGGCGAATTCGGTGCGCAGGAACAGCTCCTGCCGGTCGCGGTAGGACCAGCGGTAATGCATCGCCAGCGGCAGCAGATAGTTTGACCCGAAGGCATCGAGCACGTGGGCCACAACCTGCTGGACCGGGCCGGGCGGGGTGAAGTCTGGCGCTGGCGTGCAGGCTTCGATCGTGTCGATGATTGCAGTGGTATCCTGCACGATTTCCCCGGACGGGGTGCGGACCACCGGGATCACCATGTGCCCGACCTGCGGGATCACCTCGCCCAGAAACTCAGGGTCGGCCGCCGAAACTTCGCGATAGGGCACGCCCTTCTTGATCAGATAGCTGCGCGCCTTGCCGGCATAGAGCGAATGCGGTGTCGCCCACAGAATGTACTGGCCACCGGCCATGAATCGCCCCCTCCCGCTGTTTTCAGGCGGGCTTGTGGCACGCGATCAGGCGGACTGGAAGCCCAGTCGCTCTGCTGACGCGATCAGTTCGGCCCGGCGGGTCGGGGCGAGGCGATTGGCGCGGGCGGTGTAGACATCGACCAGCGCCTGCCCGGCCTTGATCGGTGAGCCGCCATCGAACGGCGGATCGGGATCGTATTCCAGCGCCAGCTGGACCGCGCGGGCGTGATCCTCACCCGCGATCTCGGCCATCAGCGCCAGGGCAAAGTCGATCCCCGCGGTCACCCCGCCGCCGGTCGCGCGGTTGCGATCGATCACGTGGCGGGCCTGGACTGGCTCGGCGCCAAACAGGCTGAGCAGATCATGCCAGGCCCAGTGCGTGGTGGCCTTGTAGCCCTTGAGCAGACCCGCCGCGCCCAGGACCAGCGCGCCGGTGCAGACGCTGGTAACCCATTGGGCCTCGCTGCCGACCTGCCTCACCCAGTCGAGCGCGGGTTCGTGGTCGATCACTTTGGCAACGCCGATCCCGCCAGGCACGCAGATCAGGTCAGCCGTTGGCACTTCGGCAAAGGTCGCCGTCGGCAGGATCGAAAAGCCCGCATCAGTTGGCACCGGATCGCGGCTGTCCCAGACCAGATCGACCTTGGCACCGGGCAGGCGCGAGAGGAACTGGGCCGGACCGGTCAGGTCAAGCTGGGTGACGTTCGGGAAGAGCAGGAAGGCGATGTGCATGGCCTGACCTTGGCATGCGCGCGCTACCGCATCAACAGGATCGAGATCCGGCGGTTGCGCGGGTCCTGCGGGTTCTCGCGGACCAGCGGCTCGCGGTCGGCCACGCCTTCGATCTTGCGGAAGCGGCCTTCGGCAATGCCCTGGCGTAATAGCGCCTGGCGGGTCGCCTCGGCCCGGCCGGCAGAGAGCGACCAGTTGTTGGCCCCGCCGCCGCGCCAGGGCAGGGCATCGGTATGGCCGCGCACCGAAACGTCGCCGGGTTCGGGCGCGATTACCCCGCCGATTGCCTTCAGCAGCAGCGCGGCATCGCTGGTCAGCACCGTGGTGCCCAGCTGGAACATCGCAAAATCGGCATCGTCGACCAGATCGATGCGGATCCCCTCGCTGGTATCGACCATCCGCACCTGCTTGGCGATCCGGCCGGGGACCTTGCCCTCGGCCAGCTTGGCGGCCAGCCGCTGCTGCATCGATTTGACCCGCTCACCGCCCTCCTTGGGGCCGCCCTTGGTATCGCGCGGGATGGTGATGCCCTTGGTCCCGGTCTGCCCGGCGCGGTTGGGATAATTATCGACATCGGTGATCGAGGCCCCGCCGAGCATGCCGTTGGACCCGGCGCTTTCCTGCTTCAGCTTGACCAGGGTCGGGGTGAAATAGTCGGCCAGGCCCTTGCGCTGCTTTTCATTGGTCGCGCCCAGCAGCCAGAGCAGCAGGAAGAAGGCCATCATCGCGGTGACGAAGTCGGCATAGGCCACCTTCCAGGCCCCGCCGTGGTGTCCGGCGGCGACGACGGTGATCTTCTTGACGATGATCGGCGGGCCCTCGGCCTTGCCCTTCTTTGGCGTCGCCACGGCCTAACGACCCCGCAGCGCGTCGAGCAGTTCGGACAGGCCGGGGCGGAAATCGTGGCCCAGACCGGAACGCGCGCTTTCCACCACCAGCGGCTGCGGCCAGCCATGCAAGCTGGCGATGATCACCTGCTTGACTGCGTGGAAGATCTGCTCGTCCGCTTCCAGCACCTGCTTCAGCCGCCCGGCCATCGGCGCGACCATACCGTAAGCCAGCAGCACCCCCAGGAAGGTCCCCACCAGCGCCGAACCGATCATGCCGCCCAGGATCGCCGGGGGCTTGTCGATCGAGCCCATGGTCTTGACCACGCCAAGCACGGCCGCGACGATCCCGAGGGCGGGCAGGGCATCGGCAAGGCCCTGCAGCGCGTGCTGCGGCTCGTGCATTTCGTGGAAATGGGTTTTCAGCGCATTGTCGATCACGTCCTCGACCGCGCGCACTTCCAGCGTGCCGGAAGAGACGACGATCAGCGTCAGCGTATCGGCGATCACTGCGACCAGTTCCTTGTTGGCCAGCAGCCGCGGAAACTCGGCGAAGATGGCGGAACTGCCTGGATCGGTGACGTGGCTTTCCAGCGCCACCGGCCCTTCGGCGCGCAGCAGCTTCATCAGCTTGGTTACCAGCACGATCGCATCGACATGGTCCTGCTTGGTGTGGCGCGGGCCCTTGAACACCTTGGCAAAGCCGCTGCCGATTGCCTTCAGGCCGTGGAGCGAATTGCCAGTGACCAGCGCGCCCACCGCCGCCCCGCCAATGATCAGCATTTCGTGCGGCAACGCATGGAGCACTGGCCCCAGCGCCCCGCCGGTCAGGGCAAAGCCGCCAAAGACCATGACGATCAGGATGATGATGCCGATGACGGCGTACATGACGGTTCAGCCCCCTTCAGGAATACGGATCAGCGCAGCATCGCGAACAGGCTGAGGCCGGCCAGCCGCGTGAAGGCGGCCTGGCTGGCTTCGAGCACGGTCATGATTTCCTGCAGCGCGGTGACGGTGGTGGCGAGATCGGCCCCGCCGATATCGGCCTGTTGTTCGGTGCGCTGCTCGCTGCGCTGGGTGCGGCGATCGCTGACCAGGTCGATCCAGTTCATCCGCCCGCCAACCACGGTCTGGGCGGTGGTGATCGATTCCAGACCGCTATCAAGGGCGCCCAGGGCATCGCGCGCGCTCTGCGCCGGATCGGCACTGCCGCCCTGCATCGCCTGGCCCAGCTCGCGGACCAGGGTGAACAGGTTGGTCGGCCCTCCGGGGCCGTTGAAGTTCAGGAATTCCGGCCCGGTCACGCCGCGCAGCACGCTCTGGCCATCGCCCAGCGCCAGTTCTCCGGCCTGGGTCGTGCCGGCATAGACCGGCAGGCCGGCGGCATCGAGGGTATAGGCTGCGCCGGTCGCCTCACCGCCGAACAGGGCATGGCCAGCGCTGTCGCGACTGTTGGCCAGGCGGATCAGTTCGCCATAGATTTCGCGGATTTCCACCCCGATCCCGCCGCGCTGGCTGGTGGTCAGGGTATCGCTGGCGGCCTGGACCGCCAGTTCCTTGATCCGGGTAACATAGGCAGCAAAATCGCTCAGCGCGCTGTCGGTCAGCGCCAGGTCCGAGCTGACCCGCGCGCCAGCGGCGGCGTTGATCTGGGCGAAACTGTCCTCGCGTGACAACGCGCGGAGCTGCGCTGCGCCGACCGGATCGTCCGACCCGCGCAGCAGCCGCTGGCCGGTGCCGATCGAACCTTGCAGGCTTTCAGCCTGCTTGCGCAGGTCACCCAGCGCGCGGCTGGAGCGTTCGTAGAAGGCGCTGGTGGTGATGGTGGTCATGGCGCGGGTTCCCTTGTCGCTCAGCGGATCGCCAGCAGGGTGTCGAACAGGTCGCTCGCCACCTGGATCACGCGGCCGCTGGCCTGGAAGGCCTGCTGGAAGCGAACGAGGTTGGCGGCTTCATCATCTAGGCTGACCCCGGCCTGCTCAGCCAGCGCGAGGCGGGCCGCCCCGGCGATCGAATCAAGCGCGTCAGCCGTGGTACGGCGGGCAGAGGTCGCACTCGCCGCGCCGAACATCAGGCTATCGATCCGGTCGGTCACCCCGGCGCCATCCAGGGCATTACGCAGCGCGGCCAGGTTGGCCGGATCGCGGCTGCCGGCGCCGGCTCCGGCGGGGGCCGTGGCAAGCCCCGCTCCGCTGCTGAGGGCGAGGGTAATGCCGCCCGCGCCGCTACCGGCGAACAGCGGCTGGCCGGCGCTGCCATCAAGCGCAACGCCACCAGCCTGGGCAGCATTGGCGGCGGTGACCAGGCTATTGGCGATGCCATCGAGTTCGGCCTTGGAATCGCGCACGCCGACCAGGCCCTGGGCCTGTCCGGCCAGTTTGCCCGAGCTGAGCGCCACAGCGCTGCCGGCTAGGGTAAAGCTGATCGTGCCATCGGCCGCGGTGGTCATGGCGAAGGGCTGGGTGGTGCCGGCTGTCACCAGCACCGGCCCGCTGCTGCCGCCGATCCGCACGGTCACCGACTGGTCCGGGCCATAGCTGGTGCTGATCCCGACCTGGGTGGCAATCTGCTGGAGCAGCGTATCGCGCCGGTCGAGCAGCATGGTCTGGTCGCTCGATCCGGCCGAGGCGCGGGTCAGCTGCAGATTTACTCGCGCCAGTTCGGCAGCATAGGTGTTGACGTCCTGGGTGCCCGCGCTGGCGGCAAAGCGCAGCCCTTCGCCCAGCGTGTCGAGCGAGCCCGAAGCAAGGTTGAAGCTGCGTGCGACGGTGCGGGCATCCTCCAGCGCGCCGGCCCGCAGCGCCGGATCCACCGGGTTGCTTTCCAGCCGCTGCAGCGCGCTTTCAAAAGCAGTCATGGCCGGGAACAGACCCGATTGCTCAAGCGCGGCCTCGATATTCTCATAGCCGCTCAGCTCTTCGGCGGCGCGAGCGGAATCGCTGCCGGTGCGGCGCACTTCGGCCTGACGGAACAGATCGGCGTTGCGGGTTACGCCATCGATGCGCACGCCTGAAAGGGTCAGGTCGGTCGGCGCCAGCCAGGTCCCGGCGCTGCCCACTTCGGACACGCGCAGCGAGCGGCGGATATAGCCCTCGGTCCCGGCGTTGGAGATATTCTGCGCCGTCAGGTCGAGCGCCGCGCGCGAGGCGCGCAGGCCCGAGAGGCCGATCGAAAACAGGTCACTGGCCATTGGTCACTCCCTCTGCCGGAAGATGGCGGGCAAGCTGCGCCTCGATCTGCTTGGCCAGCCCCAGCGCGCCGCTCTGCGCGGTCATGTCGGCGAACTGGCTGTCCTGCATCGAACGAAAGGTATCGAGCCCCTGGCCGCCGATCAGGCTGTCACCAAAGCCGGCCTGGCGCGCGGCGGCCAGCATCTGGCGCACGAAGATCGCCTCGAACGCCTTGGCGGCACTTGCCAGCTTTTCGCGGTCGGTCCCGTGGCTGGCATTGAGCGAGCCGGTGGCGAGGAGGGGCGCCGATACCGGGTTCATATCACCACCATCTCTGCCTTGAGCGCGCCCGCCTGCTTCAGCGCCTCGAGGATCGCGACGAGGTCCGACGGGCTCGTGCCGAGCAGATTGAGCGCATCGACCACCTTGGCGAGCGAAGCACCGGGGCGGAACAGCGCTACTTGCTTGCCGCCTTCCTCGGCGGAGAGCTTGCTATCCTCTTGCTGGGCGGTCTGGCCGCGGCTGAACGGGGCGGGCTGGATCACCTGCGGGCTCTCGTCGATCCGCACGGTCAGCTTGCCGTGGCTGATCGCCGCAGGAGACAGGCGCACGGCCGAATTGATCACCACAGTGCCGGTGCGGCTGTTGACCACTACCCGCGCCGGGGTTTCGGCCGGGGTCACGTCAAGCATCTCGATCGCCGCCATCGTGCTGGCACGGGCGTTGGGATCAAGTGGCAGGCGCAGCGCCAGGGTTACCCCGTCCTCAACCTGGGCGGCGCCGGGAAAGCGGGCGTTGATCGCATCGCGCACCCGCGCGGCGGTGAGGAAATCGGCGGCGAACAGGTTCCAGCGCAGCGTGTCGCCGGATTGGAACCCGGTCGGCACGCTGCGCTCCACGCTGGCGCCATCGGCGATGCGACCCACCGTGGGAACGTTGACTGTCAGCTTCGATCCATCGGCCCCGGAAATGCCCAGGCCGCCGACCGCGAGATTGCCCTGGGCCATGGCATAGATCTGCCCGTCGGCGCCGTAGAGCGGCGAGAGGATCAGCGATCCGCCGCGCAAGGACTTGGCCTTGCCGATCGCGGAGACGGTCACGTCGATCCGCTGGCCGGGCTTGGCGAAGGGGGGCAGGTCGGCCGTGACCATGACGGCGGCGGCGTTCTTGAGGCTGGGGTTGACCCCGGCGGGCAGCTGCACGCCGACCCGGCCCGAAACGCCGCGCATGGCTTCGGTGACATAGGCCAGTCTGTCATCACCGGTGCCATCAAGGCCGACGACCACGCCATAGCCGGTCAGCTGGTTGGAGCGGACGCCTTGAAAAGCGCCCAGGTCGCGCACGCGTTCGGCCTGGGCCGCAACCGGGCAGGCGAGCGCGCAGGCGAGCGCAAGGAGGGTGACAAGGCGGGCCATCAGAACGGACTGATCATGCTGAAGAACTTCGACAGCCAGCCTTCGCGGCTGGCGCGCTGGATCGATCCGTTGCCGGCATATTCGATCCGCGCATCGGCAACCCGGCTGGAGAGGACACGGCTATCGGCATCGAGATCGGCCAGGCGCACGATCCCCGAAAACTGGATCCAATCCTGGCCCTGGCTCAGCAACAAGCGCTTTTCTCCGCGTACCAGCGCGGTCCCGTTCGGCCGCACTTCGGCAATGGTCACCGCCAGTTCGCCCGAGAGCGCGCTGGTCTGGCTGGCATTGCCCTCGCCCTTGAACGACGATTGGCTGCCGGCTTTAAGGGCATCGGGATTGAGGAACGACAGCGGCCCGGCGCTGGGCGGCGTGATCGAGGCATTGCCGCCGCGCTGGGTCTTGGATCCGGCCGACTTGGACGTGGTGGTGCTCTCGACCAGCAGGATCGTGACCGGATCGCCAACCGCGCGGGCGCGGTGCCCCTGGATCAGCGGGGCATAGCCGGCGCTGGCGTTGAAGATCGCCCCATCGGCCGCGCGCGCCGGGGGTGGCGGGGCGGGCAGGGCGGGCTCGAACCCGGCTGGCGGCTTGGGCTTGGCGAGGGCAGGGGTGCTCAACAGTATT
>DKII01000081.1:0-8412 GCA_002454125.1 Novosphingobium sp. UBA6722
GGTCAAGATCAAGAAGTAAGACTGCCAGACAAAGGAAAGGGCGCCGGAAGCAATGCTTCCGGCGCCCTTGCTGTTCGGTTCGCCCGGATCAGCCCTTGCGGGTGCCGCTCATCGGGAAAGTGCCGAATGCACCGGCCTTGACGCCGCCGGTGATGGTGTCGCCATCGACGGTCGCTTCGCCTTCCAGCGTCATCGGCATCGGGACGGTCATCTTCATCGACCAGGTCAGCTTGTTGCCGTCGATCTTGCCGTTCTCAAGGTCCATCGAACCCATCGCGCCGGCGTTCTTGCCGGTGAAGGTGTCACCATCGACCACGATCGTGAACTCGCTCTTCTGATCGCCCATCGGGGTTTTCGTGATGCATTCGTAAGTGCCTGCAATCGACATCGATTCTCTCCTCAACTTACAGGGGGGTAAGTAGCCTCTTCCTTGCCCGCCCGCGCGCCGCTGTCAATCGGGCAGCGCGCGGGCCGGAGGCAGGCTTACTTGGCGGCCGGAATGACCTCAACCGGCAGGCCCAGCTGCTTGAGCTGAGGCTCAACTACCTTGGCATCGCCGACCACGACATAGACCAGGCCGTCGCCCAGCTTCAGCTCGCGCGCCTTGGCGTCCAGCTCGGCAGCGGTCATCGTCTTGTAGCGATCGGCCAGGGTTTCATACCAGGTGTCCGGCCGCTTGAAGTTGACGATGCTGACCAGGCCGCCCAGGACGTCGCCCGAGGTTTCGAACGATCCCGGCAGTTCGCGGGCGCTGCCAGTGGTCGACCAGCCCAGTTCTTCGGCGCTCACCCCGTTGGTGGTGAGGAAGCTGGTCAGCTCCTTGCGGATCTCGACGATCGAATCCCCGGTGCGGTCGGCCTGGACCGGCGCCTGGACGCGGAAGGTTACGCGGTCCTGGGTGTTGCCCACGCCGCTGCCAGCACCATAGGACCAGCCCTTGGTCTCGCGCAGGTTCATGTTGATGCGCGAGAGGAAGTTGCCCCCGAGGATATCGTTGGCCGAGCGCAGCGTAAGCAGATCATCGGTGCCCTTCACCGGCAGGACCTTGCCCGCCAGGATCAGCGACTGCGGCGAGGCCGGACGGTCGACCAGCACGATCCGTTCCGACTGGACCGGGATCGGCACGTTGAAATTCTTGGTCGGCGCCGGGCCGGCCGGTCCCTTCCAGTCGGCGAAGCTGGCTTCAAGCAGCTTGGTCACTTCGGCCAGCGAAGTGTTGCCGCTGACGAAGACCTTGGCGGTTTCGGGGCGGAACCACTGGTCGTGGAAGTCCTTGAGCTGCTCACGGGTCAGCTTTTCGACCACGGCCGGATCACCCGTGCCCGACGGCGCGATACCATAGGGGTGGTCCTTGCCATAAAGCAGCGGCTGAAGCACGCGGCTGGCGATCGGGCCGGGGTTCTTGAGCTCGGCGCGGATCGCGGCAAGCTGCTGGACGCGGACCCGCTCCAGCTCGGCCGGGGCCAGCGCCGGGCGGCGGATGAAGTCCGAAAACAGCTTGAGCGACGGGGCGAGGTTGGGCGTTACCGTATCGAGCTGGAACGAGGTCGTGTCGGTATCGGCAAAGCCGCGGATGTTGGCGCCAAGACGCTCGCGGGCGCGGGCCAGCTCGGTCGAATCGAGCTTTTCCGTCCCTTCGTTCATCAGCCGCAGCAGCAGTGACTGGGTGCCGAGCGCCGACTTGGGATCGGCGGCAAAGCCCGCATCGAACGAGACGCGGACCGAAACCACCGGCACGGCGGCGCGGCGGGTAAAGTAGACCTGCATCCCGTTGGAGAGCTTGGCGCGCTCGATGGTCGGGAAATCGAGCGGGGTCAGTTCGCCCACTTCGGGCAGCTTTGAGCGGTCAGCCTGGGTGGCAGCTGCCGCACCGCTGGCCCCGGCCACCGGGAACAGCGGATCGCGGAAGAAGGTCGGCCGCGCGCCCAGGCCATCGGGCGAAACGATATAGCCGCCGCGATTTTCCCCGCCCTCGGTGCGGGTTCCCGGTTCAACCGTCAGCGAGAAGACCGGGCGCGAAAGCCACTTCTGCATCGCGGTGCGGACCGCCGCCGGGGTCAGCTTGGCCATCCGGTCGAGCGCGATCCGGTAATGATCGGGCGTGCCGTTGTAGAGCAGGCCCTCGGCCAGCGTGGGGGCCTTGCCGCTGAACCCGCCGACCGATTCGAGCCCGCGGATCTCGTTGGCGGCATAGGTCGTGCTGGCCCGGCGCAGTTCGTCGGGGGTCGGGCCTTCACGCAGGAACTTTGCCACTTCGGCATCGAGCGCGGCACCAACCTTGGCGGGGTCTTCACCCGGCTTGACGTCGGCATAGATCACGAACTGGCCGCCCTGGGCAAAGATCTGGGCGTCCGCAGTGACGCTGACGGCAACCTTCTGCTGGCGGACCAGCGCGTCATCGAGGCGCGAGCTGGCGAGACCGCCCAGCACCGAGCCGCCGGCCTCCAGCGCGAGGTATTCGGGGTTGTCGAGGCCGGGGATCGCCCACATCCGGTAGATGCGGGTGGTCGCCACCTGGTCCTTGATCGTCTTGGCCAGCGGTGCCGGCAGATCCGGCACGGGCACATTCACCGGCTTGATCTTGGGACCGGCCGGGATGGCGCCGAACCACTTGGTCACCTTGGCCTTGGCGGTCGGCAGGTCGATATCACCGGCCAGCACCAGGATCGCGTTGTTGGGGCCGTAGTTGTCGCGGAACCACTGCTTCACGTCTTCCAGGCTGGCGCTGCTGAGGTCGGCCATCGAGCCGATGGTCGAGTGGTGATAGGGGTGGCCCGAGGGGTAGAGGTTCTCGTACTGCTCGTACTCGACCAGGCCAAATGGCTGGTTGTCACCCTGGCGCTTTTCGTTCTGGACCACGCCGATCTGGTTGGTCAGCTTTTCCTGCGTCACCGCGCCCAACAGATAGCCCATCCGGTCGCTTTCCAGCATCAGCGCCCGGTCGAGCGCGCCGGTCGGCACGGTTTCAAAGTAGTTGGTGCGGTCAAACCAGGTGGTGCCGTTGAAATCGGTCGCGCCGACTTCCTGCAGCGGCTTGAAGAAATCACCCGGCGAATTTTCCGAGCCGTTGAACATCAGGTGTTCGAACAGGTGGGCAAAGCCCGTCTTGCCCTTGGGTTCATGCTTCGAGCCAACCCCGTACCAGACCGAAACCGCGACAACCGGGGCCTTGCGATCGGTGTGGACCAGCACCTGCAAGCCATTGGGCAGGGTGAACTGCTGGTAGGGAATGCTGACCGACTTCACGAGCGCGGAAAGCGGTGCGGGCTGGGGTTCCTTGCCCTTGTCCTTGGCCATGGCCGGGGTACCGGCGATCGCCAGCGCAATGATCGAAGCGGTAAAGAATCTTGGCATAACAGGCCCCTTTGCAAGCATGGCGCCTTAGCTAGCAGAGCGGGAACCAGGTGCCAGCGCGCGCGCCGTCTTTTCGACCAACTGCAAACGGGGCTGGACCTGCGGTTTTGGCTGCCAGCCTAGTCGCCGGGCTGGCGCACTTCGGTGCTGCGATAGCGGACTTCCTGCTCGCTATTGGCAGGCACGGCCAGCACCAACACCTGCTTGCCGGGCTTGCGTTCGATTCGCCCGGAAAGCCGGGAAAAACGCAGGTCGCTGCCGGTCGGGAATTCCAGCTCGAACCGGATCGGGAACGGGTTGGCGTTCTTGACCGTGACGAGATGATCGATCGACTTGCGTTTGGCATCGCTGCCCTCTTCCTCGTGGTCCAGCGTCACCTCTTCGCTTGCACCGATTTCCAGCTCGACTTCCTCGTCCACCGCCTTGTCGGGCAGGGTGCTTTCGCCCATCACCATCGTGCCGTTATCGCCATCCTGATAGAACACCAGACGGCCAGCGGGGAGCGGCTTGCCCAGGCCCTCTTTCTCGCTGTTCTTGAAGCGGAACAGGATCTGCGGATCGCGCGGCTCGGTCCAGTCCACCTTTGAGCGATAGGCCAGCACGCCCTTGATCTCGTCCTTGGCGAGGAAGGCGACTTGCTTCTGCGATTGCGAAGCCACGGTGACGGGAATTGGCACGCGATAGAGCTTGAGGTCGCCCAGGCCTTCCATCTGGGCCGTTATTGCTGTCAACGGCGTGGGCGATGCCATCATCATCGCACTGCGCCGCATTCCCGTGACGACAATGTCTCCAGCGGCTTCCATTTCCATGATCATGGTCGGCGGTGGGGGCGGCGGGGGCGGTAGTGGTTGAAGCAGCCCGCTTGTGGTCGTGCCAGCGGGCCAGCAGCCCCAGTTGCGGTAGAGCGAACGGGCAGCCCAGCGGGCGTCCTTGCCGGTATTGTCGCTGGTCTCGCCAGAGCGCTGGATCCGGCCAGCCACTGCGGCCAGGGTGGCGTCCGGAAAGGTCGTTTCATCGCCGCTCGCCATGGTCAGCCAGCCGAGCAGACCGACCGACTGGCCATCTGGCGCAATCTTGACCACGTAGTTAGCATCCCAATCGAACCCGGTGGCCAAATAGGCCAGCGTGATCGTCACCGTGCCGCCCGGCTGGTCACGCGTGGTCATCGACAGCACCGGCTTGGCCGAGAGCGTAGCTGGAACGTCAGGGTAGAGAACGGTCTGGTTGAGGCCCGAACAATAGAGCGCCTCGATCCCGCGCGGGGTGGTCACCACCAGCCGGTCGGCGGCCGAGCGGATAATGGCGCTTTCCTCCACGGTCTTGCCGGTGGCCGGATCGGTCCGCCGCAGGGTCACGCGCTGGCCGGTGAAGGCATCGACCAGCCCGCCATGCGACAGCAGCGCTGCATCGCGATTGCGTTCGCGCGGGGCGGCGTTGAACATCAGCGCGGTCTGCGGAACGATCCCGCCGGCAACGCCCTCGAACCGCACTGTCGCCAAGCCGGCGGGCAGGGTGACGGTGCGGGTTTCGACGATCAGCGCCAGCGAGCTTGGATCATCGGCATTGATCGGGTCCTCGCCGCGGTCGGGATCGCGGTAGAGCGTCACCGCGACCTTTTCCGCCGCCGCCGAGACCACGACCGGCGCGCGCTCCTGCGCAGCCAGCGGTGCGGCGATCAACAGCAGCAGGGCGGCGAAGCGGCGCAAGCGCTTACCAGGGGGTCAGGAAGGTGACGGTCAGCTCAACCTTGCCGTTGGCCGGCACCGGCACTTCCCAGCGGCGTTCGTCGGCGTTTTCCTGCACGCCCTTGATGCTTTCCTGCGGCACGCGCACATCGCGCCACCACCACCATTGGCCCAGCCCGCCCTGGACCACGTCGACCGTTACCGGCTCGGGCTTGGCGTTGGTGACAATATACTTCATCTGGGTGCGCCAGAACTGCTTGGGCCGTTCGGCGTAACTGGTGGTGACCATGCCGTCGCCGGTCACGGTCCGCCAGCGGGCGAATTTCTCCCACTCGTCAGTGGTGATGCTCTCGCGCTTTTCGACCACCGGCTGGACCTTCACGTCAAAGGCATCGCCGGTGCGCAGTGCCAGCGAAGAGCCGGCTGGCGTGTGGGGAATATCGCTCTCACCAATGAACTGCGCCTGGCCGCGGGTGTCGCGCATGTAGACGCGCACCACCCCGGCCGGCAGCGCCTCGCCAATTCCGCCTTGGCGGGCGGAGGAGAACTTGAGGATCGAGCTGGCGCTCTCGGCCTGATCGGCGCTGGCCAGCCAGCCGCTGCGGAATTCGTAGCCGCGCCGTGCTGGTACGCCGACCGCATCGAGGAAGCTGACCTGCTTGGTCTGGGCATTGGCGATCGTGGTGCGGCCTTCGATCGGATAGACGTGAAAATCACCCAGCCGTTGGCTCGTGCCGCTTTCGGTCCCGGCGACATTGCCGCGCGGACGGCTGCCGGCACCCCGGTAATAGGCTGATGACTGGTTGATCCGCCCGACGCTGCCGGCGACCAGCAAGGCCCGCGCGTTGCTGAAGGTGGTGCCGGTGCTGTTGGTCAGGGTGATCCAACCCTGGACATCAATCTTGCCGGCCTTCTCGTCGAACAGCGCGACATAGTCTGCCTTCCAGCCCAGGCCAGGGGTCAGGTAGCTGAGCGAGAGCGGGCGGGGCCCCGCCTTGGCGGCATCAACCGTCACGCTCAGCGTCGGGCGGGCGCGCAAGCCGGGCGGGATCGCATCGAAGATTACCCGCACCGGCAGGCCATCGTCGCGCAGCACCTCGATCCGCTCGCCAATCCGCAGCACCACGCCGCCGTTGACCGCCAGCACCGTTGCCCGCTCGCGCGTTTCAACCCCGGTCGCCGGATTGGTCCGCAGCAGGGTGACCGTCTGCCCCACCGCCTTTTCCATCAGCGCGGCGGGGGAGAGCAGATCATAGTCAAAGTTCTGCTCGACAATCCCAAAGCCTTCGCCGCCCAGCGTCACCGTTTCGGAGCGGATCTGGGCCGAAACATCGGGAAACTCCTGCCGCGACTTGCCGGCGGGCAGGTTCACCTGCCGCACGTCCTGCACCAGCGCCTGGCCATTGTTGTAGATGGTGACCGACAGATCGCCCTGCGCCGACCGCTCCTGCGCCAATCCACTGCCCGCCAGCAGCGCCAGACCGGCCCCTGTTATGATCCGCCGCATCGCCTTGGCTCCTCTTCCCGTTTACCCTGAAAGATTACGCGGTCTCAGCGATTTGTCATTACCTTGCGATGAACTGTGGGCCAGTCATTCGCAAAGCCGGCTGCGGCACTTACACTCCCATTGCGGCACGTTAGGCTGTGCGCTCAGTTGGTCACCACCTCGCGGCTGCGGGCCTGGGCCTGGATGCTGGCGCGGTCGAAGTAGACCGGTTTCATCCGCTTCGCCGCAAACAGCGGGGCCTGGTCGGCATAGTGCGGGCTGTCCGGGCGGGTGGTGGCGGCGCCATAGGGCTGGATCGATTCCGAGCGGACCTGCCCCGCCTTGTCCCACTCCACCAGCATGACAAAGCTGTCGCCATGCTTGATTGAAAGCCGCCCGTCGGGATCGGCATCCCAATCGGTGGCGGCGCGCAGGGTATCGCCGCCTCCGTCCATCGGCAGGTCGACCTTACCCTGGCGAATGCGCAGGACCTCGCCCAGCGGCGGGTCGATCCGGCCGAAATGGGTCTTCAGATGCGTGACGGTCTCGGCCAGCACGATCTGGGGATCGGGAGGGGTCTTCAGGCCATAACTGGCCTTCATTGCCGGTTCGAGCACCATCACCGCCAGCGCATCGGCCCCATTGCCGCGCCCATCGGCGGTCATATCCCAGCCGGCCAGCAGGCGCTGCGCCTCGGCCAGCTCTCCTGACAGCTTCAGCTTCGCGATCCCGTCGAGCATCCAGGCGACATAGCCAGCGCGTTCATAGCCGGTATCGTACTTGATCCGCAGCAGCTCCGTGCGCCCGATCCGCGGCGTCTCGGCCAGCAGCTTGGCGGCGCGCAGGGTGCGATTGGTCAGGTCGGTTTCGACCCCCCAGATCGCCGGAACCTTGGCCGGATCCAGTTCGCTGCCTGGACCCGCCGCCAGGAACGGCGTGTTGTTCGAATTATAGACATAGCCAGAGGCCGGATTGATCACCCGGGGCACCAGGCTCCAGGCGATCGGCCCTTGCCAGATCAGGTCCGATCGATTGCCCGGCACCACGCCGCGCCAGTTCGGGCCAGCTTTCCGATTGGGCAGGGCGGCGTTGTACCAATAGGCGATGTTGCCGGCCTTGTCGGCGTAGACGAAGTTGGTGGCGGGTACGGCCTGCAACGCCATTGCCGCCTGCCACTGGCCGAAATCCTGCGCCTTGGTGATGCGGTAGTACTGCGTAACGCTGTCGATCCGGCCCATTCCGGCATAACGTACGGCAAAGGCTCCGCGGGCGTTCATCAGCGCCGGCCCATGGGCAGTGCGCCAGACGGTGCGCGGCACAGGCAGCACGAAGGGACCGAACCGCACCGGCAGCCAGACGCGCTGGCCCTGCAGTTTTTCCCATTTGCCATCGAGGCGGTAGCGCGTGCCGATCTTGTCGAGCTCAAGCTGATAGATGTCGATCAGATCGGGCCGGTTGACCGTGTTGGTCCAGCCCAGGTTGGCGTTGTGGCCCATGAACGGGAAGGGCGATCCGGGGAAGGTCGCCCCGGCGAAGTTCCAGCCCTGGTCGCTTGAAATGCGCAGTTCGTACCAGGCGACCCCGCCGCGCCACGGCTGGTGGCTGTTGGAGAACAGCCGGGTTACTCCATCGCCCGAGCGCTTCGGGGCAATGGCAAAGGCGTTGGAGCCGGCGTTCTCGGCCGTCTCGCCGATCGGCAAGGGCATCGGCCGCGTCGTGACCAGCTGATCGCCGCCACCCTGGCCGAACAGCGGCGCAGGCTTGCCATCCAGCCGTGGCCCATGCTCCGGGCGGAACTCGGTCCCCTCGCTCAGCGGCTTCAGCACCCTGTCCAGCCCGAAGAAGAACGGCAGGCGCAGGGCAAAGCCGGTCGCGATATCCCTGCCG
>DKII01000081.1:8483-12015 GCA_002454125.1 Novosphingobium sp. UBA6722
CCCTGCCGTTGACCGGGAACAGCCGCGCCAGCCGCACTTCGCTACGGTGCTGTTCGGCATAGCGGTTGAGGCCCGAGGCATAGCCTTCCAGCACGGCCCGGACATCGGCTGGTAACTGGTCATAGCCGCGGTCCGCCGCATCGCGCGCGCCAACGAAGTGATAGGCGAAATCGACACCCGCGCCGTCCATCCCGGCGATCGCGCCATAGCGGCCGCGGGTCATGGCGACGACTTCCTGCAGCGTCTTGAAATCGTCCTCGGCGTGGGCCCAGGCCGTGCCAAAGGCGACATCGGCATCGGTCTTGCCCAGGATATGCGGCACGCCCCATTCGTCGCGGATCACCTCGGCGCGGTAGTCACGGGCGGGGGGCGGCGGGCCGGGCTGTTCGGCGAAATAGGGCTCCCACGAAGCAAGCGTTACCGCCGCAATGCCCGCGACCACTATCAGTCCGCCAAGGCCCTTGCCCATCCAGCCCATCGTGCTCCCCTTCCAAATATTATCGCCTGTGCTTCGGTCCACCTTGAAATGCAGCGCGAAGTTGGTCAATTGCGCGGCAACGGGCTGGGGGGCTTATCTTGGGAGAACTCACCATGCGCCTGCTTATGGCCGCTACCTGCCTCGCTGCGCTTCCGCTTGCTGCTGCGCCGGCCCTGGCCCAGACCGTGATCGGTTCGGGCGTACCCGCCTCGACCGCAAAGAACAGCGCCGAACGGCCGATTACCTTTGCCGCCGCTGCCCCGGCCGACGCTGCGTTGGTCATCCTGACCGCCGACAAGTCGCTGCCAGCGGACGCGCCGCTCAATGCCGATGAGCGCAAGGCGGTTGAAGCCGCGCTCACCGCTGGCGGCTTCGCGGCCAAGGCCAACGAAGTGGTCTCGCTGCGCGGCATCGGCGCCCGGCCGCGGATCATGATCGTCGGCCTTGGCAAGGACGGCGGCAACAAGGCGGTAATGGAAGCCGCCGGCAAGGCAGCGCAGGAACTGCGGAGCGAGAAGGCCCCGGTCGCCATCGCCGGCGCTGGCAGTGGCGCGCTGATGGCCGATGCCGCGCTCGGCTATGCGCTCGGCCAGTACCGGTTCGATCGCTACAAGACCGCCGCCGGTGCCGCGCCTTCGACCGCCGCCGTAACCGTGATCGGCAGCGAGGCGAGCGCTGCGCAGGCCGCCTGGACCGGCCGCCACGCCGCCACGGCCGAGGCTGTCCGTTTCAGCCGCGACCTGTCGAACGAGCCGGCCTCGACGATCTACCCCGACAGCTTCATCGCCCGCACGCGTGAGGCTTTTGCCGGCGTGCCGGGTGTCTCGATCGAGGTGCTGGACGAGGCGGCCATGCGCAAGCTCAACATGGGCTCGATCCTGGGCGTCGGGCAGGGCAGCCCGCGCGGTTCGCGCCTGCTGCTGGTGACCTACAAGGGCAGCGATGCCGCTCCGCTGGCCATGGTCGGCAAGGGCATCACCTTTGACAGCGGCGGGGTCTCGATCAAGCCGGGTGCAGGCATGTGGCGGATGAAGGCTGACATGTCTGGCGCGGGCGCCGTGGTCGGCGCTGCGCTCAGCCTCGCCAAGAGCAAGGCCCCGGTCCATGTCGTCGCAGTCGCCGCGCTGGCGGAGAACATGCCCGACGGCAACGCCCAGCGCCCCGGCGACGTGGTCCGCACGATGAGCGGCAAGACCGCCGAAATCTTCAGCACCGATGCCGAGGGCCGCATGGTCCTGGTCGACGGGATCGAATATGTCGCGGCCACCCGCAAGCCCGCCGCCATTGTCGATGTCGCGACCCTGACCGGAGCCAAGGTCACGGCGCTGGGCGATGAATATGCCGGCCTGTTCGGCCGCCACGAAGGACTGGTTGCCGCGGTCCAGGCGGCCGGTGAGGCGACGGGCGAGGCCGTCTGGCGCCTGCCGCTGCACCCGAACTATGCCGAGGATCTCAAGTCAGACGTGGCCGATATCAAACACGGCACCGAAGGTGTGCCGCCCGGTGCCGGCCACGGCGCGCATTTCATCGGCCACTTCGTCGATCCGGCCACGCCCTGGGCCCACATCGACATTGCCGGCAATGAAATGAGCGACAGCGCCAAGCCGCTGACCCCCAAGGGGGCGACCGGCTTCGGAGTGCGGCTGCTCGACCAGCTGGCGCGCAGCTGGAAGCCTTGATCACCTGCTAAATACATGAAACCATGCGGCCTCTTGATGGGAGAGGTCGCATGGTATTCAATTCAGACAATTGGGATCGCCGCCGGCTGCTGGCCGGCCTTGGCGCGGGCGGGGCGGCGCTCTGGCACGGCGCGCCCGTGCAGGCGCAATTGCTTGGTGCCGGACTGAACGAGCTGCTTGGCAAGGCTTCGGACAGCGCGCTCGACAAGCTGGCTGTGCCGGGGGCTTTCTATGCCGATCCAGGCGTACGGATCGCCGTTCCGCTGCTTGGCCGGGGTGCGGGCAAGACGCTGGGCAGCCTGCTCGCGCGCGGGCAATCGGCCGGGCTGACCGATGGCCTGACCCGCAAACTCAACGACGCCGCCGGTCTTGCCGCGAAGGAGGCCAAGCCGATCTTCCGCGCCGCGATCTCGCGTCTCTCGCTCAAGGATGTGCCCGGCATCGTTCAGCAGAGCGATGGGGCCAGCCAATACCTGCGCACCAGCGCCGCGCCGGAACTCAATGGCAAGCTGCGCCCGCTGATTGATTCCGCGCTGGGGCAGGTCGGTGCTTTCAAGCTGCTCGATGATCTGACCCGCAGCGTGAAGCTTGCCAGCGTGGCGGGGCTGAGCCGCGACAAGCTGGGCGCTTCGGTCACCGACCAGGCACTGAACGGGATCTTCAAGTATATCGGCACCGAAGAGGGCAAGCTGCGCGCCAATCCGCTGAAGCCGGCCGGCAGCCTGCTGAAGGGAATTCTCGGCAACTGATCTTTTCTGATACCACCCTCTTGTGTTGCCGATAAGCAACACTACCTTCGGTGTCACAGGAGGGTGATACACCGATGAACCTCGAGAAATTTACCGACCGCGCCAAGGGCTTCCTGCAGTCCGCGCAGACCGTTGCGATCCGGCTGAACCATCAGCGGATCACGCCGGAACACATCCTGAAGGCGCTGCTTGAAGACAACGAAGGCATGGCTGCCGGGCTGATCCAGCGCGCGGGCGGCAATGTCGGCATTGCCCAGGCCAAGGTTGACGAAGCGCTGGGCAAGATCCCGGCCGTTTCAGGCAGCGGCGCGCAGGCGGCGCCGGGACTGGAAAACGATTCCGTCCGCCTGCTTGATGCCGCGGAGCAGCTTTCGAGCAAGGCGGGGGACAGCTTCGTCTCGGTCCAGCGGATGCTTCAGGCGCTCGCGCTCGGTACGACCAATCCGGCTGGCCAGGCACTCAAGGCGGCCGGCGTCGATGCGCAGAAGCTGGAGGCCGCGATCCAGGAGCTGACTGGCGGGCGCACGGCCGACAACGCCAGTGCCGAGAACGCCTATGACGCGATGAAGAAGTACGCCCGCGACCTGACCCAGGCCGCGCGCGACGGCAAGCTCGATCCGGTGATC
>DKII01000012.1:0-431 GCA_002454125.1 Novosphingobium sp. UBA6722
GAAGATGCCGAAGATCGCGCCGGGCGCCAGCACGTAGTGGAAGTGCGCCACCACGTAGTAGGTGTCATGCAGCACGTCGTCCACGCCGCCATTAGCCAGGACCACGCCGGTCACGCCGCCAACGGTGAACAGGAAGATGAAGCCCATCGCCCAGACCAGCGGCGACTTGAACTCGATGCTGCCGCCCCACATCGTGGCAATCCAGCTGAAGATCTTGATGCCGGTCGGCACCGCGATCACCATGGTCGCCAGGGTGAAGTAGAGCTTCGTGTTCACGCTCATGCCGGTGGTGTACATGTGGTGCGCCCAGACGACGAACCCGACCACACCGATCGCGACCATGGCGTAGGCCATGCCGAGGTAGCCGAACACCGGCTTCTTCGAGAAGGTCGAGACGATCTGGCTGATGATGCCGAAGCCCGGCAGGATCA
>DKII01000012.1:490-15637 GCA_002454125.1 Novosphingobium sp. UBA6722
GGGGTGGCCGAAGAACCAGAACAGGTGCTGGTAGAGCACCGGGTCACCACCGCCGGCCGGATCGAAGAAGGTCGTGCCGAAGTTGCGGTCGGTGATCAGCATGGTGATCGCCGCGGCAAGAACCGGCAGGGCCAGCAGCAGCAGGAAGGCGGTAACCAGCACCGACCACACGAACAGCGGCATCTTGTGCAGGGTCATGCCCGGCGCGCGCATGTTGAAGATGGTGGTGATGAAGTTGATCGCGCCCATGATCGAGGCGGCACCAGCAAGGTGGAGCGAGAAGATCGCGAAGTCCACCGACGGGCCGGTCGAGCCATAGGTCGAGAGCGGCGCGTAAGCCGTCCAGCCGATCCCGGCCCCGATCCCCGTGCCACCCGGCACGAAGGCCGAGAGCAGCAGCGAGCAGAAGCCGGCCACGGTCAGCCAGAACGAGATGTTGTTCATCCGCGGGAAGGCCATGTCCGGCGCGCCGATCATGATCGGCACGAACCAGTTGCCGAAGCCGCCGATGATTGCCGGCATGACCATGAAGAACACCATGATCAGGCCGTGGGCGGTGATCAGCACGTTCCACATGTGGAGCGCCTGGTCGAAGCTGGGGTTGGCCTCGCCGAACCAGCGGGCAAAGGTATCGAGGTACTGGATGCCCGGGTGGGCCAGTTCAAGGCGCATCATGCCCGAGAAGGCACCGCCGATGATCCCCGCAAAGATCGCGAAGATCAGGTACAGCGTCCCGATGTCCTTGTGGTTGGTCGACATGAACCAGCGGGCGAAGAAGCCCGGCTTGTGATCATGATCGTGATGGGCCGCATCGTCGTGGGCCTGGAAGTGTTCGGCGGTGGTAGCCATGATGGAACCCTTGTCCTTCTAATTCTGGCTTAGGCGGCCGGGGCCGGCGAAGCAGCCGGAGCGGCGGCAGGCGCTGCAGCAGGAGCAGCGGCGGGGGCGGCAGCCGGCGCAGCAGCAGCCGGGGCTTCAGGCAGACCATCGATCTTGCCGCCAGCCTGCGTCATGACCCAGGCGTTGTACTTCGGACGCGGCAGGGCTTCGACCACGATCGGCATGTAGCCGTGACGGGCCCCGCACAGTTCCGAGCACTGACCGTAGTACACGCCCGGCTCCTTGATGAAGAGCACCTTCTCGTTGATGCGGCCCGGGACAGCGTCAAGCTTCGACCACAGCGACGGCACGGCGAAGGCGTGGATCACGTCGGCCGCAGTCACCTGCAGGCGGATCGGCTCACCGGCCGGAACGACCATGCGGAAGTCAGCCGCCAGATGGCCCGGCTCACCGCGCTTCTTGGCTTCTTCTTCCGGCAGCATGTTCGAAATCACTTCGAACCCGCCGTTGTCCGGGTAGGTATAGGTCCAGAACCACTGGTTGCCGGTGGCCTTGATCGTCACGGCCTTGGCCGGAGCCGGCTTGTACTGCTTGGCGATCAGGGTGACCGAAGGCACGGCGATCGCAACCAGGATCAGGATCGGCAGGCCGGTCCAGATCACTTCAAGCAGGGTGTTGTGGCTGGTCTTCGAAGCGACCGGATTGGCGCGC
The DNA here is from genome assembly GCA_002454125.1 of Novosphingobium sp. UBA6722. Lineage (GTDB taxonomy): Bacteria > Pseudomonadota > Alphaproteobacteria > Sphingomonadales > Sphingomonadaceae > Novosphingobium. Next base: position 2,042 of record DKII01000012.1, read on the forward strand.
TTGTTGTAGCGGGCGATCACCCACAGCAGCAGGCCCAGCACGAACAGCGAGATCACGGTGATGATCGGCAGCAGGAAAGCATCGTGCATCCAGCGTGCATATTCACCGGTCGGCGAATACTGGTCCTGCAGGTGGATGCCGCCAGCAACCGGCATGCCCTTGCCCGGAGTCGGCGCCATCGGGGTGTAGCCCCCCGGCGCGATCTGGAAGCGCGGATCGTTGGGATCAACTGCCGGAGCAGCGGGCGCGGCTGCGGCATCGGCCGAAGCGGCCGGCGCGGCCGGGGCCGGGGCAGCGGCAACAGGAGCGGCAGCAGCCGGGGTTGCAGCAGCAGCTTCAGCCTGCGGGGCGGCAGCCGGGGCAGCCAGCGCAGCTTGCGGCAGCGCGGCAAGGGCCAGGGCGAGACCGATTGCCTTGATCGCATTTCCCGCGGTGCGGGCGGTTCGAACCAGTTTCATCGTAGCGCTACTTTCGCTTTCTGTTTGCCGGCAAGAGCAGGGCCAAGCCCGTCTCCCGCCCCCATGGGAGTCCAGATTTGCTGGGGCCTATACGCGCGCTTGCGGGGCACCTCAAGCGCCTCTAGGGGATATTTTTGAACACGCCCGCGGCCAACACGGCACTTGGGGCAATGCCGTAAGGGCAGCATCGGACAAGGATACGATTTCCCATGCAGGATGAAGAGGTTCTGGCAGAATTCCGGGCCAGCAAGGCACTGCTTGAGGGGCACTTCCTGCTCTCCTCCGGCCGCCACAGCGCCCATTACCTGCAATGTGCACGGGTTCTGATGGACCCGGCACGGGCCGCGCGCCTCGCAATTGCCCTGGCCCAGCGAATCCCGCGCGAGCTGCGCAAGGACATCGTGAAGGTCGTCTCACCGGCGATGGGCGGGGTGATCATTGGCCACGAAATGGGCCGCGCGCTGGAGGTCGAGGCAATCTTCGTCGAGCGCCCGACCGGCACCTTCGAACTGCGCCGCGGCTTCACCATCGAACCCGGCGAAAAGGTGCTGATGGTTGAGGATGTCGTGACCACCGGCCTCTCCAGCCGCGAAGCGATGGATTGCATCCGCGCCGCTGGGGGCGAGGTGATTGCGGCTGCAGCGCTCGTCGACCGTTCGGCGGGCTCGGTCGATCTGGGCGTGCCGTTCTTTCCGTTGATTGCCATCAACTTCCCGACCTATGCGCCTGATGAACTCCCCCCCGAACTGGCGGCGACCAAGGCGATCAAGCCCGGCAGCCGGAAGGATTGAGCGGCTGACCTCTCGCCTGGCCTGGCTTGCCCTTGAGGCACTGGCTGTTCCGGTTGGTGCGCAAACCAGTTACGCACCCAGCCCACCAGCGCCGCAGGCTACGCCCCGGGTGCTGACGCCAGATCAGCTGGAGCGTCGCGAGAGATCGAAGCGAGGCGCAGAAGGCGTGCTCGCCTTCATGAAGGGCCAACGCGCGCTGATGAAGCAGGCTGGCTTCAGCGGTGAAGCCGGAGCGGCGCATTACGTCAATCTGAGAGGCTATCCCGGTTCAGGATCGCCGATGTCGGTCATGGCCGCACAGGATGCCACCGGTAAGGTGCTCCAGGCCGGCCGTCTGTGGCGTTGGGCGTCGGTAACCAAGCAGGTTACCGCCGTGCTGGTCATGCAGGAAGTTGCGGCCAAGCGGATCGACCTTGATCAACCAGTCGCGAAGTATCTGCCGGCTTTTCAATCTCCCAATGCCCGCCGAGTCACAGTACGCCAGCTGCTTCGGCACCAAAGCGGCCTTCCCAATCCGGATGATACCCCGGCCAATGCCGATGGCGTGCCGTCATACTATGCCGCCGATTTCAGCGGCAGCCGCGATCCGTTGACCGGCTATTGTGCCGGTGAACCCAAGGCCAAGCCGGGCGGCAACTGGTCCTATAACAACTGCGACTATATTGTCGCGGGCGCCTTACTGGAGGCTGTAACGGGCAAGACCTGGCAGGAGCTGGCCAGCACGCGCACCCGCAGGACCTTCGCCAACCGGAACAGCACCAGTCCTTTCACCGCGCCGCTTCTGGGAATAGATAGCGTCACCGCTACGCCGACCGCAGTCGAGCCATGGCCCGGGTTTGTGGGCGGCAAGCCCGAAGCCAAGCGGGACATCGCCAGCTATGGCGCGGCCGGCGGGCTTTACGGGACCATCGGCGATCTGCTGTGGTTCGATATCTATCTCGCGACCGGGGCTTACCTGCCGCAAGCGGCGATGAAACAGCTTTGGGACGGCAGGCCTGATTTGGGCTTCCTCGCGCTTGGCCAGTGGTCATTTTCGGCGAAGCTGAAGGGCTGCCAAGAGCCGATGCGCATTATTGAGCGGCGCGGCTCGATCGGCGGCGTCCAGGTACGCAATTTTATCCTGCCTGAGCCGGAAATTGCCGTTGCGCTCTTTACAGACCAGGCCGAGTTCGATTTTGGCGAGATCTGGCAAGGCGCGGGCTTTTCATATGACATGCTCAGCCTCGCAGCCTGCCCACCGGAGAAGCCATGAACGATCGCCTTCGCCCCAACCCGCTTAGACTGGGCGTGAATATCGATCACGTTGCTACGATCCGCAACGCGCGCGGCGGGGATCATCCCGATCCGGTGCGTGCGGCGCAGATCGTCGCGGCCTGCGGCGGCGACGGGATCACCGTTCACCTGCGCGAAGACCGCCGCCACATCCGCGACGAGGACCTGGCCCGGATCCAGGCCGCGACTGGTCTGCCGCTCAACCTGGAAATGGCCGCGACTGATGAGATGCTGGAAATCGCGCTGCGCCACCGCCCGCACGCCGCCTGCATCGTCCCCGAACGGCGCGAGGAACGGACGACCGAGGGCGGGCTCGATGCCGCCGGCCAGCACAACCGGCTGGTCCCGATCATCAGCCGCCTGCGCGATGCCGGCATTCGCGTCAGCCTGTTCATCGGCCCCGACGAGCGCCAGATCGAGGCCGCCATCCAGCTTGGCGCGCCGGTGGTGGAGCTGCACACCGGCGATTATGCCCACGCCGAGGGCGAGGCCCGCGCCGCCGAACTGAAGAAGCTGGCCGACATGGCCGCGCTGGCCGCCAAGAACGGGATCGAGCCGCACGCCGGCCACGGCCTGACCTATGAGAACGTCCAGCCCGTCGCCGCAATCCCCCAGATCGCCGAACTCAACATCGGGCACTACCTGATCGGCGAGGCGATCTTCTGCGGGCTGGAACCGGCTGTGCTACGGATGCGCGAACTGATGGATGCCGCACGGTGAGCAGGAACGGCGATTTCGTCGAACGTCAATGGCGTTATGTGAAGCGCTTTATGCTGCTTGTCCCAGTTTGGATCCTGCTGATTGCTGCATTCAATATTTGGGATGACAGCAAAGGAGGCCAGCCCCTTCAATGGTATACTGTCGCTTACCCGATAGGTATGATCGCTTTTGCGTCGGTCATTTTCCTTTTCATGCGCCTGATCTTCAAATTCGTTCGTCGATACGTCGAACATGAGGATAAGCGACCAAAACGATGATCATCGCCATCGGCTCTGACCTCTGCAACATCGAGCGGATCCAGAATTCGCTCAATCGCTTTGGCGAGAAGTTCGAGCGGCGGGTGTTTACCGCTATCGAGCAGGCCAAGGGCAATTCGCGCCCCTTCACCAAGGCCGGCACCCTGGCCAAACGCTTTGCCGCCAAGGAGGCCTTTTCCAAGGCGGTCGGCACCGGGTTCAAGCGCGGGGTGTTCATGAAGGACATCGGCGTGGTCAATGCCCGCTCCGGCGCGCCGACCCTGGCGCTGACCGGCGGAGCGGCGGCACGACTTGCCGAGATCACGCCGCCCGGCCATGAAGCCGTGGTGCATCTGACGCTTACTGACGACCATCCCTGGGCCCAGGCCTTTGTAATTATCGAGGCCCGCCCCAAATGACGGTACCCATGACTGACGCTAACTCTCCCGTTCCCGAGGACGCCGCCAAGGCTGACAAGGTCAATTGGCTGGCCGAGGTAAAGAGCCTTTCGCTGATGCTGTTGGCCGTGCTGGCCTTCCACAGCTTCGTGGCCAAGCCCTTTTACATCCCCTCGATCTCGATGATGCCCAACCTGCTGGTGGGTGACCGGCTGGTCGTCTCGAAGTTTCCCTATGGCTTCAACTGGTCCTCGGTCAGCTTCCACCTGGTGCCGCGCGGCCAGTGGCGGGTGCTGGGCGGCACGCCGGACTATGGCGATATCGTCATCGTGGTCCCCGCCAACCGCGAGGAAGACCTGATCAAGCGCGTGGTTGCCCGCCCGGGTGACCGGATCGCGGTTAAGGACGGGATCATCATTCTGAACGGCAAGCCGGTGCCGCGCGCGATCGAGCCGTCGGTGCAGTTGCCGGAAGACCCGGAACTGACCTGCGATGGCGGTTCCTGCTACACCTATTTCCAGAACTACCGTGTCCGCCTGCCCTCGGGCCGGGTGGTCTATGAAATCCCGGCCTTCCGCGAAACGCTGCCCAACGGTGCGAGCTACATCGTGATCGATCACATGCAGCAGAGCCTCGACAACATGGACGAGATCACCGTGCCGGAAGGCCACGTCTTCCTGATGGGTGACAACCGCGACCATTCGGCCGACAGCCGCGCTGCGCTGTGGGAGAACGGCCTGGGCGGACCGGTGCCGCTCTATGATGTTGGCGGCCGGGCCGAATTCACCACCTTCAGCCTCAACGGCAGCGAGACCTGGAACCCGCTGAGCTGGTGGGGGGCCTTGCGCGGTGACCGCGCCTGGCGCAGCCTGCGCCCGGTCCACGTGCCGCAAGGCAAGTAAGGCGGAGCCCCGCGATGATAGAAGCTGCCAGCGAAACCCCTGCCAAGGCACGCCGCGCCCGCAAGGCAGCGCCAAAAGGCCCGGCGGCGGTCGGTCCAACCGATATCTCGGACCCGCTGCTGCGGCATGAGGCCAAGCGCGCCTTCGTCTGGATTGGCATGGTCGGGCTGGTCGCGCTGACGGTTGTGCTGGCCCAGCCCTTGCTGGTGATCTTTGGGGGGATGGTCTTTGCCGCGATGATCGATGGCGGCGCGCGGCTGCTTGGCCGGGTGCTGCCGATCCCCCGCGGTATTCGCGTCACCCTGGTGCTGCTCGGCACCGTTGCCTTCCTGACCTGGACCGCGATGTTCGCGGGCAGTCAGATCGCCGCCCAGGCCTCTGAACTGCCAGCGATTGTCCAGGCCCAGGCGCTCAAGGCCGCAGCATGGCTGGAAAGTCATGGCTTCCGGATCAACATGGGCAATGTCCAGGGGCTGATCGAACAGGCGATTGGCGGCGTGCGCCAGGTTACCTCGGCGGTCGGCGGCGTGATCGGCGGGTTGACCACGGCGTTCCTGATCGTGGTGCTGGGGATCTACTTCGCCGCCGAACCGCAGCTCTATCGCCGCGGCTTTTCGTGGATGCTCCCGCGCGAGGAGCGCGATTCGTTCGACGTTACCGCGGCCCAGATGGGCCGAACGCTGCGGATGCTGATGTTCGGCCGTCTGGTCGGCATGGCTGTCGAAGGTGTCGGCACGTGGATCATGCTGGCGCTTTATGGTGTCCCCATGGCCGGCCTGCTTGGCCTGCTGACCGGGCTGCTGGCCTTCCTCCCCAATATCGGCGCGCCGATTTCCGGCCTGCTGATGGTGCTGGTCGGCTTCTCGGGCGGCTGGGAAATGGGGCTCTACTGCGTGTTCGTCTATGTCGTGGTCCAGACGGTGGACGGCAACATCATTGTGCCGATGATCGCCAAGAAGACCGCCGACCTGGCCCCGGCGCTGGTCCTGGGGGCCCAGCTGATCATGGGCGCCCTGTTCGGGATCATCGGCCTGCTGCTGGCCGATCCGCTGGTAGCGATGCTGAAGGTCGCGCTGGAGCGGCAGTCACAGCGCAACGAGCATCACGAAGCAGAGGCCAAGGGATAGCCGATGGCCCGCAAGTTCCTGTATGTCATTGCCGTCCTGATCGTCCTGTTCATCGCCGGGCGGCTGGCGCTGGGCTTTTATCCCGAACAGCTGACCCGGCTGGCCTTCACGCCCGTTGCCGCTTTCGAAGCCCAGCCACCGGCCCCGGCCAATGCCTATGCCGATGCAGACCGCTGGATCGCCAGGCCCGATTTCACGCAGCCCGGCCCGGCCCAGTGGCGGCCACAGGGGCTGGCCAAGGATGCCGAAACGCTCGCGGTCCCGGTGTTCTTCATCCACCCGACCAGCTATCTCAAGCGCGCCCACTGGAACGCGCCGCTGGATGACCAGGACGCGCGCCGCATCGCCGGAATGATGGTCCGCGCCGCGGCAACGCCGTTCAATGTCTCCAGCCAACTGTGGATCCCGCGCTATCGCCAGGCAACCTTCGGCGCCTTTGTGACCGACAAGCCCGAGGCGCAGCAGGCGCTGGACCTGGCCTATGGCGATGTTGCCGCCGCTTTCGACCAGTTCATCGCCAGCATTCCCGCAGGCAGTCCCTTCGTGATCGCCGGGCATAGCCAGGGGGGCTATCACCTCAAGCGGCTGCTGGCCGACAAGGTGAAGGATACGCCGCTCGCCGGCCGGCTCGTAGCAGCCTATCCGATTGGTTGGCTGGTCGATCAGACCGCCGACCTGCCGGCCATGGGCACGCCGGCCTGCGACGCGCCGGACCAGACCGGCTGCGTGGTCTCATGGCTCAGCTATACGGACGACGGCGATGCGAACATGATGATCGGCGCCTATCAGCGGTTCGCTGGCAAGCGCGCCGCCGGGGCGCCTGCGCCGCGCTATCTTTGCACAAATCCGTTGACCGGCGCGGTCGGCGGTGCGGCGCCCGCCAGCGCCAACCTGGGCGCGATGGTGCCCGACAGCAAGCTGGAGAACGGAACCCTGAAGCCGAAGCTTGTCGGCGCGCGCTGTGATGCGCAAGGGATCCTGCGGATTGGTGCCGGGCCGGAAATGGGCCCGTTTGTGCTGCCCGAGGGCAATTATCACGTCTATGACGTGCCGCTGTTCTGGCAGAACCTGCGCGCCGATTTTGTCCGCCGGGCCAAGGCATGGCGGCCGCGCTGATCACCACCTTCGCGCCCGACTTTCGCGCCGCTTTGCCGGGCGGCGGGGCGCTGCTGGGCCTTGACCTGGGCACCCAGACAATCGGTACGGCCTTCTGCGACGCCGGCTGGCGCTTTGCCTCCCCCGGCAAGACGCTGAAGCGCGGCAAGTTCGGGGCCGACCGCCAGGCGCTGGCCGCGCTGGTGGCCGAACGCGGTATTGCCGGCGTGGTGATCGGTCTGCCGCTCAACATGGACGGCAGCGAAGGGCCGCGCAGCCAGTCGAGCCGGGCCTATGCCCGCAATCTGGCCGAGGCGCTCAGTCTGCCCGTGCTGCTGTGGGACGAACGCTGGTCCACTGCCAGCGCCGAAAGCGCCCTGATCGCCCAGGACATGAGCCGCGCCAAGCGCGCCGACCGGATCGATGCGGCGGCGGCGGCAGTCATCCTGCAAGCCGCGATCGATGCGCTGGCCGGCGGGATGGGCTAGGCAATCAGTTCAGCGCGGCGCGACCGGGCTTCTGCTGCCACCAGCCGGCTGCCGGCCTGCTCCGCCCGCTGCCACAGCGCATCACGCGCCTGTCCGTCTGACGTCGTCCCCGCCAAGGCATCCCAGCAGGCCAGCCGCATCCGGTCGCTGGGATGATGGTGAGCGAAGCGTTCGGCCAGGTCCAGCGCCTCTTCCCCGCCCAGCCCGACTGCGATCCGCATGAAGGCCTCGCTCGGCCCGCCCGAAACTATTGCCCCGATCTTCTGCTGGTCCAGATCGAAGCGATACTGATCGAGCCAACCTTGGGCACCCGTGGTGTGCATGATGTTCAGCGAGACTGACAGCGCATCGGCCGGGTGCTGGGCGTGGACATCGCGGTGGGCGCGGTAAAGCATCAGCTTGCCCTCCTCCAGTCGCGAGCGTTCGACAAACTGCAGGCTTGGAACGGGCTCGTCCCGCGCGCCAACCACCGCGTCATAATCATACTCGTAATAGTCGCTCCAATAGCCCGGACCGAAGTAGCCCAGGGTCAGGAAGCTGAAATTGTGATCGTGCGGCAGGCCATAGACAAAGGATGTGCCGCCCGAGGCCCGCAGCATGTGTTCGTCGGTCAAGGGCCAGAGGTTGGCGCGGATGAAGAAGTTGCCATTGGGCGGAGCCAGCATGACCACCTGCGGGCCATAGGAGCTGTCCAGCACGTCCTCGCGGTGGCGCTGCGCCAGCTCGGCAACCAGGACATCGCCCAGGAACTGCTTGTCGTTGCCCAGCCGCCGCAACCACAGCGCGGCATTGTCGAGCCGCTCCGGATCGTCGAAATCGACGCCCACTGCCGCCAGTCCATCGCAGGCTTCTGCCAGGCTGGCGGTATCTTCATCGATCAGCTCGATCACGCGGGGCATCCAGGCACCTCGGCAAGTTGGGGATAGGCTTCAAGCAATTGCGCGCGCAGGGCCCCGGCGGGCACCGCCAGCGCATCGTCGCTGCGCCGCGCAATCGCGCTCAGCGCGGCAAAGCCGGTCGCGCTATCCAGCCCCAGGCATTCGCGCAGCGCCTGCCAGCGCAGGTGCGGAGAGCCGGCTTCTTCGGCCATGGCGGCCAGCAACGGTGCAGCATCACTCCGCCCCATCCGCCCAAGCAGGGCGGCAGTCAGCTCCAGCCGGCTGTCGCGCGGGGTTCCCGCAGCCTGGTGGAGCAAGCGCCCGTCATCCAGCGCATATTCGCAGCTCGGCGCACCCGATCCGTCAAGCCGCTGCAATTTGAGCAGCACGGCAATGCCGGACACCTGCGTGTAGATCTGCGCCACTTCGCCGCCATTGCGCTGCGTCACCGCGCCAGCAGCAAGCTCGACCCGCTCGCGCGCAATTGCCACCCCGGCTTGGGTACGACCGGTAATCCTGACCTGCTCAACCGCGGCGCTTCCGGCCAGCAGGTGCTCCCAGTTCTCGTTGGCGGCAAAGGTAACCGATTGCGCGGGCGGCTTCAGCGCGAGGCCCGCCCCATCGATGGCCTGCAGCGCCAGGCTGGCGCCATGGCAGCGCGCCAGGACCAGCGTCGCCAGGGTGCGGTCATATTGGTGCCGCAACGGCACCTGCCCGAGCGGCGCCTCGGCCAGTTCGCGCAGGAGCCAGCCTGCGACCCCGCCGACCAGATCGGCGGCCGCTGGATCTCCCGGCGTGAACAGGGCCGCCAGAAGCGGCAGGTCAGCCAGCATGGCCCCGCCAGCCAGGCGCAGCAGTTCGGCTTCGAGCCGGGCACCCGAGCCAGTCTGGCGCCAGGCGTTCGACTGGTCGACTAGTCGCCGCTGGATCAGGCGCTGCGGGGTATCGTCCGCCCGCAGCGCCATTAGTTCCGGTCTGATCAGCATCCGGACAGGTCCGCGCTCAGGGCGCAACCACGTCGTAGATGAAGGTCATGATCATGATCAGCAGATCGTTCGATTGCAGCCCCTGCGCGGGGTTGGACAGGCTGCCGAAAACGCCGGTGAGCGTATCGAGATCGGGCAGCGCGGAAACATCGATCTTGGGCAGGTTCATTGGTCTTCCCCTGGATTGCCTGCAAGGCGAAGGTGCCTTGCCGCGCCAGCCTCACCGACACACCGCCACCAGGTGAAATTAAAAGATTGTAATCGGCCCCGCGCATCAGCAGAGAAACCGCGATGAGCGACAAGCCGCCCAGCATCCTGCCCCCCGGTACCCGGTTCGATCCGTCGCTTGCCGCGCGGATGATGACCCGGCACGGTCACGGCGGCTGGCTGGGTATCCGCTATCAGGACCATGGCGAGGACTGGGTCGAGCTGGCCCTGCCCTGGCGTGAGGATCTCGTCGGGATCGACGGCAAGGGCGTGCTGGCCTCTGGCCCGATCATCAGCCTGATGGACAATGCCACGTCGATGAGCGTCTGGACCAAATCGGGCAATTTCGTACCGCATGCCACGCTGGACCTGCGGGTCGATTACATGCGCGCTGCCACGCCGGGGCAGACCGTGATCGGCCGGGGTGAGTGCTACAAGCTGACCCGCACGATCTCATTCATTCGCGGGATCGCGCACGATGGCGATCCGGCCGATCCGGTAGCCCACGTCATCGGCACCTTCATGGCAACCCACGGACCATACCTGTGAGCGCGCTGACCCTGCCCCCCTATGCCCAGGCGCTGGGCATCGAAATCGACCACGACGAGGCGGGCGAACCGGTGCTGCGGGTCGACTATTCAAACCGCGTCGCCGGCCGACCGGGCTTCCTGCATGGCGGGGCCATGTCGGGACTGATGGAAATGGCCGGCTTTGCCGCATTGCAGGCCGAGCTGGATCGGCGCGGTGAGACGATGCGGCTCAAGCCGGTCAACATCCAGGTTGAATTCATGCGCGGCGGGACTGAACAGCTGACCTTTGCCAAGGGCACCGTCACCCGCGCCGGCCGCCGCGTCGCGCTGGTCAACGCCGAAGCCTGGCAGGATGACCGGGCCAAGCCGATCGCCCTGGCTCAGATCAAGGTGCTGCTGATCCCCGCCGAATGATGACGGTGAGGCCGGGAGCGTCCGGCACCGCGGCTCCCACCGCAAGTTCGATCTGCTGCGCATCGGCCCGCGCGCGCGTGAGCACCGCCGTGGGCACGCCCGGTTCACGCGCCACCAGGTCCGCGCTCCCCAACCAGCGCGCTTCGCGCAGGGTCAGGTCATCCGGGTCGGCCGATCGCAGCACGATCTCATAGATGCCCCCGGCGCTGCCGGCCGCACCGTCCAGCCAGGCGGCAACATCGCTGCCTTCTACCAACGGATCAAGCGCGCCACCGGCGGCCAGCGCCGCATCCATCGCCCGACGCCGTTCCCGGCCATCGGGCCAGCGCGCCTTCATCGCTGCGCGGGCTGCGCCCAGCGCTTCGGCCAGCGCCCCGAGCGAAGCGGGGAGCAACCCTTCCAGCCGCAGCCGGAGCGCCTTGGCCAGGCCCGCCGAAACCCCGCCAGTTGAGACCGCAACCAGCACAGGGCCGCGTTCGAGCAGGCTGGGGGTGGTGAAATCGCACAGCTCGGGGCGGTCAACCACGTTGACGAGCAGGCCCCGCGCCTTGAGCTCAGCTGCTGCCGCCTCGGGTTCATCGAGCGCGACAAAGGCCAGACGCGCGTCGGCGTTGTCCGCTCCGACAATGACTGCCCCAGCACGTTCCAGCAGCCGGCGCTTGGCCTCTGCCGCCTCCCCCTCGCCCAGCACGATCACCGGTTGGCCGGTGAGGCGGTGGAACAGTGGCAGGCTGTGCAGCATCAGTCGAGCCAGGCCGGAACCCGCTCGGCCGAGGTGATTGCTTCGGGCAGGATCCGGTCAGCCACTACGGCGAACTGATCCCCATCGACCATCACTTCGGCGACAAAGCCGCGGCTGTTGTAGGACGAGGCCATGGTCGCGCCATAAGCCCCGGCGGTGCGGAACACGGCCAGGTCTCCGGCAGCCAGCGCGTCGATCTCGCGGTCCATGGCAAAGGTATCGCCGGTTTCGCAGATCGGGCCGACGATGTGCGCAGTCATCCGCTGGCCGGTGGGCTTCACCGCCTCGAAATCATGCCAGGCGCCGTACATGGCAGGGCGCGCCAGATCGTTCATCGCCGCATCGACGATCACGAAGGGCGTGTTGTTGGAGCTGCGCTTCACTCGGATCGCACGGGTCAGCAGCACGCCCGCATTGCCGACGATCACCCGGCCGGGCTCGAACATCAGCGTTACGTCCCAGTTGCCGCAGACCCGGGCAACCATGGCGCCGTATTCGGCCGGGGTCGGGTAGACCTCACCCGCCTTGTAGGTGACGCCCAGGCCGCCGCCGAGGTCGGCATGGGTGACAGTCTGGCCGCCCGCGCGCAGCTCGGCAATCAGCGCGCCCAGCTTGACGAAGGCGTCTTCCAGCGGCTGGAGATGCTGCAACTGGCTGCCGATGTGGACGGCGACGCCGCGCATATCCAGCCCCGGCAGCGCAGCGAGGCGGGCATAGATCCCGGCGGCACGATCGATCGGCACGCCGAACTTGTTCTCGGCCTTGCCGGTCGAGATCTTCTCGTGCGTGCGGGCATCGACATCGGGATTGACGCGCAGCGCACAGGCGGCGCGCTGGCCGCGGGCGGCGGCGATCTCTGCCAGCTCGACGCCTTCTTCCTCACTCTCGATGTTGAACTGGCCGATCCCGGCTTCAAGCCCTAGGATCATTTCGCGGTGGAGCTTGCCGACGCCGGAAAAGACGATGTCGTGGCCGGGCATCCCGGCAGCCAGCGCGCGCGCCAGCTCGCCGCCCGAGACGACATCGGCGCCAAAGCCTTCGCGCTGCATCACCCGCAGCACCGCCAAGTTCGGGTTGGCCTTGATCGCGAAGGCGACGTGCTTCTTGGGGAGCGCGCTGAGTGCCTGGTTGAAGACTCGGGCGTGCCGCTCCAGCGTGGCGCGCGAATAGACGTAGACGGGGGTGCCGATTTCCTCGGCGATGCGGCTCAGCGGTACGCGCTCGGCGTGGAGTTCGCCGTTGATGATCTGAAAGTGGTCCATGGTCAGGGTCCGGGCTCAATATCCACGCCGTCGAGGCGGCTTAATGGCGAACAGATCGGGTTGAAATTCACGCAGGGAAGGCTGGTTGCCTTTCCAAGGGAATTTCTGCCCGAGATGGAAGCCATTCAGCCGTCCCGTAGGGATTTGGCCAGAATGGCCCATCCCATCGTCGAGGGGCTCTTGAAATATCGACATATTCCTGCGCGCCCTCTCCTTGTGCTGGGCCATTCTGACTCAAACATCGACGGCGTGGATATTGAGCCCGGACCCTATTACTCGTCGGAAGGGGGCAGGTCGAACGGATCGTCAGTGCGTTCTTCCGATTTTTTTCGCAGCTCCACGCTGCGTTCCGGGGCGGCCTGGGCAGTCACCTTCAACAGCGCGTCAGCCTTTGGGCGCTGTTCGCTGCCATAGGCCGGCTGCGGCAGGCTCTGACCGGCTTTCGGCTTCAGATCCGCGCGCTGGCCGCAGGCACCAAGCGCCAGCAACAGGACAGCTGGTAGGATCATGGCGCGCATTGCGGTTACTCCAGCCCCAGCGCAAGGCGCGCTTCGGCCACGCGCTGCCTTACCTGTTCAGGCGCGGTTCCGCCATAGCTGGCGCGCGAGGCGACCGAGGCATCGACCGACAGGGCGGCAAAGACCCGCTCGTCGATCCGGGCGTCGATCGCCTTGAGGTCAGCCAGCGGCAAGGCGTCGAGCGCCACGCCGCGGCTTTCGGCCAGCTTCACGGCGGCGCCGGTGATGTGGTGCGCTTCGCGGAACGGGATATTGGCCTGGCGGACCAGCCAGTCGGCCAAGTCAGTCGCCGTGGCATAGCCCAGCTCGGCAGCGGCGCGCATGCGCTCGGTGCGGAAAGCGGTGCCGGTGACCATGCCTTCCATTGCGGCCAGGCACAGTGTCAGCAGGCTCGCTGCCTCGAACACCGGCGGCTTGTCGTCTTGCATGTCCTTTGAATAGGCCAATGGCAGGCCCTTCATGGTGATCATCAGCGAAGTCAGGCTGCCGATGATCCGCCCGGCATGGCCACGCACCAGTTCAGCCGCATCCGGGTTCTTCTTCTGCGGCATGATCGAGGAGCCGGTGCAGAA
>DKII01000012.1:15672-15982 GCA_002454125.1 Novosphingobium sp. UBA6722
GCGGCATGATCGAGCTGCCGGTGGAGAGCGCATCGGGCAGCGCCGCAAACCCGAACGGCTGGCTGGCCCAGATGATGAACTCTTCCGCCAGGCGCGAGAGGTGCAACGCGATCTGAGCCGCCGCCATCAGGTAATCGAGCGCGAAGTCGCGATCAGACACGGCATCAAGGCTGTTGCGGGTTGGTTCGCTGAAGCCGAGCGCGCTGGCGGTAGCTTGCCGGTCGATCGGAAAGCCAGTGCCGGCCAGCGCTGCCGAACCGAGCGGACACTGGTTCAGCCGAGTCCTTGCATCGGCCAGCCGCGACCGGTC
>DKII01000017.1:0-4586 GCA_002454125.1 Novosphingobium sp. UBA6722
GTCTGCTTGCCGGCGTTGATCAGGTCGGCGTCAACCTCGTCCTCGGTCGGGAAGGGGCCGATGCCCAGCATCCCGTTTTCCGATTGCAGCGTCACCGTGATCCCGGCGGGGACGTGGTTGGCCACCAGGGTCGGGATGCCGATGCCCAGGTTCACGTAATAGCCATCGCGCAGCTCCTGCGCGGCGCGGGCGGCCATCTGGTCGCGGCTCCAGCCCTGGGCGATTCCATCATGCTTGGTCATCAGCCGACATCCGTGGTGCGAGTGGTGCGGAATTCGATCTTCTTGTCGTAAGGGCTGCCAACGATCAGTCGCTGGACATAGACGCCGGGCAGGTGGATCGCATCGGCGTCAAGCTCGCCCGGCTGGACGATCTCTTCCACCTCGACCACACAGACGCGTCCGCAGGTGGCGGCCGGGACGTTGAAGTTGCGCGCGGTCTTTCGGAACACGACGTTGCCGGTGGTGTCAGCCTTCCAGGCCTTGACCAGGGCCAGGTCGGCGACGATCCCGCGTTCGAGGATATATTCCTCGCCGTCGAAGGCCTTGGCTTCCTTGCCTTCGGCCACCAGCGTGCCGACGCCGGTCTTGGTGTAGAAGCCAGGAATGCCCGCCCCGCCGGCGCGCATCCGCTCTGCCAGGGTGCCCTGGGGGCAGAATTCGACTTCCAGCTCACCCGAAAGGTACTGGCGTTCGAACTCCTTGTTCTCACCCACGTAGCTTGAGACCATCTTCTTCACCTGCCGCGTGCGCAGCAGCTTGCCGATGCCTTCGTTGTCGATCCCGGCATTGTTCGAATAGAAGGTCAGGCCGGTGACCCCGCTGTCCCGCACGGCATCGAGCAGCCGCTCCGGAATGCCGCACAGGCCAAAGCCGCCGCAGGCAATGTGGAGGTCGTTCTTCAGCAGGCCATCAAGCGCAGCCGCCGCATCAGGATAAAGCTTGTTCATTCCCGCTCCCCGCTGGAAAAAGCGCGTTTCCGCTACGGCCAATGGGCGACTGGCGCAATTGCAAGCCGCGCCGTTATGGTTGCGTGGAATGCACCGGTCAGCTGACCAGGTCCAGCCCCAGCAGCGCGCTAAGGTCGGCCAGGGCCTGTTCGCCGCTGGTAACCTTGATCGCGGCCATGCCAAGCTGCGCCGCCGGCTTGCAGTTGATCCCCAGGTCATCGAGATAGACGCAGACTTCCGGCCCCAGTCCCAGGTGATCGCACATCATCTGGTAGATCCGCGGATCGGGCTTGCGCACCCCGGCCTTGGAGCTTTCGATCACGTGTTCGAACCGGGCGAAGACCTGCTCGTAGGCATCGGAGCGATCGCCGCTGCGGGCCATGCCGGCGCCGTGACCGGTCGGAACGTTGTTGGTGATGCAGGCGAGGCGATAATTGGCCTCCTTCAGCCGGTCGAGCGCGGTGACCATCGCCGGGCGGATCGAGCCAGAGAGGACCGCCAGGACCGAGGCCCCGTCCAGTTCATGCCCGGCCGCCTTGGCTTCGGCGGCGAACCTGTCGTTGAATTCGGCCGCGCTGATCGCGGCGCGCTCGAACAGGGCCCAGGCGTTGCTGTCCGGATTGACGGCGTTGACGGTGCGGACGAAATCGCGCGGCAGGCCGCGTTCCGCTTCAAGCCGGTTGAAGGCTTCGAACGGGCTGGCGGTGATCACGCCGCCAAAATCAAAGATCACGGCTTCGAAACTGCCTGCCATTTTCGCACTTTCCCTCATCCTCGGACCGCTTCGCAGTGGCCGAACCGGGCGCGAGGCGCAAGTATCGCGATTTGACCGGGATCATGGACGCTCCCCCGCACGGGGCGTAACCTCTGCCGCGAAAGGAGAGGGGTTATGCGTTCGATTCTAGTCCAGGCTGGTCGCGATGCGGGGATGGGGGCACGGCTCGATACGGCGATGGACCTGGCGCGGGTCCATGGCGGGCACCTGACGGTGCTGGTCGATACGCCGGTCGACAAGTACGTCACCGTCGATCCATATGGCGGAGCGATCCTCGCGCGCGAGGCGCTGGAAACTGCGCTAAAGGAAGACGATGCCCTGGCTGCCGCCTTTGGTGAGCGGTTGGCGAATGACGACGTGCCATTCGACGTCGCCCAGTCCGAACTGCCGCAGCTTGATGCGCTGGTGCGCAGCGGAGACCTTGCCGATGTCCTCGTCGTCTCGCGCAGCAGCGGCCTGGCCGGGGATCTCGCGCTCAACGCCTCCTGCCCGGTGCTGGCCCTGCCGGATCACACGGCGCTGAAACTGCCGCTTGGCACGGTCTGCATTGCCTGGGACGGCGGCGGCGAGGCGGCGCGGGCGATGAAGGCAGCGGTCCCGCTGCTGGCCCAGGCGGCTGATGTGCGGGTGTTGACCGTGGCCAGCGACAAGGCCGATGGCTTCCCGCCGACCGAGGCGCTGCACTATCTGTCCCGCCACGGCATTAAGGCCGAGCTGACCGAGCTGGCGCGCGGCAATTCGGTCGAGGAAACGCTGGCAGCAGAAGTCGCGCGGGTCGGGGCTGAGCTGCTGGTAATGGGCGCTTACAGCCACAGCCGCTTGCGCGAGTTCCTGTTCGGCGGGGTAACGCGGTTCTTCCTCGACGAGCTGACCGCGCCGCCCTTGCTGATCGCGCACTGAGGTCTGTTGCGGCGCAGCATCAGGCGAAGGCGCGGTGCTCTGCGCAACCTGTCATTTGTGCGGGGGTGGGCGAAAAACCGCGTGATTCAGCCAGGTTGCGGCAAGCTGAACCAGTGTTGCAAATTACGCAACAGAAAGTGCCCTTTTCGCACTTGCACAAAATGCGGCACTGCACCATTTAGAGCCTGCCTTTCAGGCATCCTCTCCCAAAACTTCCAAAGGCCCGGTCGGCAACGACCGGGCCTCTCTTTTTACCCGGTTCGGCTGCGGACAGCTTCGGCCGGGAACAGCACCCTTTGCATTCCGGTTTTGAGTTCCTAGCTTATCCCTTGTCCGGTCCCCTGGGGCCGTAACCAGGATGGGACCATGGCCGACAAGGATCCAGCAAGCGAAGCGGCTGAAGCCGCAACCCGCGCCGTGCGGTTGCAGGTGGCTGCCGCGCGTCAGGAAGAAAGCGGGCAGGGTATTGCCCGCCTGCCCAAGGCGACCATGGGCCGGCTCGGGATTACCGAGGGCGATATCGTCTCGATCGAGGGCAAGCGCTCGACCGCGGCGCGCGCCGTGCTCGCCTATGCCGAGGACGAAGGGCTGGACGTGATCCGGCTTGATGGCCTGCAGCGTGCCAATGCCGGGGTCGGTTCGGGCGACCATGTCCAGGTCGATCGCGCCGAAAGCCGCCCCGCCACCCGCGTGGTGTTTGCCCCGGCCCAGCAGGACATGCGGCTGCAGGGCCCCGGACAGGCGCTGAAGCGCAACTTTTTCGGCCGGCCGCTGGTTGCGGGCGATCTGGTCGCCACGACCGGTCAGACCCCGGTGCGCGACATGCCGCCGCAGGTTGCGCGGATGCTCAATGCGCCCGCCTTTGCCCTCACCCAGATCCGCCTGACCGTCGTTTCGACCAGCCCCAAGGGCATCGTCCACATCGACGAGCACACCGAGGTCGAACTGCGCGAGGAGTATGAGGAAGCGCGCGGTAGCCGCGGCGAGGTCAACTATGACGACGTCGGCGGGATGGGCGATACGATCCAGCAATTGCGCGAAATGGTCGAACTGCCGCTGCGCTATCCCGAACTGTTCACGCGCCTGGGCGTCGATCCGCCCAAGGGCGTGCTGCTGCACGGCCCGCCGGGCACCGGCAAGACCCGCCTGGCCCGCGCTGTGGCGAACGAGAGCGAAGCCAGCTTCTTCACCATCAACGGGCCCGAGATCATGGGCAGCGCCTATGGCGAGAGCGAGCGGCGGCTGCGCGAGGTGTTCGAAGAGGCGGCCAAGTCCTCGCCCTCGATCGTTTTCATCGACGAGATCGATTCGATCGCGCCCAAGCGTTCGCAGTCGCCCGGCGAGGCGGAAAAGCGGCTGGTTGCCCAGCTGCTGACGCTGATGGACGGGCTCCACGCCCGCTCGCACATCGTCGTGATCGCGGCGACCAACCGGCCCGACGCGCTCGACGAGGCGCTGCGCCGGCCCGGCCGGTTCGACCGCGAGATCGTGATCGGCGTGCCCGACGAAAGCGGCCGGCGCGAGGTGCTGGGCATCCACACCCGCGGCATGCCGCTGGGCGAGGGCGTCGATCTCGACGAACTGGCGCGCACCACGCACGGCTTTGTCGGCGCCGACATCGCCGCACTGGCCCGCGAAGCCGCGATCGAGGCGGTGCGGCGGATCATGCCGCAGCTTGATCTCGAGGCGCAGACCATTCCCGCCGAAGTGCTGGAAGAGCTGTGCGTCACCCGCGAGGATTTCCTGGCGGCGCTGAAGCGCGTCCAGCCTTCGGCCATGCGCGAGGTGATGGTCCAGGTGCCGAACATCGGCTGGGCCGACATCGGCGGCGCGGACGAGGCGCAGGAAAAGCTGAAGGAAGGAATCGAGCTGCCATTGAAGCACCCCGAAGCCTTCCGCCGGCTGGGCATCCGCCCAGCCAAGGGCTTCCTGCTCTATGGCCCGCCCGGCACCGGCAAGACC
>DKII01000017.1:4625-7665 GCA_002454125.1 Novosphingobium sp. UBA6722
CAAGACCCTGCTGGCCAAGGCCGTCGCCAAGGAGAGCGAGGCGAACTTCATCTCGGTCAAGAGCTCGGACCTCTTGTCGAAGTGGTATGGCGAGAGCGAGCAGCAGCTATCCCGCCTGTTCGCCCGCGCCCGCCAGGTTGCACCGTGCGTGATCTTCATTGACGAGATCGACAGCCTGGTCCCGGCGCGCGGCACCAGCGGCAACGAGCCGCAGGTCACCGCGCGGGTGGTCAACACCATGCTGGCCGAAATGGACGGGATGGAGGAACTGGCCTCGGTCGTGCTGATCGGCGCGACCAACCGCCCCGGCCTGGTCGATCCGGCGCTGCTGCGCCCGGGCCGGCTGGACGAGCTGGTCTATGTCGGCACGCCCGATGCCAAGGGGCGCGAGCATATCCTGAAGATCCATACCGGTAAGATGCCGCTGGCCAGCGATGTCGATCTGGGGGCGATCGCGCGGGAGGCCGAGCGCTTCACCGGGGCGGACCTGGAAGACGTGGTGCGCCGCGCCGGCCTCAACGCGATCCGCCGCGCCGGGGCGGACGCCGCCGAGGTTAACGGGGCCGACTTCCGCGAGGCCCTGGCCGATTCGCGGGCGACCGTCTCGGCCGAGATGGAGACCGAATACCTCAAGATGAAGGGCGAGCTCAAAAAGCGCGCCGCCGAGGTGACCTCGACCCAGATCGGCTTCCTGGCCCCTGGGATGGTTCAGCCGATCCGCGAGAAGAAGCACGAGTAGTTTCTAAACCCGTCTGGCTCCGCTGCCGCGACCGAGTCTAGACCGGCCTTGCTCCGCTCCCTCTCCCGCCGCGCAGGGCATATTCCTGCGTGCCGCGGTGGAGCACGTCGTCAACGTCGATCACGGCCGAATTGGCATAGGTGAAGCCGGGGCCAAGCGCGCGGTAGAGCCGGTCAAAGTCGCGGTCGACGGTGTCGTGATAGAGCTCGCCAAAGTTCTCGATCACGAAATAGGTCGGCTGCAGATCGTCGATCACATAGTCGGTGCGCATCACCCGGTCGACGTTGAGCATGATCCGGTTGGGGCTCTGCGCCTCGACCGAGAAGACCGTTTCGGTCGGGCCTGAGAGGATCCCGGCACCATAGGCCCGCAGGCCGCCGGCTTCTTCTGGCCCTTCGAGGATCAGCCCGAATTCGACCGTGTACCAGTAAAGCGCCCCCAGCGCTTTCAGCCGGTTATAGCGCATCGCCTTCCATCCGGCGCGGCCATATTCCTGCATGTAATCGGCGAAAGTCGGGTCGGTCAGCATCGGCACGTGGCCGAAGACATCGTGGAACACGTCGGGTTCCTGGATGTAGTCAAAGGTCTCGCGCGTGCGGATGAAGTTGCCGGCCGGGAAGCGGCGGTTGGCCAGGTGCCAGAAGAACACGTGGTCCGGGATCAGCATTGGCACGGGCACCACCGACCAGCCAGTCAGGCCGCTTAGTTCCTCTGACAGCCGCGCAAAGTCCGGCACGCCGCCCCGGCCCAGGTCGAGCCGCTCCAGCCCCGCCAGGAAGGCGCTGGCCGCGCGGCCGGGCAGAACCTGCATCTGCCGGGCATAGAGATCGTCCCAGATCCGGTGCTCTTCGGCGCTGTACTGGCGCTGCGCCGGCTCAAGCCAGTCCTCGCCGACATGGGGCGGGCGCTGCAGCGGCGCGGTGAACACCTCCGGTCCCGGATCGGGCAGCCGGGTAAAGTCGGTCTGGTCGAGGGCGATGGTTGCAGACATAGTTTCAGATGCAACTTTAGCACCGCGTGGCAAAACCTGCAATCAGGGCCGCAGCAAACCGCGCGCCAGCCTTGACTTTGGGGACCTTCTCAGCCATTGGCCCGCTCCGTGAAGGGCGGCCCGCGCGGTCGCCCGCTTGGTTTTTGCGGCTTTCGGGCCGAATCGATTAGACAGGACCTACGCCATGGCGAAGCCCGCAACCGTCAAGATCCGGCTGGTTTCCACCGCCGACACCGGCTTCTTCTACGTGACGAAGAAGAACCCGCGCAACACCACCGAGAAGATGGTGTTCAAGAAGTATGACCCGGTCGTGCGCAAGCATGTCGAGTTCAAGGAAGCCAAGATCAAGTAAGGTTCACTGGCGGTTCAAAGCGGCGCTGCTAGAAGCCCGGCCATGAACCTCAGAATGACCTTCGGATCGCTTGCAAGTGCCGCCATTTCGGCGGCGCTTGTCGTTTCTGCCCCGGCGCCTGTGCGTGCGCAGGATGCGGCGGACCTTGCCAGCGCGGTGACCGCGCTGCGCGCCATCTCCACCATGCGTGCCGATTTCGTCCAGGCCGACGCCAATGGCCAGCGGGTCAAGGGCGTGCTGACGTTGAAGCGTCCCGGCCGGATTCGCTTCCAGTACGAAAAGGGCGTGCCGATGCTGATCGTCTCTGACGGCAGCGCGCTCACCTTCGTCGATTATGAAGTCCGGCAGGTTCAGCGCTGGCCGATCAAGAGCAGCCCCTTGGGCGCGCTGCTCGATCCCAGCCGCGATGTCGGCAAGTATGGCCGCGTCATGCCGACCGGCAGCGACCGGATCGTCAGCATCGAGGTGCGCGACAAGGCGCGGCCCGAATATGGCGTGATCACCCTGGTATTCACCCGCAAGGGCGATGCGCCGGGCGGGCTTGAGCTGTCGAGCTGGGCCGCGCTCGACTCGCAAAAGCGGCGGACCATCGTCACCCTCTCGAATCAGCAATATGGCCTGGCGGTGCCGGACAACACTTTCCGCTTCAACGATCCGCGCGGGCCCGTTCGTCGATGACAGTCAACGGTCCGTCGTGGGCCGTGCGGTGGCTGCGACAAATGGCGACACTTTCCTGACGATTGTTCATGGGCGAGCAAGCCGAAACGGCCTAGAACGGTTCTCGACGGCGCGGTTTGAGACGGGTTTCCCCCCTGTTGCCCAAGTCTCCTGTAGGCCTCGCCGTCATAGCGTGACGAACGCACCAAGGAACCCTCGGTCCAATGCCCCCGGACCGAGGGTTTTTGTTTTGGGCGGGCGTGGAATGGCCCAGGGCGGGCTGCGAACGGCCACCCGCTGT
>DKII01000017.1:7724-14357 GCA_002454125.1 Novosphingobium sp. UBA6722
CGCTTCCGGTGCTCACGACCAGTATGGTCGCTGCGCGCCGGTTCTCGCGGACAGCCATTCTCGCTCCACCCTGAGCCACTCCACACCCACCCAAACCCGCGCCAAGCGCAAGGGGTGTTGCGGCAGCGGGATTCGGCACTAAAGCCCAAGGCATGGTTTCGATTGCCACCTGGAACATCAATTCCGTCCGTCTGCGCGCCGATCAGGTGGTGCGGTTCCTGAGCGAGCAGGGGCCGGACGTGCTGTGCCTGCAAGAGATCAAGTGCGCCGAACACCTGTTCCCGCACGAGGTGTTCGAGGCGGCTGGCTATACCCACCGGGTGGTCCACGGGCAGAAGGGCTATCACGGCGTTGCCACGGTCAGCCGCATTCCGCTGCGCGAGCTGGGCCGGCATGACTGGCAGGACAACGGCGAGGCGCGGCATATTGGCGTCGAGCTGCTTGGGCCGGGTCAGGGCCTGGTGCTGGAGAACGTCTATATTCCCGCTGGCGGCGATATTCCGGACCGGGACCAGAACCCCAAGTTTGGCCAGAAGCTCGACTTCCTCGAGCGGATGACGCGCTGGGCCGACAAGCTCGACCGGCCGACGCTGATTGTCGGCGATTTCAACATCGCCCCGCTGGAATGCGATGTTTACGACCACAAGGCGCTGCTCAAGGTGGTCAGCCATACGCCGGTAGAGATCGAGGCGCTGTACCGCTTCCGCGATGCCCACGGCTGGGTCGATCTGGGCCGCAAGCACATCCCCGCGCCGGAACGCAACTGGTCGTGGTGGTCCTACCGCACCTATTGGCAGGAAAAGGATCGCGGCCGCCGGCTCGATCACATGTGGGCCTCGCCCGAGCTGGCGGCGCAATCGGTCAGCCACCGCTTCGTCGAGGAAACCCGCCGCTGGGAGCAGCCGAGCGACCACGTGCCGCTGATCACGGAGTTTGCCCTTTGAGGGCGACCCGCCGTGTTGCCCTGGCGCTCGATGCGCTGCGCCACGGCTGGCCGATCGAGGTCGATGGCGTGCTGCGCCTGCTGCCGGCCGAGACCGGTTTTGGCCCCGATGTCACCGCCCCGCGCCTGCTGATTTCGGCGGCGCGCGCCGTCACGCTCAAGCTCGCCAACCAGCGCGAGGCGGCCGTGCCCGAAGCCCCGGTGCTGATCCGCGGGGCCGAGCCGTTCACCCTGCCTGCCGCCCGCGTGCTGGCCGATCCGGCCGAAGACCTCAACTGGCCGATGAAGGGCCCGTTCCTGGCTGAGCACCTTGATCACCCGCGCGCTGCTGAAACGGCGCTGTCGCTGGCGCGGCTGGCCGGGATCCTGCCGGCTTTCCTGGTCGATCCGGACGGGGCAGGTGAGGCCCAGGCGGTCTCCTCGGGCGATCTTGCAGAATTCACCGATCCGCGCCACCTGGCCATCGCCACCCGCGCCCGCCTGCCGGTCGCCGCGGCCGAGGATGCCGAGATTGTCGCCTTCCGCTCGACCGATGACCTGCGCGAACACGTTGCCCTGGTGATCGGCCAGCAGAACGCCGACCGAGCGCCGCTGGTCCGGCTGCACTCGGAATGCCTGACCGGCGATATCCTCGGCAGCCTGAAGTGCGATTGCGGGCCGCAGCTCGATGCCGCTTTGCGGGCCATGGCGGCGGAGACCAAGACCGGAGGCTGGGGCGTGCTGCTTTACCTGCGCCAGGAAGGGCGGGGGATTGGCCTCGTCAACAAGCTGCGCGCCTATCAGCTGCAGGACCAGGGGTTCGACACGGTCGATGCCAACAACCGCCTGGGTCTGCCCACGGAAGCCCGTGACTTCCCGGTTGCGGCGCGGATGCTGAACCTGCTCGGCGTTGGCCCGATCCGCCTGATGACGAACAATCCGGCCAAGGTCGAAGCGCTATCCGCTGCCGGCGTCGCCGTAGCCGAACGCGTGCCGCACCAGTTGCCGCCCAACCCGCACAACGCCCGCTACCTCGATACCAAGCGCGACCGGACTGGCCACCTGCTGTGACCAGCTACGTCATTCGCCCAGAACAGGTTGGCGATGAAGCTGCGATACACGATCTGGTTGGCCGCGCCTTTGCGCCGATGTGGTTCAGCGATGGCAGCGAACCCGATCTGGTCGATGCCCTGCGCAGCGCCGGCGATCTGGCTCTGTCGCTGGTTGCCGTGACCGCAGCTGGCGAAATCATCGGCCATATCGGCTTCAGTCCGGTGACAATCGACGGGGCTGATTGCGGCTGGTTCCAGATGGCGCCGGTTTCGGTCTCACCCGAAGTTCAGTTGCAGGGGATCGGTTCAGCGCTTATCCGTGCAGGGATTGCGGCGTTGCATGACCAAGCCGCGCACGGCGTCGCCGTGGTCGGCAACCCGGCCTATTACGAGCGCTTCGGCTTCGGCATCATTCCCGAACTGGCTCCGCTGGCGCAGCACGATGCGCAATACTTTCGCGCGCAAGTCCTCTCCGGCAACGCGCCGCGCGGCGTGCTGCGCTACGCTGCGGCCTTCGGTTAACGGCGGTCGGTGCGCTTGAGGCCGGCTGCCAGACGGTTTGCGCCGATCTGCACCGGATCGTCGGTCCAGTTGGCCACGAAGGTGCTGGTGCGGCTGACGCCCGGCGCAAAACGGGCATCGTTGTCCTCGATCACCAGTCCGGCTGAGCTGTACTGCCGTCCTTCCGGCGCGACGGTGATGAAGGCGGACCAGTTTTCCTTGTCCTGCCCCTGGACGAACCAGTTATTGGCGATCCGGCCCGAGGCACCGCCGGGCAGGTCGATCATGTAATTGGTGCCGCGCCCGCCCGAATCGTCGAAGCTGTTGCCGACAATCTCGACCGAGCGGCTGCGGCTCTTGGCATAGTGGCCGCCGCGGCCCTGCTCGAACCGGCTGCGGGTGATCGAGACCGAACCGTAGTCCCCGATGTAGACCGAGTGAGCACAGCCACCCGGCCCTTCGCAGGTGCCGAGGCGGGTGAAGGTCGATTTGTCGATGCTGATGCGGCTCTTGGTATCGATCCCGCCAAGGATGCCCTGCTGGCTGTCGCGGAACCAGCTCTGCGACACTTCAAGATTGCCCAGCTCGATCCGGATCCCGACCCCGTTGAAATCATCGACACGGATGTTGGTGAAGACCAGCCCCTCGACCCGCGCGTTATCGCCACGCAGCACCAGCACGCCTTTGCCCTCGCAGGCGACGCCATCGAAGATCGCCTGGCCCGGCGTCTCGGCCTGGTAGGTGATCGAGCCCGCGCCCTGCACTGCGCAGTCGGCGTGGCGGCCATTGGCGATGCGGATCGTACCGGTGCCGCCGCCGATCGCCTGGACCGCTTCCTGCAGCCGGGCAAAGCGCTGGCCGGTTTCGACCACGGTATAGGGCGTGAAGTTCTGCGCGCTGGCGAGCGAGACCGGCAGGGCCAGGCTGGCGAGGGCCGAAAGGGCGAGGATCAGGCGGGCGTTCTTGTCCATCCCGGCACTATGCCCTTGCCGGGTTAAGATCAGGCAAAGGCAGGACTAATCGCGCTTGCCCCAGCGCCATTTCCAGCCGCCCGCGGTGCGCTGGTACACCAGCGAGGCAAAGGCGGCGGTGGCCGCGACGAATACCGCGAAGGCGATTGTCCGGACGCGGCCATCGCTCTGCTGATCGAGCCAGCCCACGATCGCCAGGATTGCCAGGTAGCCGGCCAGCAGTGCCCAGCCTTGCCAGGTGATCGGCCAACCGGCGCCATAGCCAAAGCGTTTGGCGGCGAACCAGGGCTTGGGTTCAGTCATCGCTCTTCTCCTTGGGCGGCCGCCCGCGCCGGGGCGGTTCGCTTGGTGCCACCTTGATCCCGCGCCGGCCCAGCGCTTCGCGCAGCAGGACTTCGATCTCGGCATTGACCGAGCGAAAGTCGCTGGCTGCGGCCCGTTCCAGCGCTGTGAACAGCGCCGGATCGAGCCGCAGCGGAAAGGCCTTTTTAGCGGGCGGCGCCATGGGTCAGGTCACTGGTACAGCGTGCCCGTGTTGACCACCGGCTGGGTATCGCGCTCACCGCAGAGCACGACCATCAGGTTCGAGACCATCGCCGCCTTGCGCTCGTCGTCCAGCTGGACCACGCCCTTGTCGCTTAGCTGCTGCAGCGCCATTTCGACCATGGTGACCGCGCCTTCGACCAGCTTGGTCCGCGCCGCGATCACCGCTTCTGCCTGCTGGCGGCGCAGCATCGCTCCGGCGATTTCCTGAGCATAGGCCAGGTGCGTGAAGCCGCATTCGTCCACCGTGATCCCGGCCATGGTCAGCCGCGCGATCAATTCCTTGCGCAGTTCCACGCCCACTTCGTCGTGGTTGCCGCGCAGGGTGATCTCGGCATGGGCGAAATCGTCATAGGGATAGCGCGAGCCGATCGTGCGGACCGCCGCTTTGATCTGGACCATGACGAAGGCCTTGTAATCATCGACGTCATAGAGCGCCTGGGCGGTATCGACCACGCGCCAGACCACCTGGGCCGCCATCTCGATCGGGTTGCCGCGCAGGTCGTTGACCTTGATCTTGTCCGAAACCAGGTTGTTGGCGCGGACCGAGATCTTGGTCTTGCCCATCCACGGCCAGACCCAGCGCAGGCCCTCATTGCGATCGGTGCCGCGATAGGCGCCGAACAGCGTGATGGCCGCGGCCTGGTTGGGCTGGATCATGTAGAACCCGCTGGCCAGGACAACCAGGAGGATCGACGCCAGACCGGTCGAGACGACGAAGCCGAATATCTCGCTGTCTTCGGGCTGGCTGCCCGCGAAGCTGACGATCCGCCAGATCGTGAGCGTGAGCAGGACCAGGAAGGTGATGAAGATCAGATAGCCGCTGGTGCTCCAGGCGCGCTTTTCGCGGCTGATGGCCATCGGCGTGTGTGCATCGGACATGGTGTTGACCCCTGTGAATCAATCAGCATTAAAACTGATATCACATTAATATCGTGATTCGCCCGATGGTCAAGCAGATCCGGCACCACGAAAAAATCACTCTTGAAATAAGAGCGAATCAGTCTTAAAAACAGTCCTGCGGGACCGGGCCCCTCTGGCGCGGCGCACTGGCACCATCCCCCTTCCCAGCCAGGGCGCTACGTGATGTCGGACCGCATCGGATGATGCCGATGCCTGTGGTCCGGACACCTTGTCCCCCCATCCCAAGGAAACTGGGCAACAGGCTCGGCTCATCCGATCGAACCACAACCGTTCGATAAGGGAGCATTGCCATGTCCGATCGTGTGTTCCGTCTGCTGGAACGCCACCAGAAGCTTGATGAAGCCCTGCGCCTGGCGCAGCGGCGGCGGCTGGCCGATCCGTTCGAGATCGTCCGGCTGAAGAAGCTCAAGCTGGCGATCAAGGACCGGATTGCGCGCCTTTTGCGCCGTCCGCGGCCCACTTAACAGCGAAAAGACCAATTCACCTCCGCGCCGGAGCAGGGCACAGCACCCTCGTTCCGGCGCGCTTTTGTTTTTAACAGGGAATGTGACTGATGGAATTCCTCACCGCCGACTGGCTCGGCACTCCGGTCTGGTTCTGGCTGGCCTTTATCGGCATCGTCATCGCGCTGACCGTCTTTGACCTGGGCATCCTGCACAAGGAAGACCGCGAGATGGGCATCGCGGAATCCCTGAAGCTGTCGGTCTTCTACATCGCGATCGCCATGGCTTTTGGCGCCTGGGTCTGGATCGAGAAGGGCGGCGACCTCGGCATGAAGTACTATACCGGGTACTTCATCGAAAAGGCGCTCTCGATCGACAATGTCTTCGTGATCAGCCTGATCTTCACCTTCTTCGCGATTCCGCCGAAGTACCAGTATCGGGCGCTGCTCTGGGGCATCCTCGCGGTGATCGTGCTGCGCGGCCTGATGATCGCGGCGGGTGCGGCGCTGGTCCAGGAAGCCTACTGGGTGCTCTACATCTTCGCGGCCTTCCTGATCTTCACCGGCGTGAAAATGTTCTTCGCCGGCGATCACGATCCGGACGTGTCGAAGAACCCGGTGGTGCGGTGGATTTCGACCCACATGCGCGTCACCCCGACCTTGCATGACCAGCACTTCTTCGTGAAGGTGCCGGACGAGAAGACCGGCAAGCTGGTCACGGCCGTCACCCCGCTGTTCGTGGCGCTGGTGGTGATCAACCTGGCTGACCTGGTCTTCGCGGTGGATTCGGTGCCGGCGATCTTCGCGATCACGACCGACACCTTCATCGTCTACACCAGCAACATCATGGCGATCCTGGGCCTGCGCGCGCTCTATTTCGCGCTCTCGGCCATGGTCCACCGCTTCTACTACCTGAAGTATGCGCTGGCCGCCGTGCTGGTCTTCATCGGTTCGAAGATCTTCGTCTCGGACTTCATCATGGGCGGGGAGAAGTTCCCGCCGGTGCTGAGCCTGGGCGTGACTGCGGGCCTGATCGCGGCGGGCGTGTTCTATTCGCTGTGGGCGACGCGCCACGGCGAGGACGCCGCGCCGCAGCTGCCGCATGATGAGATCCGGCCGTAATCAGTACTGGCGAATGGTGGCGAGGAACGCCTCGCCATAGGCCGCCAATTTCCGGGACCCGACGCCGCCGACTTCGCCCAGCTGGGCGAGGGAGGCGGGTCGGGTCTCGGCCATTTCACGCAAGGTCGCATCGTGGAAGATGACATAGGGCGGCAC
>DKII01000017.1:14409-14542 GCA_002454125.1 Novosphingobium sp. UBA6722
TGGAAGATGACATAGGGCGGCACCCCGGCCTCGGCCGCGAGTGAGCGGCGCAGTTCGCGCAAGGCTTCGAACAGCGGATTGCCAACCGGATTGACCGCGCCGCGCTCGCGCTTGCCGCCGCGCCCGATACGCT
>DKII01000114.1 GCA_002454125.1 Novosphingobium sp. UBA6722
GCGCGAGATCGGTAGCCTGCTTCACCGCGTCCTCGGCAGCGATGGCCTGCTTGCGCGCGGCATCGGCGGCGGCGGCGGCATCGCGCCAGCGGGCATAGACCAGCCGCGCCTCGGCCAGCCGGATCTTGTCAGACAGCGCCTTGTAGCGTTCCGCCGCGCGGGCCTGACGGCGCAAGGACCCGATCTGGGCGTCAAGCTGGCCCATCAGGTCTTCGAGCCGCGCCAGGTTCGCTTCGGTCGCGCGCAGCTTCTGTTCGGCATCCTTGCGGCGCACGTGCAGGCCGGCGATCCCGGCTGCCTCTTCCAGCATCATCCGGCGTTCGGCCGGCTTGGCGGCGATCACTGCGGCGATCTTGCCCTGGCTGACCAGCGCCGGGGAGTGCGCGCCGGTTGCCGCATCGGCAAAGACCAGCGCCACATCCTTGGCCCGCACATCGCGCCCGTTGACGCGGTAGGCGGAGCCCGCCCCGCGCTCGATCCGGCGGACGACCTCCAGATCGCTGTCATTGTCCCCGGCATCGGCCAGCAGCACGACTTCGGCAAAATCGCGCGGCGGGCGCTGGGCAGTGCCGGCGAAGATCACGTCTTCCATGCCCCCGCCGCGCATCGACTTGGGGCTGCTTTCGCCCATGACCCAGCGGATTGCTTCAAGCAGGTTGGACTTGCCGCACCCGTTGGGGCCGACCACGCCGGTCAGGCCCGGCTCGATATGCAGCTCGGCCGGCTCAACGAAGCTTTTGAAGCCCGACAGTTTGAGCCGCTTGATCCGCATCGTCTGGCCGGTCCCCCTCCTGGTCCCGGCTTAGCGGGCGCCAGCCTTTTCGAGCGCGACCTTGATCACTTCCCAGGTGTTGCCTTCGATCTTGGCGCCGTTGAGGAAGAAGGTCGGCGTGCCGGTGATGCCCAGTTCCTCGCTGGCCTTGTTGGTCGCCTCGACCAGCTTGGTCGCCTTGGCGGTGTCAGCCAGGCAGGTCTTGGCCTGATCGGCGGCGATCCCGCGCGAGGTGAAGAAGCTATCCATGCCGCCAGCCTGGGCGATCGCGACAAAGCGCTGCTCGGGCGGCAGCTGGCTGGCGGCCTGGAGCGCGGCTTCGTTCGATTGCAGGTTGGTGAACATGTTCTTCTGCCAGCCCCAGAACTGCTCGGCCAGCGGCAGGGTTGCCTCGGGCGAACCGCAGGTGGCGAGCAGGGTGGCGGGCACGTCGAGCGCGTTCAGCATGAAGAAGCGCACTTCAAAGCTGACGCGGCCGCTGGCGATGAAGTTGTCGCGCATTTCGGCCGCGCTCTTCTCGGCGAACTCGGCGCAGTGCGAGCAGCTCAGCGCGCCATATTCGACCAGCTTGATCGGGGCATCGGGGTTGCCCATCCGGTAGCCGCCCTCGGGCGTGGCGGCATAGGTGTCGGCCCAGCTGCTGCCGGCCGGCGGAGCAACCTTGGCGATCGCCTCGCCGCTGGTGGGCGCGGCGGCCGCGCCTTCTTCCTGCTTGCCGCAGGCGACCAGCGCCAGGGCCATGGTTGCAGCGACAAGCGCCTTGGGCGCGAAACCGAATTTTGCAGCAGTCATGATTCGCAAAAATCCTCTGGATTTGAGCCGCTAAAACTAGCCTAGCGGCCGGGGAGCGGGAAGGAGCGCCTGCATAGCCGACAGGCTTCTCCACAGGAGTCTCAGACAAAACCTTTCATCGCGCGGGCCAGCACTTCGCGGATTGCCGGCCAGGTGTTGACCGGCAGCAATTGCCCGTTGAGCTGGAAGGCCGGGGTGCCCTTGACCCCTTCGTTGTAAAAGGCGTTCTCGGTGCCCTTCTGCAGCTCTGCCACCAGGGCTTCGTCAGCCAGGCACTTGTCAAGCTCGGGCCGCTTGTAGCCGCGCTTTTCCATCATGGTGTAAAGGCCAAGGTCCTCGGTCATGGCCTGGACGCGCTTGTTCCAGTCCGGGTCGGACCAGCGCTGCGCCTGGGCCCGCGTCGGGGTGCGCAGCCATTCGTGCTGGAACTTTAGCAGTTGGGTCGTGTTGCC
Organism: Novosphingobium sp. UBA6722; assembly: GCA_002454125.1. GTDB lineage: Bacteria > Pseudomonadota > Alphaproteobacteria > Sphingomonadales > Sphingomonadaceae > Novosphingobium. Next base: position 2,017 of record DKII01000114.1, read on the forward strand.
GAAGAACTTCTCCGGCTTGCCGCAATAGGCGATCAGCGAGAGCGTCTTGTCGATCTCGTTGAGGAAGAACGGGCGGATTTCATAGGCGACCGAGCCGGGCTTGATGAAGCGTTCGGTCAGCTCATCCCCGCCCTGCATCTCGAAGATGCCGCAATGCGGGCAGGAGTATGAGGCATATTCGATCAGCCGGATCGGCGCATGCGGATTGCCGCGGACGTGGTAGCCCTCCTTGCTGAGGGTAACGGTGGCCGACCAGTCCTTTTCCTTTGGCTTGCTTGCGCCGGTCAGCAGGGTGGCCGCAGCGAGAGCGAGCAAGCCGGTAAACAGTCCCCGCCGCCGCATTACATGCGCGCCTCGATCTGCGGCTGCAGCAGGCTCCAGCCATCGGTTCCGAACAGCAGCGTGCCGTCGATTGCAAAGCTGGGCGTGTGATCGACGCCCAGTTTCGAAGCCGCCTCGCTGCCGGCGGCCAGCCGCTGCGCCACCGCGCCATCGGCGAGGCAGCGATCGACCGTGATCCGGTCATAGCCGCGGGTCGCCATGATCTCGTAGAAGCGGAAGTCGGCGGCGATGGCGCGGGTCCGGGCCGGCAGCGCGCCCGTGGTCCAGCGCGCCTGCTGGGCCTTGCTGCTGCGCGCCATGGTCTGCAGCCAGACCGGCTGGCTGCGCATGAACGCGCTGTGGTTAAGCGGGAATTTCTCCTTTGGCCCGCAATTGGTCAGCATCGCCACGGTCAGGTCGATCGGATCGCGCACCACGTGCCTGATCTCGACCGAGATCTTGCCGCTGCGGATGTACTTGAGCTTCAAGCCGGCATCAGATTCCAGCTCGAACTCGCGGCAGTGCGGGCAGGTGTAGCTGACGAAAGTGGTCAGCTTGACCTTGGCGGCCGGGTTGCCAAGCACGTTGCTCTGGGTTGCCGTGCGGGTCACCACCCGGTTCCAGTCTTGCGGCGGGCTGGCGCCCAGGGTCAGCGCGGCGGCCGCGAGGAGCAGGGCGGGGCGGAGCAGTTGCTTCAAGATCACTTGTCCTCGTTGTTGTCACCCAGGCTGCGGGCCAGCGATTCGAGCACGGCGCGCAGTTCGGGATCGCCGATATCGCGCAAGGAATCGCCGAGTTCCATCGGAATCGGCTTGAGCGAGGGCGGAGCGGCCGGGCGGCGGTCTTCGACCGGCGGCTTGACCGCGCCCTGGCGCAGCTTGACCCGGGCGACTGCGCTGTAACCGAAGAAGCGGTTCACCCGCTCGATGATCTCCGGGATCACGTGGCTGATCAGCGGGGCATGGGCCGGAACAACCACCAGTTCGAGGATGCCGCCCACCTTCTCGCCGGGCGGAAAGCGGATCGCTTCGGGGCTGCAGACGCGGGCATGCCTGGCCCCGACGATTTCCGGCCAGCGGGTGACCACGCTCGACTGGACGAAGCCGAACCGGCGAAAGGCGGTGCGGCCCACTTCGGGCATCAGTTCGGAAACGCTGCGCGCCGCTCCGCCGCGGGGCCGTTCATAGGGGCGCGGCTTTGCTGCGGCCCCCTTTACGGGCTTTGTGCCTGGCTTTTTTGGGTCCCGTTCCATTGCAGCGCTGGCAATGCCATAGCGGGCCGATGGACGCCAGCGCCGACACGATCTCCGCCAGCCTGCTTGCCTGGTACGACAGCCAGGCGCGGGCGCTGCCCTGGCGCAGTCCGCCGGGGACGCCGCCGCCAGCGCCCTACCGCGTCTGGCTGTCCGAGGTGATGCTGCAGCAGACCACGGTGGCGGCGGTCGGTCCGTACTTTGCGAAGTTCCTGGCGCGCTGGCCGACGGTCAAGGACCTGGCCGCGGCCGATGATGCCGAGGTGATGGCCGCCTGGGCAGGGCTGGGCTATTACGCCCGCGCCCGCAACCTGCTGGCCTGTGCACGGGCCGTGGCGGCGCGGGGCGGCGTCTTTCCGAGCAGCGAGGCGGAGCTGCGTGCGCTGCCGGGGCTGGGGGCCTATACCGCCGCTGCTGTTGCCGCGATTGCCTTTGGCGAGCGGGCCACGGTGGTCGATGCCAATGTCGAGCGGGTGATCGCCCGGCTCTTTGCCATTGACGACCCGTTGCCCGCCGCGCGCAAGGCGATCCGGGCGCGGGCCGAGGAACTGACTCCGGTTAAGCGCCCCGGTGACTTTGCCCAGGCGATGATGGACCTGGGGGCGACGGTCTGCACCAACCGCAATCCGCGCTGCCTGCTCTGTCCGCTGGCCGCGAGCTGCGCCGGGCGGCGCGCTGGTGCAGAGCGCTTTCCGGTCAAGCCGGCCAAGGCCGCCAAGCCGCAGCGCCGCGGCTGCGCCTTCTGGATCGAGCGCGGCGGCGCAGTCTGGCTGGTGCAGCGACCGGGCACGGGGATGCTGGGCGGGATGCGGGCCTTGCCGGATGATGGCTGGGCGGCCCGCAGCGACGGTTGCGGCGAAGGACCGCTGCCGGGGGAATGGCGCGCTGGCGGCGTGGTCCGCCACGGCTTCACCCATTTCGATCTCGATTTGCAATTGATGCTTTATTCGGGCGGCGATTTGGATAGGCTGGCGGCTGACAATGGCGAATGGTGGCCGCTGGACCGGATCGATGAAGCCGGCCTGCCCACCCTGTTCGCCAAGGCAGCGCGGCTGGCGCTGGCTGAACGAGAAACGGGAGAATGACCTTGCATCACCACGACGCCATCGCGCTTTCGCGCCGGAACCTGCTGCGCTCCAGCGTATTGCTGGGGGCAGGAGCTGCCGTCGGTGCCCTGCCGTTTGGCAGCCAGCTGGCCCATGCCGCCATGGCGGTCGGGTTCGAAGCGCGCTGGCCCAAGGTTACCGCGATGCTCGACAAGTATGTCAGCCAGAAGAAGGTCGTCGGCATGGTCGCGGCGCTGGGCTGGGGTGACAAGGATCCCGGCTTCATCGTCCGCGGCAAGGAAGCCTTCGACGATCCCGATAGCGCGGGCGAAAACAGCCTGTTCCGCGCCTATTCGCAGACCAAGCCGGTCACCGGCATGGCGGCGATGATGCTGATCGACGATCGCAAGCTGAAGCTGGACCAGCCGGTCGCCGATTTCATTCCCGAATTCGCCAATATGCGGGTGGCGATCGACCCGAAGAACAGCCTGGAATCGCGCCCCGCGCAGAACCAGATCACCGTGCGCCACCTGCTGACCCATACGGCCGGCCTGGGCTATGCCGGCGTGGGCAAGGAAAAGGTCAGCGCCGAACTGCTGCGGCTGGGGGTGACCCCGGCGGTGCTGACGCGGATGAAGATCCCCGGCCTGCCGGTCAGCCCGCCCACGCCGGGCCCGGACGAATTCGTCAAGCTGGCGGCGAGCGTGCCGCTGGTTTCCGAACCCGGCACCGAATGGCACTATTCGATGGGGCTCGACGTGCTGGGCGTGGTGATCCAGCGCGCTTCGGGTGCCAAGAGCTTCGAGGCGTTCCTGCAGGAGCGGATGTTCGATCCGATCGGCATGAAGAGCAGCTATTTCCGGGTGCCTGCCAGCGAAGTGCACCGCCTGACCGCCAATTACGGCCTGATGGGCGGCTTCCCGCTGCCGATCGATCCCAGCAAGACTTCGATCTACCTCGACCCGCCCGCCTTTGCCTTTGGCGGTTCTGGCCTGGTCTGCTCGCCAGCGGACTATGACCGCTTCCTCAAGATGATCGCCAATGGCGGCCTGGTTGGCACCCGGCGGGTGATGGGCGCGGCGTCGGTCGCGCTTGGTGTCAGCAATCTGCTGCCTGACGGGGTCGAGACCAAGGGCACCTTTATCGACGGCGCGGGCAATGGCGCGGGCGGGCGTTCGGGCATGGGCCGCGATGCCGGGACCTTCGGCTGGGGCGGTGCGGCCGGGACAGTCGGCTTCGTCAATGTCCGGATGGGCCTGCGCGCCGGGATCTATACCCAGTACATGCCGTCCGAAGCCCTGCCGATCCACGCCGAGTTCCCGCAGACGGTGCTGGCCGATCTGGCAGCGATGCGCGGCGCATGAAGGCGCCGATCGCCTTTGCCGGTTCGCCGATCGACCGGGCCGACCACATCCGCGCCAATCCGGATGAACTTGCGGGCCTGATGAACTGGCGGGCACGGCTGCTGAAGCTGGATGGCCTCTCGCCGGTCTATACCGATGAGGGCGCGCTGGAGTGGGGCACACTGGCCGATGCCGATCCGGACGAGGAACTGGTGTTCCTGGGGCTGATGGACGGCAAGGCCTGCTTTGCCGCCGTGCCCGATGAAGGCGCGACCGGGCCGGCCTATGCCAACCCTTCGATCTGGGCCGCCATGTCGGCGCTCGATCCGGGCGAACTGGCGCTCTATGGCGGGGCGCGCAGCCTGGTCGATTGGCACGCCCGGCACCGCTTCTGCGCGCGCTGCGGCGGCGCAACCCAGGTCAGCAAGGGCGGCTGGCAGCGCAACTGCGACAGCTGCAAGGCCCAGCACTTCCCCCGCACCGATCCGGTCACGATCATGCTGATCGAACACAAGGGTCACCTGCTGATGGGCCGCCAGCCGCGCTTTCCGGCGCGGATCTATTCGGCGCTGGCCGGCTTTGTCGAACCCGGCGAAACGATCGAGGAAGCCGTGGCACGCGAAAGCTTCGAGGAAGCGGGCGTGCGGGTGCGCGACGTGTCTTATGTCGCCAGCCAGCCGTGGCCCTTCCCGTCGCAGCTGATGATCGGCTGTCACGCCTTTACCGATGATCCGGAGCTGGCGGTTGACTTTACCGAGCTGGAAGAAGCGCGCTGGTTCACCCGCGAGGAACTGGAAGCCGCCCGCGCCGCCGGTCCCGACGGCACCGACACGCTGATCTTCCCGAGGCCCTTCGCCATTGCCCACAACCTGCTAGTCTGGTGGCTCGACAAATGACCCAGCCCGCTAAAGTGACGATCGACATCTGGTCCGATGTGATGTGCCCGTGGTGCATCATCGGCTATTCGCAGCTCAGGAAGGGCCTCGCGGCGCTGGAGGGCGAGGTAGAGGCCCAGGTCCGCTGGCATGCCTTCCAGCTCAATCCCGACATGCCGCCAGAGGGCGAGGAACAGCAGGCGCACCTTGCCCGCAAATATGGCCGCACGCCCGATCAGATGGCCGCAGCCCGCGGGCAGATGAAGGAAATCGGCACCCGGGCCGGCTATTCGTTCGACTATACGGGTGAGGGTGAGGCCCCGCAGGCGCGGCTGTGGAACACGCTGCGCGCGCATCAGCTGCTGCTGTGGACGCTGGCGCAACACGGGCCGGAAAAGCAGACCGAGCTGAAACTGGCGCTGTTCGATGCGCACTTCCAGCAGCGCCGCAATGTCTCTGACCCGGTCGTGCTGCTCGATGTGGCGGAAGGTGTCGGGATTGATCGAGACGACGCTGCGGCCGCGCTCGACAACCCGGTGCTGGCCCAGCAGGCGCAGGAAGAACAGCGCATGGCCTATGACATGAACGTCAGCGGCGTGCCGGCGATGCTGATCAACGGCAAGTTCCTGATCCCCGGCGCGCAGGAGCCCGAAACCTATGCCAACGCCCTGCGCCGCGTGGTCACGCGCGAGGCTGAGCTAGCGGCGCGGGCAGGATGATGCCCGACTATACTGGCCAGGTCGCGGTGATCACCGGCGGGGCCGGGGGGATCGGCGGGGCCCTAGGCAAGGCGCTCGAAGCGGCAGGCGCGCAGGTTCTGCTGTCCGATCGTGAAGCGGCAGACGGAATCGTTGCTTGCGACGTAGCGAACCTGGAAGCGGTCGAGGCCCTGGCCGAGCTGGCCTGGCAGCGCTTCGGGCGGGTCGATCTGCTGGTCAACAACGCCGGGATTTCGGGCGGCGGCGGGCGCTTGTGGAAGGCCGACATTGCCGCTGCGCGCCGCGTGTTCGAAGTCAATTTCTGGGGCGTCTGGCACGGCTGCGCGGCCTTTGCCCCGCGCATGGCGGCGCAGGATCACCCCTCAGCGATCTACAACGTGGCATCCGAAAACGCGCTGTTCTGCGCGGTCCCGCGGTCAGCCGCCTACATCGCCTCAAAACACGCGGTGCTGGGCCTGACCGAAAGCCTGCGCGAGGACCTGCCCGAGCATGTCCATGCCGGCACGATCATCCCCGGCTGGGTGCTTTCCGGCCTGACCAGCGAGGGCGGGCGCGATCACGCCATGCCGGCTGAGCGCTATGCCGAGATCATCCTGCCGCAGCTGGCCGCGCGCGAGCGGTTCGTGGTCAGCCACGCCTACAATGTGGTGCCGATGACCGAGCGGACCGATGCGCTGGAAGCGGCCTATGCCCGTTATGCCCCGCGCTATGACGGCGATGAGGAGCACGACGTGCGCGGCTATATCGCCCGACTGCGCGGCGGTTAGGTAAGCTCCATGGCGGAGAACAGGCCCTCCGCCAGCCAGCCGGCAAACCACGCTCCGAATTGCTGGAGGCCGTCCGCACCAACGCGCGCAGCCACTTCGCCAAAGCTCGCCCCGCCTGCCAGCGCCACCAGTGCAGCGCCTTCAGCCGGGTCAAGCAGCCGGTAGTGCGGCGAAAAGTCCTGGCGCCAGACGATCAGCCAGCCCGATTCCGGCAGCCTTGCCGGGGCGCTCGAAGCCGCCTCGTCTTGCAGCAGTGGCCACAAGGTCACCACATCGCAGTCCACCTGTCGCGCCGCAAAACCCGGCGCCGGGATGAAGCGCAGCCGCGCCCAATCTTCTTCGGACAAGCTGGCCTCCGCCAGGTCCGTAGCAGTCAGAACCGGCGCATCGAGCGCCGCAAAAGCCTGTTGCAGCTGCCATTCGAGCCAGGCCAGCTCGGCCACTTCGGGATCATCGGCAAACAGGGTTCCGAGTAAGCCCGGAAAAGCTTCCCCAAACAGGTCGAGCGTCCAGCGATGCGGGGGATGGGTCAGGATGTAATGGGCAGCGGCCTGTTCGAAGGCCTCCTCGCCGACCCAGCGCCGGGTCCGTTCGAAACCGGTGGCGAGAGCATCGCTGAGCCGGCCGCGATAGGCATTGCGGTAGATCGCCATGCCAGCGGACGAGGGCGGCAGCGCGTCATCGGCGGCAATTTCGGCCAGGAAGGCGTGTTGCAGGATTGCCAGGGTCATGCCGGGACGCGCTCCGACAGACCGCGCGCCTCGGCGAGTTCGGCCAACAGGTCCGCCAGCGGCGGGATCTGGTCATCGCGTTCGATCATGGTCGCAACTGGACCAAGGCGCTCAACCGCAGAGGCGTAGAGCTGCCAGACCGGATCGGGCACGAGCGCATCGTGGGTGTCGATCAGCATGCCCTCGGGGCCATGGCTGTGCCCGGCGAGGTGGATCTGGCGGACCCGGTCCGTTGGAATGCCGCGCAGAAAGTCGAGCGGATCGAAGCCGTGGTTGACGCTGGAGACGTAGATATTGTTGACGTCGAGCAGCAGGTAGCAGCCGGTGGCGGCGCTCAGCTCAGCCAGGAACTGCCATTCGCTCAGGGTGCTGCCTGGGAAGCTCACGTAGCTAGACGGGTTCTCGATCAGCAGCGGGCGTTCCAGCACGTCCTGTGCGATGGTCAGGTTGCGGATGCAGCGCGCCAGCGCTTCTTCGGTGTAGGGCACCGGCAGCAGGTCGTGCGAATTGTGGCCGCCAAGCCCGGTCCAGCAGAGATGGTCGGAGACCCACAGCGGGTCGATCCGCCGGGCCAGCGTCTTGAGCTCGGCCAGATAGGCGCGGTCCGGCTGCTGATCTGCGCCTAGCGACAGCGAAACGCCGTGCAGGATCACCGGATAGCGTTCGCGCACGGCTTCCAGCGTTGCCAGCGGGCGGCCGCCGCAAGCCATGAAATTCTCGGAAATGACCTCGACGAAGTCGACCGGCTGCTGCGCGGTCAGGAACGCTTCGTGGTGTTCCTTGCGCAGGCCGAGGCCAAAGCCGGAAAAGGGCGGGATGGTGCCGGTCATCGCTGCTGAACCATTGCGCAAGGGAAAGGGGTGGGCCCGGCCGGGAGGGGGATGAGGGCAGCGGCCGGGCCCGGGGGGAGGGATCAGCCCAGATCGCCGATCGTGCCGCCGCGCTTCAGGCATTCGCCGGCCTTCATGGCCTTGAAGCCGTGGCCCTTGCAGCCGTTCATGCCCTTGCATTCGTGCTCGGTGGTCTTGCAGTCGGCCGTGCCCTTGCAGGTGTTGACGCCGTAGCAGTGGACGGTGTCAGCATCGGCGAGCGCCTTGCCCGAGCTGCCGGCCGGGGCGGGGGCAGCGTTGGCAGCAGCGGCGAGGACGAAAGCGGCGGCGAGCGAAGCAAGGGCCGAAGCGGTCTTGGCGGTGTGCATGATAGGGAACTCCAGTTGAGGGTCGTGCCAGGTCGGCATCTGGCCATTCGCCATCGCTGCCGATCGGGTTACAGCCGGGCGGCGCATTTTTCTTTTTGGGGTTGGCTGTAACCGCCCGGCGCGGGCTGCCGAATGGGGGGAGGACAACGCCAACCGGCGCTGCCCCGCATTACAGGAGTTGCCCCCATGAACCGCTCAGCCGTCACGATCGCCGCCCTGGCCGCTCTGGCCGTCCTCACCGCCACCAGCGCCGCCCAGGCGCAGAGCAAGCCCGCCAAGGCGACCGAAAAGTGCTATGGCGTGGCCAAGGCCGGCAAGAATGACTGCGCCGCCGGCCCCGGCACCAGTTGCGCCGGCACCTCGACCCGCGATTACCAGGGCAATGCCTGGAAGCTGGTTCCCAAGGGCACCTGCCTCAAGACCAAGACCCCCAAGGGCTACGGCTCGCTGGAAGCGCGTCCGTGACCCTGCTGTCCGGCCTGATCCAGCGCTATGACAGCCTGACCGCGACGCTGGCCGGCAAGGTGCCCGATGGCATTCTGCTGGCCTTCGTGCGGATCGTGCTGGCCGGGATCTTTTGGCGATCCGGGCAGACCAAGGTAGAGGAGGGCACCTGGTTCCAGGTGACCGAGACGACCTATGAGCTGTTCCGGACCGAATATGCCGGCGTCCCGCTGCCGCCCGAATTCGCGGCGCTGGCCGCCACGGCGGCGGAGCATGTCTTTCCCGCTTTGCTGGTGGCCGGGCTGTTCACGCGGCTGTCCGCGCTCGGCCTCTTGGGCATGACGCTGACGATCCAGTTCTTCGTCTATCCAGAGGCCTGGTGGCCGGTTCATTCGCTGTGGGCAGCGCTCGCCCTGGTGCTGGTGCTGCGCGGCGGCGGCTGGCTCAGCCTTGATGCGCTGCTGGCGCGAGGACGCCGTTGACGGCGGACGAAGCCACCCTGGCCCGGCTCGCCGCGCTGGCCCAGCACGGCGACCGGACAGCCTATGCCGCGCTGCTGCAGGCGGCGCGGGACTGGCTGCTGCGCTATCTGCGGCGGCGGGTGAACCCGTGCGAATTGGATGACCTTGTCCAGGAAACGCTGCTCAGCCTGCACCGCAAGCTGGCCAGCTATGACCCGGAACGTCCGTTCCTGCCCTGGCTGGCCGCAATCGCCCGCTACAAATTTGTCGACCATCTCCGCCTGGCCTACCGCCGCGCAGAAGATGAGTTGAGCGACGAAATTTTGCCCGCAGTCGATGCCGAACCGGCGATTACTGCCCGGATCAGCCTTGACCGGCTGTTCGAGGAACTGCCCCCGGCGCAGTGCCGGGCGATCGAACTGGTCAAGATCGAAGGCCGTTCGATCAGCGAAGCCAGCGCTGCCACGGGGCAGAGCGAATCGCTGATCAAGGTCAACATTCACCGCGGCCTCAAGCGGCTGGCTGCCCTGATCGAGAATTGAGAAAAACCATCATGACACGCAGTACTGATTCCCTGATCGAAGCGCTGGCGCAGGACCTGGCCCCGGTCCGTCCGCTCCGCCGCTGGCGTGGCATGGCGGGTGCCCTGCTCGGCCTCGCGGCGGGCGTCCTGCTGCTGCTGGGCCTGTTCGGGATCCGCTCAGACCTCCTCGCCGCGCGCCCCGATCCGGTCGGGGTGGTTTCGGCCGGCGTATTCCTTGTCCTGACCCTGGCCTCGGCCTGGGCGGCGATCGATTCGGCCCGACCGGCGGTTGGCGCACGGCGCGATGGCTGGGCCTGGAGCCTGGCTGCGGCCGCAGTTCTGCCGTTGGGGGCGCTGTTCCTGATCGTGACCGGCCTGCTGCACGGCAACGCATCGCCGCTGCGCGACAATGGCCGCGATTGCATCACCTTTGGCCTGTTCGCAGGGCTGTTTACCGCTGCCATCCTGACGGCCTGGCTGCGCCGCGGCGCGCCGGTGCGACTGGGCCAAGCCGGGTTGCTGACCGGATTGAGTGCTGGCAGCGCGGGGATCTTCGCCGTCTCGCTCTATTGCCCGCATACCGACATGGTCCACATCGGCATCTGGCACGGACTGGCGGTAACGATCGCCGCTGTGCTGGGCCGGCTGATCGTGCCGCCGCTGCTGCGCTGGTAGGGTCTAGACGAGGCCCAACCGGGCCAGATCGGCGGCGATGTGGCCGGGCAGGACCTCGCCGCTGTCTTCGTCGCTGCCAAGATCGCGCGGGGCGTCGGCGTCCTCGAGATAGCGCCAGCCCTGGTGGGCACGCTTGGGACGCGGCAGCACGTCGATCAGCTTGGCGGCAATGACGATGTTGGTCCGCCCGCCCTCGGCCTCTTCAAACCGCAGGATCGGGCTGCGCATGACGAGCTGGTGCTTGAAGATCCAGAATAGCGAGCCACCCGGAACGATCTCTTCATGCCGCTTGGGCAGGTAGCGCGTGGTCAGCCGCGCCTCGGCGCCGCGCGTCGCGAACCAGCTGCGCATTTCCTCAAGCGACTGGGCCCCGTAGGCCACCTTGGTCAGGTGCAGCGGCATGGCTCAGCCCACCAGTCCCGAAGCCACCGCCAATCCCAGGAAGGCGAAGAAGCCCATCGAATCGGTGATCATGGTGACAAAGACCGAGCTTGCCACGGCCGGGTCCTGGCCCAGCCGGTCGAGCGTGACCGGCACGATCACCCCGGCAAGGCCCGCGGTGATGATGTTGACCACCACGGCCGTGCCGATCACCGCGCCGAGCAAGGGGTTGGAGAAGACCAGCGCGGTTGCGACCCCGATCAGTGTGGCGACGGTCACCCCGTTGAGCAGCGCGACGCGCATCTCGCGCCAGATGATCCGGCCGGTGTTGGAGCGGGTCAGCTGGTTGGTGGCAAGCGCGCGGACCGCCACGGCCATGGTCTGGGTTCCGGCATTGCCGCCGATCGAGGCGACCATCGGCGATAGCGCGGCCAGGGCCACCAGCTTTTCGATCGCCCCGCCAAAGCTGCTGATGATTGTTGCGCTTAGCAGGGCAGTCGCCAGGTTGGCGATCAGCCAGCGGACACGGCTGATGTAGGAATCGCGGATCGGCTCGTTGATGTCGCCTTCGCCGGCGCCGGACAGCAGCAGCACGTCTTCGCCGGCTTCTTCCTGGATGATGTGGACCACGTCATCGACCGTGATCTGGCCGACCAGGCGCCCATCGGCATCGACCACTGCGGCCGAGATCAGCGCATACTTCTGGAACCGCAGCGCAACCTCTTCCTGGTCCATCGTCACCGGGATCAGGGTCTGGTCACGCTGCATCACGTCAGTCAGCGCAATGCCGCGCGGGGTGCGCAGGATCCAGCTGAGCGCGCAGGTCCCGACCGGGTGGAACCGCGCGTCAACGATGAACACTTCCCAGAACTCGTTGGCCAGATCGCGTCCGTCGCGCAGGAAGTCGATCAGGTCGCCTACGGTCATGTGTTCGGGCACCGCGACGAAATCGCGGCTCATCAGGCGGCCGGCGGACTCTTCGGGATAGGACAGCGCGGTCTCGATTGCCGCGCGGTCCTCAGGCTCCATTTCGGCGAGGACGGCCTGCTGGTCTTCCTCGTCGAGGTCTTCCAGCATGGCGACGGCGTCGTCGGTGTCGAGCTGTTCGGCAATATCCGCGACGGTTTCGGCCGGGAGCTGCTCGACGATGTCCTCGCGGACATAGTCGTTAAGCTCGGCATAGACCTCGCTGCCCATCAGGTCGCTGATGGCAAGGGCCAGGGCCGGGCGCTCATCAGAATCTAGCAGTTCGAACAGGTCGGCGATGTCGGCCGGGTGCAACCCTTCGACCATGCCATAGACCGCATCGTTTTCGCCCGCTTCCAGGCCCTCGCGGACGCGGCGGACGAATTCGGGCTTGAGCGTGTTTTCAGCGTCCAGGCTGTCGCTCTCATGCGCCAGCTCGGCCGCGGCAGCGGCGCTTTCGAGCAGGTCGGGGTCGAGCTTGTCCACGGTCATGACCGGGCCGGTCTAGGCGCGTTATCGGCTTTTGCAACCCGGCCAAGGCTTGGCGCGTGACTTTGTCCCAAGCGGCCCTATATCGGCTGCGAAAACCTAATGGAGACTACCATGGCCGAAACCCTCACCCTCTCGCTCGATAGCGGCGATGTCGTCATCAAGCTGCGCCCGGACCTCGCGCCCGGCCATGTCGAACGGATCGTCGAGCTGGCAAACGAAGGCTTCTATGACGGGGTGAAGTTCCACCGCGTGATCCCGGGCTTCATGGCCCAGGGTGGCTGCCCGCAGGGCACCGGCATGGGCGGTTCGGACAAGCCGGACCTGCAGGCCGAATTCAACGCCGAACCGCACGTGCGCGGCGTCTGCTCGATGGCCCGCACCTCTTATCCGCATTCGGCCAACAGCCAGTTCTTCATCTGCTTCGACGATGCGACCTTCCTCGACAAGCAGTACACCGTCTGGGGCCAGGTGATCGAAGGCATGGAACATGTCGACGCCCTGCCCAAGGGCGAACCGCCGGCCAACCCCGGCGTGATCCGCAAGGCGACTGTCGCCTAAGACGCGGACTTTGGCGCCGGCGGGTCAGCGATCCGCCGCGCGCTGAGGATCTTTACCGGCGGCTCCAGCATCTGGCCCTTGAGCGGCCCCTCGCCCTTGGTGGGTGAGAGCGGCGCATCCCAGATCTTGCGCACCACATCCATCCCCTGCGTGACCCGGCCAAAGGCGGCAAAGCCGACCTGGGCTTCGGGTTCGGCTGCCTTGGGATCGGCATCAAGGCTGGGCAGGTCCGACAGCAGGATCGACCAGTCGGCCGTGGCCGTGCCGGGCGCATGGCGCGCCATCGAGATCGTGCCGGCCTTGTGGCTGATTCCGGTCACACTGGTCGGCTCGTGCGCGATGGGTTTGAGCACCTTCAGGGGATGGCCCTGCAAGCCGCCCTGGATCAGGCCGTTGGGCTGGTCGCCCCACGGCAGCCGCATCGAGCGGTAGAACACGATCCCATCGAACTTCTTCAGATCGACATAGCGCACGAAGTTCTGCGTAGTGATCGGCGCGCGCTTGTTATCGAGCTCAAGCTCGATCGTGCCCAGTTCCGTCACCAACGCGATCTTGACCGTATCACCCAGCGGCGGAGCCGGCTTGGCAGCGACGGGGCGCTTGGCCGGGGCCTTCTTCGGCGGCGCGGCGGCCGCCAGCACGAACAGGGCAGGAATGGCGAGCAGGGCGAATCGGCGGTTCATGGTGCGATGCTGCCCGATCACAGCCCGGTTTTCACCACCCAGTCATGGAAGATCCGCACCGCCCGCACGTCCAGCGCGTGCGGCTTGCAGATGAACCAGTAGGAATAGGGGCTCTTGACCTCGATATCGTAGAGGTTGGCCAGTCGGCCGTCCTGCGCCCGGTCGAAGTGGGCATCGTGCATTATGGCGATGCCCAGGCCCTGCGCCGCCGCTTCAAGGATCAGCTGGCCCGAATCGTAGTGGTCGATCGCGGCCGGCTCCAGATCGGGCAGGCCGATCGCCTGCTTCCAGGCGATGAAGCTGTCCGGCAGCTCGTTGTGGATCAGGAAGGTCTGGCGTGACAGCACCTCGCGATCGGGCGTGGGGCCGATCTCGTCAGCCAGCGTCCGCGAGGTGATCGCATAGACCTTGTTGTGATCCAGCTGGACGGCGTGGAACGAAGGGTCCGGCTGGGGCGAGAGGATGAAGGCCGCGTCCAGCGTGTCACCGACCCGGTGATCGAGATGCGGGCTGGTATCGAAATCGATGTGCAGGCGCGGCTGGGCCTTGCGCAGTTCGGGCAGGCGCGGGAACAGCCGCTGGCTGCCGAACAGCGGCAAGACGCCCAGGCGCAGGCGCAGCACCCGGCTGTCCTCGACCTGGCCTTCAACCGCGGCGGCCAGCTCATCAAACTTGGGCGCAACGGCATTGTAAAAGGTGCTGCCATCGTCGGTCAGCTTCATCGCCTGGTGCTGGCGGGTGAACAGCCGCTTGCCGATGAATTCTTCCAGCGCGGAAACCCGGCGTGACAGGGCCGAGGGGCTGAGCCCCAGCTCGTCCGCCGCGGCGCGGGCCGAGCCCAGCCGGACGATCCGCACAAACGCTTCGATCGCGCGCAGGGGAGGCAGACGGCGGATGGCCACGGATTACTCTTCGGATTCGTCCTGGGGAGAGGGCGGATGCAGACGCAGACGGGTAACATGCTTTTCGTTGCCTGCAATGACTTCCAGCCGCCATCCGCTGGGATGATCGAGGATTGACCCGACCGGCGGGACCGCTTCGGCCAGCAGGAACGCCAGGCCGCCCAGGGTATCGACGTCTTCCTCAACCTCGGCCAGGCGGCGGTCGATGGTGTCGGCCACGTCGTCCAGCTCGGCGCGGGCATCGGCTTCCCACATCCCGTTTTCGAGCGGGACCAGCAGCGCCTCGGGCGCATCGTCGTGCTCGTCCTCGATCTCGCCGACGATTTCTTCGACCAGGTCCTCGATCGTGATGATCCCGTCGGTGCCGGAATATTCGTCGATCACCACGGCCAGGTGGACGCGGCTGGCGCGCATGTCGTTGAGCACGTCGAGCGCGCCGCGCGCCTGCGGCACGTAGAGCGGCTGGCGCAGCAGGCTGGTCCAGTCCTTGGGCGGCTTGCCGCTGGCCAGGTGCTTGAACACGTCCTTGATCAGCACCATGCCAACAATCTCGTCCAGGCTGTCACGGTAGACCGGCATGCGCGAATGGCCGTGTTCGGCAAAGGCGCTGACCACCTCTTCCCAGCTGGCGGTTTCCGGCACGGCAACAATCTCGCCGCGCGGAATCGCGACGTCATCGGCATCGTGCTCGCTGAAATGGAGGAGGTTGCGGAGCATGTCGCGCTCCAGCGCGGAGAGGTCGCCATTGCGGACCGAGCCGCCGTCGTCCTCGTGCTCGTCGATTGCTTCTTCCAGCTGGGCGCGCAGCGATTGTTCGCCGCCGCCGTCAACCCGCTCGAACCAGCGCTTGATCGCACGCCAGGTGGAGCGTCTACTCTCCCCGTCTCCGGATGGGCCCTCGGCCATGGTACTCGTCAGTCCCCTTTTGGCGATCCGGTCACTGGATCGCGATCGCCATATGGGTCGGCAATGCCCATCAGCGCAAGAGCCTTGATTTCCAGCGCTTCCATCGCGGCGGCTTCTTCGTCCGAGTGAACATGGTCATGCCCCGCCAGATGGAGCAGGCCGTGGATGATCAGATGCGCCGCATGGTGTTCCAGCGGCACACCCTTGTCCGCCGCCTCGCGCGCGCAGGTTTCCAGCGCCAGGGCGATGTCGCCGAGCAGTTCGGGCGGGCCTTCAGGACTGAGCGCCAGCAGGTCGTCCCGCTCCAGCATGGGGAAAGAGAGCACGTTGGTCGGCTTGTCTTTACCGCGCCATTCGCGGTTGAGCGCGTGGACCTCGGCATCGTCAGCGAACAGCAGGCTGGCAGAAAGGCGCGGGTTGGCGAGTTCGGGCGCGACCTGGCTGAGCGCAGCGAGCGCGCGCTCGGCCAGGGCTTCCCAGTTCGGGGGCGAAGGCCAATCGGCTTCGATCGCGATTTCGAGTTCCAACTTATGCCCCCTCCTCTTCAGAGGAGGGGGTT
>DKII01000096.1:0-856 GCA_002454125.1 Novosphingobium sp. UBA6722
CAGGTTCAGCCTCAGGCTCGGCCGGAGCCGCCTTCTTGCGGCTGCGCTTGGGCTTGGCTGGGGCTTCCTCGGCCACTTCGGCCTCGACTGCGACCGGCTCAGCCGCTGCTTCGGCAGCATCTTCGCCGCCGTCGCTGGCAGGTGCCTCACCGTTCTCTTCGCGGTTGCCGTTGCGGCCGCGGCCACCCCGACGACGGCGACGACGACGCTTGCGCTGTTCGTCGGTCTCACCGGCCGGACCTTCTTCGCGGTCATCTTCCTCGCGATCGCCGCCTTCGCTGTCGCCGGCTTCTTCACCCTCAGCAGCTTCACCGTTTTCGGCACCTTCGCCGTCTTCGCGATCGCGACCGCCCCGGCGGCGGCGGCGACGGCGGCGCTTGCCCCGGCCATCGCCTTCGTCACGGCGTTCGTCACGACGGCCACCGCGTTCGCGGCCTTCGTCTTCCTCGCCTTCGTCCTCGTCTTCCTCGTCCTCGATGTCGGTAATGTCGTCATCGTCTTCGAGTGCAATCGGCTCGAACTTCGGCACAAATTCGGGGCGTGGGCCCGAAGAGGTGACGCGCATCTTGGCGCCTTCGTTCTCACCTTCGGGCAGAACTTCGACCCGCACGCCATAGCGTTCCTCGATCTCGGCGAGATCGGCGCGCTTGGCGTTGAGCAGATAGACCGCCGCTTCGGTGCTAGCGAACAGCGAGATGATCGAACCGCGGCCCTTGGCGGCTTCGTCTTCGATCAGGCGCAGGGCCGAAAGCCCCGCGCTCGATGCCGTGCGGACCAGGCCGGTGCCATCGCAGTGCGGGCACTGGCGGGTGGTCGCTTCGAGCACGCCAGTGCGCAGGCGCTGGCGGCTCATTTC
>DKII01000096.1:910-1046 GCA_002454125.1 Novosphingobium sp. UBA6722
GGCTCATTTCCATCAGGCCAAAGCTGGAGATCCGGCCGACCTGGATGCGGGCGCGGTCGTTCTTCAGCGCGTCCTTCATGGCCTTCTCGACCTTGCGGACGTTCGAGCCATATTCCATGTCGATGAAGTCGATCAC
>DKII01000096.1:1172-4447 GCA_002454125.1 Novosphingobium sp. UBA6722
GCTTCAAGGTTGGTGTTGAGCGCTGTTGCCTCGATCCCGTGCTCCTTGGTGGAGCGGCCCGAGTTGATGTCGATCGACACCAGCGCTTCGGTCGGGTTGATGACGATGTAGCCGCCGCTCTTCAGCTGGACGACCGGATCGTACATTGCGGTCAGCTGATCTTCGGCGCCATAGCGCTGGAACAGCGGCACCGGATCGGCATACTGCTTCACCCGCTTGGCGTGGCTTGGCATCAGCATCTTCATGAAGTCACGGGCGAGGCGGTATCCATGTTCGCCCTCGACGATCACGTCCTCGATCTCGCGGTTGTAGATGTCGCGGATCGCGCGCTTGATCAGGTCGCTGTCCGAATGGATCAGCGCCGGTGCGGTGCTCTTCAGCGTGGTCTCGCGAATGTCGTCCCACAGGCGGGCGAGATAGTCGAAGTCACGCTTGATCTCGGTCTTGGTGCGCTGCAGCCCGGCGGTGCGAACGATGCAGCCCATGGCCTTGGGCAGCTCAAGCTCGGCAATGATCGACTTCAGCCGCTTGCGGTCAGCGGCCGAGCTGATCTTGCGGCTAATGCCGCCGCCGTGGCTCGAATTCGGCATGAGCACGCAGTAACGGCCCGCCAGGCTGAGGTAGGTGGTGAGGGCGGCGCCCTTGTTGCCGCGCTCTTCCTTGACGACCTGGACCAGCAGCACCTGGCGGCGCTGGATCACGTCCTGGATCTTGTAGCGGCGACGTAGCGCCATGCGCTTGGCGCGAAGCTCATCGGCTTCCTTGGCCTTGCCGCGGCCACCCTGGCCCTGACGGCGACGCCCGCGCCCGCGGCGGCGATCATCGCCACCTTCGGCTTCGGCGGCTTCTTCGCCTTCATGATCGAAGGCGTTGTCGATCTGGCCATCCTCGATGGTCGCGACTTCGTCCTTCTCGGCGGTGTCGACTTCGGTCAGGCCGTGGCCGTCATCGTCGTGGTAGGCTTCGTGGGTGGTGCCGGCGAGATCATCAGCCAGGGTTTCGCCGAGTTCGTCGTCACCAACGAAGTCTTCCTCACCCTCGGCGATGGCGCGCAGGGCGGCCTCTTCCTCGGCATGGGCGGCTTCCTCGGCCAGCAGGGCCTCGCGGTCCTCCTTGGGGATCTGGTAGTAGTCCGGGTGGATTTCGCTGAAGGCCAGGAAGCCGTGGCGGTTGCCGCCAAAATCAACGAACGCCGCCTGCAGCGACGGTTCGACCCTGGTTACCTTGGCGAGATAGATGTTACCCTTGATCTGCTTGTGTTCAGCAGATTCAAAGTCGAATTCCTCAATCCGGTTGCCCTTGAGCACCGCCACCCGGGTTTCTTCCTGGTGGCGCGCATCGATCAGCATGCGCATTGTCATTTATTACTCTCCGTGCGCGCCATGCCTGGCCGGACCTGAAAAGGTCCTGGCCGGTTAGGGAGGCGCGTTCTTGTGCGAAACGGCCGCGCGCCCGGGAACGGATCCCGCCTTGGCGAACGACTGTATGGGGATAGCCAGGGGCATGTGCGCGCCCGGCGGCGTGTTGTGTGTCTGCGGTAAGGATCAGGCGCAGAGCTGTTTCATGCGCCGGTTGCCGCACCGCCACGGCCACAGCCCGGTCGGGCAGGGTCTTGGCAGGCAACGAACCACTTCTCATTACGGCATCAACCTGTACATCCGGGCGCGGCCCGGGATTCCTGGCGAGAACTGCCCGCATTCCGGTTAATAAGTAATGCCTAAGGCGTTACGAATGAACCCTGCGGGTCTCGCGCATTCGTTGCCTAGCATCATGGTTGGCGGGCGGCAAGGGCAGCGGCAAAGGCTTAATCCGCAACGCGGGCCATTGCCCTTGTAATTTACCTTGTTTAGCAGAGCGGCGTAATGCGTCGCACCACCGTGATCCTTGGTCTTTTTGCGGCACCGCTGGCGGTCTTTGCAGCCATGGTGGCGGCCGACCGAACCTTTGGCGGACCGGGCCGAGGTTACGGCTACGTCGTCCAGATAAATCTGCCGGATGAGGATGCGCAGCAGGGGCTGCCGCCAGTGCGCGGCCCGCAGGATGCAAGCCGCCCGCTCGTCGTCATCGATGCCGGCCATGGCGGCAAGGATCCCGGCGCCGGGCTGGGTCCGCTCAAGGAAAAGGATCTGGTGCTGCGCCTGGCGATCGCTCTGCGCGATGAATTGCTGCGCCAGGGCGGGGTCCGCGTGGCCTTGACGCGCGAGGATGATCGGTACCTGCTCTTGCCGGTTCGCCCCGATATCGCGCGGCGGCTCCAGGCCGATCTGTTCATCTCGATCCATGCCGACAGCACCGAAGTGGGCACCGGCGCGCGCGGCGCCACGGTCTATGTCCTGTCCGACAAGGGCAGCAACGAGGTCGCCGAACGGATCGCGGCCCGCGAAAACGCGGTGGACGAGGTCAACGGCATTCGCATCACTGACCAGAGCGACAGTGTCGGCGCGATCCTGGTCGATCTGTCGCAGCGCGAGATGCAGGCCAAGGCGGAGAGTTTCGGCAGCCTGATCCTGCGCGAAGGACGCGGGCGGCTGCCATTCCGCGAGGAAACTGTCCAGTCTGCCGCCTTCGTCGTGCTCAAGGCGCCGGACGTGCCCTCCGTGCTGTTTGAAAGCGGCTATATCAACAATCCGGATGATGCCGCACGTCTGGCCTCGCCCGAGGGGCAGCGAGCTTTCGCCCAGACATTGGCCGGGGCCATCCGGATTCACTTCGCCCGCGAAGCTGCGCTGCCGGCGTTGCAGCCATAGCTTGCCGCTGGCCTATCGCCGTTTCCCCATGCTAGAGCCGCGCCCAAGATGAGTGAGCAATCCGAATCCATCCGCCTGCGCATCCGGCGTGAAGCCGGGGGGCTGCTCACCAGGTTGCGGGAACATCGTGCCGGGCAGTGGTTCGCTGCAAACTGGCAGACCAGCAAGCGGTTCCGTATCGCTGGATATGCCCTGGCCGGGCTGATCGTGCTCTATCTCCTGCTGTGGGTCACAGTGCTGCGGGCGCTGCCTTCGGCCGATCGCCTGCTCAGCTACCAGCCGCCACTGCCGACCATGGTGCGCGGTGTGAACGGCGAGATTGTCTATAGCTATGCGCGTGAGCGGCGGGTCCAGCTGCGGTTTGTCGATCTGCCCAAACCGCTGATCAACGCCTATCTTTCGGCCGAAGACAAGACATTCTGGACCCACGGCGGGGTCGACATCACCGGCACCCTTGGTGCGGTGATCGACTATGCCAACCCGCTGCGCACCCGCCGCGCGGTTGGCGGATCGACCATCACCCAGCAG
>DKII01000096.1:4554-5149 GCA_002454125.1 Novosphingobium sp. UBA6722
CCGTCACCCGCAAGATCAAGGAAATGATCCTGGCCCGCCGCATCGAAGGGGCGCTGGAGAAAGAGCAGATCCTTGAGCTCTATCTCAACGAGATCCCGCTGGGCCGGCAGGCCTTTGGCGTTCAGGCAGCGGCGCGGGCCTATTTCGGCAAGGACGTGGGTGACCTCAAGCTGCACGAAGCGGCGTTCCTGGCGATCCTGCCCAAGGCACCCGAACGCTATGGGCGGGAGAAGAACCAGCAGCTGGCGATCAACCGCCGCAACTATGTGCTCGACCAGATGGTCGACAATGGCTGGGCTACACCCGCTCAGGCCGCCGAGGCCAAGGCGCAGCCGCTGGGCCTGATCCCGCGCCGCTCGGAAAGCTATGATCCCTCGGTTGGCTATTTCGTTGAGGACGTGCGCCGCGAACTGATCGAGAAATATGGCGAACAGGCTGAGGACGGGCCAAACAGCATTTACGGCGGCGGCCTGTGGGTCCGCACCTCGCTTGACCCGCAGCTGCAAAAGGCGGCGCAGGATGCGCTGCGCACCGGGCTGCTGCGCTATCAGGGCGGGCGGGGCTGGGGCGGCCCGATTGCCAAGATCAAGGTCGG
>DKII01000109.1:0-16654 GCA_002454125.1 Novosphingobium sp. UBA6722
TTCGTCAAAGCCGTTGTCGCGGATCGCTTCCATCACCGACAGGCCGGCCGAAGCCTCGACCGTCTTTTCCTCACCAGCCCGATTGACCACTACCAGCTTCGGCATCGCGTCGTTTCCTCTTCACTGCACCCTATCGGCACTTCGCCGGGGCTGCTAACCAACGCGCTTTCCTTTGGCAAGCAGGACCATTGGTGTGGGATTGACCGCAGAGCAGCTCAAGCATGGCCTCGATAGCGTGGCCGCCATCGAACCGCGCTTTGCCAGCGCCCTGGCCCGCACCGGCTATCCCGAGCCGCGGATCCGCCCGCGCGGCTATGGCACGCTGATGCGTACGATCGTCGGCCAGCAGGTCAGCGTGGCGGCGGCGGCATCGATGTGGCGCAAGTTCGAAGACCACCTGGGGCCCGAATTGCCGCCCGAAAAGGTGCTGGCATCCGATTTCGACACCCTGCGCGCCTGCGGCCTGTCCAAGCAGAAGCAGGGCTATATGCGCTCGCTGTGCGAACTGGTGGTGGGCGGCGAACTCGATTTCGATTCGCTGCCAGCCGACGACGAGGAAGCGATCGCCCAGCTGACCCAGATCAAGGGCATCGGGCGCTGGTCAGCCGAGATCTACCTGCTCTTCGCCGAAGGCCGCGGCGATATCTGGCCGGCCGGCGATCTGGCGGTTCAGGCGGGCCTGCATAAGCTGCTCGACCTGCCCGAACGCCCCAGCGAAAAACTGACCCGCGAAATGGCCGAAGCCTGGCGCCCGCACCGCGGCGCGACCGCGATCTTCACCTGGCATTGCTATAATAATCCGGCGCTTTAAGCTGCTGCGCAACACGCTTGATAAGGGTCGCGGAGCGTGTATTGTCTAAGCAATACACTAACGGGAGACCTTTCATGTTCAAAGTAAAACCGGCGCTGGCCGCCGTGCTGGCCGCCACAGCCCTGGCGGCCCCGGCCACGCTCAATGCCGATGCCGCCAACCCGCTGATCCCGCGCCAGGCGCTGTTCGGCAATCCGGTCAAGTCGGCCGGGCGGATCAGCCCGGATGGCCAGTGGCTGAGCTGGCTTGCGCCGGTGAACGGGGTGATGAACATCTGGGTTGCCCCCGCGAACAATCTGGCCGCCGCCAAGGCGATCAGCAGCAGCAAGGACCGCCCGATCCGGCAATACTTCTGGGCGCCCGACAGCCAGTCGGTCCTCTATATCCAGGACAAGGGCGGGGATGAGAACTTCCTGCTTTATGGCATCGATCCCAAGACCGGGACCGAACGCAACCTGACGCCGTTCGAGAAGACCCGCGTCACCCTGGTCGGCGCCTCGACCCTCCATCGCGACCGGATTCTGGTTGGCCTGAACAACCGCGATCCGCGCTACCATGACATCCACAGCCTTGATCTCAAGACCGGCAAGCTGACCGAGGTGCTGCGCAACGATGGCGGCTATGCCGATTTCACGGCTGACAACAACCTGGTGATCCGCCTGGCCAGCAAGGCCAATGCCAAGGGCGGGCTCGATTATTTCCGGGTCACCAATGGCAAGGTCGATGCCCAGCCGTTCGGCAGCACGGGCCTTGAGGATTCGCTGACCACGGCTCCCGCCGGGTTCACCACCGATGGCAAGACGCTCTACTGGCTCGACAGCCGCGGCCGCAACACCGCGGCGCTGATTGCTGAGGATGTGGCCACCGGCAAGAAGCGGATCGTTGCCCAGGATGCCCGCGCCGATATCGGCGGCACGCTGAGCGATCCCGTCACCGGCGAGGTTGAGGCCTATTCGGTCGACTACCTGCAGAACGAATGGACCGCGATCGATCCCGATATCGCCAAGTCGCTGGCCTTCCTGAAATCGAAGCTGAAGGGCGAATTCTTCGTTGCCTCGCGCACCGACAAGGATGACCGCTGGATTGTAGGCAACGATCCGGTCACCGAACCGGGTCGGACCTGGCTCTACGATCGCAAGAAGGGCACCCTGACCGAGTTCTACAATCCCCGGCCCGATCTGGTCGGCGCGCCGCTGCCGGCGATGTATGCGCGCGAGATCAAGTCGCGCGACGGCCTGAACCTCGTCTCCTACCTGACCCTGCCCCATGGCAGCGATCCCGATGGCGATGGCGTGCCGAACAAGGCGGTGCCGATGGTGCTGCTGGTCCACGGCGGCCCGTGGGGGCGGGACAGCTTTGGCAGCGACCGTTACCACCAGCTCCTCGCCAACCGCGGCTACGCCGTGCTGGCGGTCAACTTCCGCGCCTCGACCGGGTTCGGCAAGGACTTCATCTCGGCTGGCGACCTGCAATGGGGCCGCAAGATGCATGATGACCTGATCGACGCGGTTGACTGGGCCATCGCGAAGAACATCGCGATCCCGGACAAGGTGGCAATCATGGGCGGGTCCTATGGCGGCTATGCCACGCTGGCCGGGGTGACCTTCACCCCCACCAAGTTCGCCTGCGGGGTGGACATCGTCGGCCCATCGAACCTTGAAACCCTGCTCAAGACGATCCCGCCATACTGGGCTTCGATCCGCGAGCAGTTTGTCCAGCGCATGGGCAACCCCGATACGCCCGAAGGCGTGGCGCTGCTGCGCGAGCGTTCGCCACTCTACAAGGCGGGCGATATCGTCCGGCCGCTGCTGATCGGCCAGGGCGCGAACGATCCGCGCGTCAACCAGGCCGAAAGCGACCAGATCGTCGCGGCGATGAAGGCACGGGGCATCCCGGTCAGTTATGTGCTGTTCCCGGATGAAGGCCACGGCTTTGCCAAGCCCGCCAACAACATCGCCTTCACGGCCGTGGCCGAGAACTTCCTCGCCACCTGCCTGGGCGGACGGGCCGAACCGATTGGCGATACCGTGAAGAAATCGACCGCCAAGATCGTCGAAGGCGCGGCCCATGTGCAGGGGCTGAGCGAGGCGCTGGCCAAGTAGAATTGCCACTCGACAGAACTCCCTGCGCCGCGATAGAGGGGCGCAGGGAGTTACTGACATGACTGTAAGGAAGGCAATCTTCATCACCGGTGGTGGTTCGGGCATTGGCCGGGCCGTGGCGCAGAAATTTGCCGCCAATGGCTGGTTCGTCGGCCTGGCCGACATCAGCGAGAGCGGGATGAAGGAAACGGCGGCGCTGCTGCCGGCCGGATCATCCTTCCAGCACAAACTCGATGTGCGGGATCGCGCTGGTTGGGATGCGGCGCTCGAGGCCTTCGCCAAGGCAGCCGGCGGCAAGATCGATGTCGTCTTCAACAATGCCGGCATTCCGCTGGGCGGCGCGCTGATCGAGAACAAGCCCGAGGAAATCGAGCGCTGCCTCGATATCAATCTCAAGGGCGTGCTGTTCGGTGCCCAGGCCGCCTACCCCTGGCTCAAGGCCAGCGCGCCGGGTTCGTGCCTGCTCAACACCGCCAGCGCTGCCGGGATCTATGGCACGCCGGGCGCCTCGGTCTATTCCGCCACCAAGTTCGGCGTGCGCGCCATCACCGAAAGCCTGGATGGCGAATGGGCCGAAGACGGAATCAAGGTCGCCAGCCTGATGCCGGGCTTCATCGACACCCCGCTGATCGACATGACCTCGAACCAGGGCAGCAACGAGGCCATCCGGCAGCGCGTACAGGAAGCCGGGCTGGAGATCACCCCGGTCAGCGAAGTGGCCGAAACCGCCTGGGCCGCCGTCCATGGCGACCAGCTCCACAACCGTGTCGGCAAGACCGCCCACCGCATCGCCTTCGCCGCCCGCTGGCTGCCCGGGCGCGTGCGCAAACAGATGCGCTCAAGCGCGCGGCCGCTGGGGAAGTAGGAAGACACATCCAGTTTTGTTCTAGTTTTGTTCTTTCCTACAAGGTCTTAGAATGATAGCCTCATCGCCAATTCAATTGGAGTTTGGCGATGAGTCCCCAAGGGTTGCTTCTTGCTGGCAAGAGCAGGTTTGAGATTTACCTGCGCACAGGCGTGGTGCTGACCAGCTCTGGCTCGTCATTGGCACTGAAGTACAATCCTTGGCACGATATTGAGGATGGTCGGTTCACCCGTGCGGGAATGGGCCGAAAGGTACCACCCCGGTTTGGCGGATTTGCGGGTGGCGGCGGTGGCTTTGGCGGCGCGGGGGCATCCGGCTCGTGGCAAGAACCAAAGCGGCCAGCTGAGAAGCCCCCAAAAAAGCCGACCAGTGCGACAGCAGCCGGTGACAACAAAACTCCAGGCGACACCAAAAATCCGGTCGTCGAGACTTTCACGCGCAATGGCTATGCCTTTGGTGTAGATGCGCAATTCCGGACTCGGCGGGTGACAGGTACCTTAACGCCCGGTCCGCATTCGTCCCGTTCACGCAGCATGCAGTCTGGAGCCGGGCGTCCAGACCGGAGACAGAGCGATGACGGTGGCCATTACATCGCCGTTCGATTCAACGGCCCCCGCGAAAAGTTTAATCACTTCGCCCAAGACGCCAACTTCAATCGCGGTCAGTACCGTGCACTTGAAGATCAGTGGGCCAAGGCAATTGCCCGCGGAGAAAAGGTACTCGTAGACTTAAAACCAGCGTATCGAGGAAGTTCACAACGCCCCAGTTCAATCCTTATCGTCTGGACCACCGGCACTTCCCGCAAGAGAATGCGACTGAAAAATGAGCGTGGAGGCTGACATGGGAAACAAAGCAAGTCCGACCGCAGCGCAGCTATATCAACGCATGGCCGAAACAATGGTGGAAGCCTTGGAAACAGACGGCAAGCTTTTATGTCTCGCCGAAGCGGGGCAAGCATGGGCAAGCGTCGCTGTGTTCTCAAGCGACAATCAGGCAGTGCAATATCACGAAATTGACACCGAAGATGAGGAAGATGTTCTTTCGGAACTTGTTATGCAAGCCTGGGAAGCCGAACCGCCACGAAACCGCTGGTCCATGATGGAACTCGTGGTAGAAGACGGTCAATTCGATGCCGAGTTCACCTTTCCAGATGAATTCGATGCCGACGAGGATGAATTCGAACGCAGGAATCGGATCGTTCGCAAGCACTTTGGCGACAAGCCCATCAAATATGACTGATGACCTTAGTCAATCGATTGGTCACACAACCCCCGCCAGCCACTCCACCATCGCCGCGTCACGCGCGGAAACGCCGCCGGCATCGTGCGTGGTCAGCGTGATCTCCACCCGGTTGTAGACGTTGAACCATTCCGGGTGGTGATCGGCCTTGTCGGCATAGAGCGCGACGCGGGTCATGAAGCCGAAGGCTTCGTTGAAGTCCGCGAACTTGAACGTGCGCTCCAGCGCCAGGC
Source organism: Novosphingobium sp. UBA6722 (assembly GCA_002454125.1). Lineage (GTDB taxonomy): Bacteria > Pseudomonadota > Alphaproteobacteria > Sphingomonadales > Sphingomonadaceae > Novosphingobium. The sequence goes on from DKII01000109.1 coordinate 5,251, forward strand.
CGTCGGCGCGGAGCTGCCAGGCCGGGTGCCGCGTCAGCAGGTCGGACAGTTCGGTATCGGTCAGGCGGGCAATGGACATGAGCGGCTCCTTGGCAGTGCGCCCGCTTTCCCCTATCGCGCTGGGCGATGCAAGCGTGCCGCCTGACTGCGAACAACCTGGCCTGCCAGCGCGGCGAGCGGTTGCTGTTCCGTGGCCTCGCGCTGGAGCTGGCATCGGGGGAGGCGCTGCAGGTCAAGGGCGCCAACGGCATTGGCAAGTCCAGCCTGATCCGCATCCTTGCCGGACTGCTGCGCCCGCTGGTCGGCACCGTCGAACGCGCAGGCAGTGTCGGCCTGCTCGACGAGCGCCCTGCCCTCGATCCCGGCCTGCCATTGGGCAAATCGCTGGGCTTCTGGCAGCGGCTCGATGGACCGGGCGATGCAGAGCTGGCCCAGCTTGGCCTCTCCGGCCTACTCGAAGTGCCGGTACGCTATCTATCCACCGGGCAGAAGAAGCGCGCTGCGCTGGCCCGGCTGCTGGGGCAGGAAGCCCCGATCTGGCTGCTCGATGAGCCGCTCAACGGCCTCGACACGCGCGGCGTTGCGATGGTCGAGGAACTGGTCGCGCAGCACTGCGCGCAAGGCGGGATTGCCCTGGCTGCCTCACACCAGCCGATCGCCCTGCCGGGCGGCGCGGCGATCGATCTGGCGGACTTTACCGCATGAGGCATTTCCTGATCCTGCTGCGGCGTGACCTGGGGTTGCTGCTCGGCGGTGAGCGGCGCGGGGCGACCTTGCTGCCGGTGCTGTTCTTCCTGGCGGTGGCGATGCTCTATCCCTTCGCGGTCGGGCCTGATGCGCCAGTGCTGGCGCGGACTGGAGGCGGGGTGCTGTGGATCGCGGCGCTGCTGGCGGCGATCCTGCCGCTCGACCGGCTGGTTGAGCCCGATCTGGAGCTGGGCCTGTTTGACCAACTCGCGCTGCGCGGGATCAGCGAGGAATTGGCCATGACCGCGCGGATGGTGGCCCACTGGCTGAGCTTTGCCCCGGCGTTGCTGCTGGCGGCTGTGCCTGCCAGTGCGCTGGTCGGGATCGACGGAGCGACATTGCAGACGGTAGAAATGGGCCTCGTGGCCGGAACACCGGGCCTTGCCGCGCTGGGCGTACTGGTCGCCGCGCTGACCGCCGGCCTGCGCGGGGGCGCGGCTTTGGGCGGGCTGCTGGTTATCCCGCTGGCTGTGCCGCTGCTGGTCTTTGGTGCGGGCAGTCTATCGACCGGTGGCGAAGCGGGCATTGCCCTGACCGCTGCCTTCAGCCTGGTGCTGGTGGCGATCACGCCCTTTGCCGCAGGCGCAGCGATCCGCAGCGGGCGGAGTTAGTAAGGCGGCTTGTCCAGCCCCTTGGGCGACTTGGTGAAGATCTCCACCCCGTTTTCGGTGATCCCGATCGAGTGTTCGAACTGGGCAGAGAGCGAGCGGTCGCGGGTCACGGCCGTCCAGCCGTCTTCCAGCACCTTCACGCCCGGCTTGCCGAGGTTGATCATCGGTTCGATCGTGAAGAACATCCCCGGCTTCAGTTCTGGCCCGGTTCCGGCGCGGCCGGCGTGGACCACTTCGGGCGAATCGTGGAACAGACGGCCCAGGCCATGCCCGCAGAATTCGCGGACCACGCCATAGCGATTGGCTTCGGCATAGGTCTGGATCGCCGCGCCGATATCACCCAGCCGCGCGCCGGGCCGGCTGGCTGCTTCGATGCCCAGCATCAGGCATTCGTGCGTCACGTCGACCAGCCGCTTGGCCTTCAGCGGCACGTCGCCGACCAGGTACATCCGGCTGGTATCGCCGTGCCAGCCATCGAGCAGCGGGGTGACGTCGATATTGACGATGTCCCCATCCTTCAGGACCTTGTCCGAAGGGATGCCGTGGCAGACCACGTGGTTGATCGAGATGCAGCACGAATGGGTATAGCCGCGATAGCCCAGCGTGGCCGGCACGGCGCCGCCATCAAGCGTCATCTGACGCACCAGGTCATCCAGTTCCTGGGTCGAAACTCCCGGTTGGACATGCGGAACCAGCGCATCAAGGATCTCTGCCGCCAGCCGTCCGGCGCGGCGCATCCCCTCGAAGCCTTCCGGCCCGTGGAGCTTGATCGTGCCGTCGCGCAGGACGGTCTCGGTTCCGGTTACTACCTGATACTGTGTCATCGCCGCCGCATATAGGCGCCTCGCCGCCAAAAAGCGAGTGGGCGTCAGCGGCCCAAGGCAAAGACCGAACGGTACTGCGGCTTGACCGCTGCCAGCACGGCCTTGGTCACCGGCAGGGTGACCTCGTAATCGCCCTCGGCATAGGGTCCGGCTTCATAGGGCGCGATCAGGATCCCGATCCGATCAAACTGCTGCTTGTTGGATGAGCCGAGGATCACGGTCGAGGCCGTCGGATCGATGCACTGGTCGAACATGTCCTCGCTGTTCGGGTCGATCGGCTCACCGCGCCGCGCAGCGCGCTCGCGGTTGAGCGCCTGGCAGAACGGCTCGCGGATCGCCGCCGCCAGTGCGCCGCGCGAGGCGAACAGATCGGTCGCGCGGCGGCTCTGGCCAGCGGCCTTGTCCCACAGCAGCGCCTGCGACCAGTGGTTGGGGTGCGCCCCGCCCGTATAGGTGCTTGCCCCGGCCGACAGGCTGAGCCAGCCGGGCAGATCGGCCACCACCGACCAGCCGGCCGAATAGGAATAGGGATTGAACGGGAAGCCGGTCTCCTTGGCGGCCACCTGCCCTTCGCGTGCGGCGGCCACCAGTTCGCGGCGCTGCTTGGCCAGGTCCGCTTCCAGTTCGGCCGCCAGCGCCGGTATCGCCGCAGCTTCGGCGGGGTAGCTGTAATCGAATTCGAACGTGTTGGTCCGTTCCTCGGTCTTGCGGGCCTGGGGCGCCGCCGTTGCCGTTTCAGTCGGCGCAACCGCGATGGCCGTTACCGTTGCCGCTGTTTCGGACGGCTTGGTCTCGTCCTTCTTCTCGGGCACGCAGGCCGCCGCCAAAAGCAGGAACAGGGTCGCGGCTTTGCGCATTTGCCAATTTCCTCTCGCACCTTGCGCCGCAGCGCGGCTATGGCAGCAACCATGACCGATAAGCACGCCTTGATCCAGCCCGACCGCGACCAAAGCGCCACGCCGATCCATGTCGTCGACAAGGCGGGGCTGGACGATTTCCTGAAAGGCCTGCCCGGCGCGGCGCGCGCTGCCCTGGCCGCGCAGAAGTTTTCCGCGGGGCCCTTCGAGCACGCGATCCTGCCCAATGGTGAGGAATGGTCAGTCGTCACCGGCGTGGCGAATGCCAGCGAGCTAGGCACCTGGTGCCTCGCCCGGCTGGGTGAGAGCCTGCCGGCCGGTACCTACCGCCTGGCCAATGCCGATAGCGGCCCGGCGCTGTTCGGCTGGGCGGCCGGGCAATACCGCTTTGACCGTTACCGCGCCGAACCCGCCGAGGACGGCCCGCGCGTGCTGCTGACCAAGGCAGCGGGGGCCATCGCCCCGGCGCTGGCCGAAGTGGCCGCCACGGCCCTGGTCCGCGACATGGTCAACACCCCGGCCGAAGATATGGGCCCGGCCCAGCTTGAAGCCGAGGTGGCCCGCGTCGCCAAGGCGCATAAGGCCGAGGCCAAGGTGACCAGCGGCGATGCACTGGAACAGGGCTATCCGATGGTCCATGCGGTAGGCCGCGCTGCCGCCCGCCACCACGCCCCGCGCCTGCTCGAGCTGACCTGGGGCGATCCCAAGCACCCGAAGCTGGCGATTGTCGGCAAGGGCGTCTGCTTTGACTCTGGCGGGCTCGATATCAAGCCGGCCTCGGGCATGGCGCTGATGAAGAAGGACATGGGCGGCGCGGCCCACGCCCTCGCCCTCGCCCAGCTGGTCATGCAGCATCACCTCAAGGTGCGGCTCCACCTGCTGATCCCGGCGGTGGAGAACGCGATTGCCGGCAATGCCTTCCGCCCCGGTGACGTGCTGAAAAGCCGCGCCGGGATCTCGGTCGAGATCGGCAACACCGATGCCGAGGGGCGGCTGGTGCTGGGCGATGCCCTGACCCGCGCGGGTGAGGAAGAGCCGGAACTGGTGATCGACTTTGCCACCCTGACCGGCGCGGCGCGCGTCGCGGTCGGCCCGGATCTTCCGGCCCTGTTCACCCGGCGCGACGAAACCGCCGCGGAAATGCTGGCAGCGGGCGAAGCGGCGAGCGATCCCTGCTGGCGACTGCCGCTCTACGATGGTTACCGCGAGTACCTGAAGAGCGACATCGCCGACCTGAACAATTCGAGCAGCAACGGCTTTGCCGGCGCCTCGGTCGGCGCGCTGTTCCTTGACCGGTTCGTGCCGGCCGGGACCGACTGGGCCCACTTCGATACCTTCGCCTGGCGCCCCGCCGCCAAGCCCGGCCGGCCCAAGGGCGGCGACGCGCTGGGCCTGCGCGCGGCCTGGGGGCTGTTAAAGGGGCGTTATGGATAGCTTGATAGCAGGGGCTTCCGGCGCTAATCGCCCGGTCTTCCAGTTTCCGGGGCACGAAACCTTGACCGTAACCGCCATTCCCGAAGGCCAGTATAGCCTGTCCGGCCCGGCCGAAAAGCTTGACGCGGCGCACTGGCCGGTCCGCGGAGATCTGGCGCATATCCGCCTGGCAGGGCGCTGCTTCGTGCCGCACTATGCCGTGCCGATGCCGCGCAAGGTCGTCGCTGGCGGCGCCAGCCTGCTCGTCGCCAACCGGGCCGATGGCGAAGTGCGCGAGGCACTGGCCGGCGGTGCGGTCTTCAACGTGCTCGACGTCACCGGCGGCTGGGCCTGGGGCCAGGTCGGCGAGGACGGCTTTGTCGGCTATCTGCCGGTCGAAGCGCTCGAAGCGGACGAACGACGAAGCTGAACTATCCCCATTCCCGTTCGTGCTGAGCTTGTCGAAGCACCGCTTTTTCTTCGGGTCTGGGCTCAACGCCTTCAGAACAAGGGCGGTCCTTCGACAGGCTCAGGACGAACGGAGTTTGCGAAGGTAGGGTCCGGATCGAACCGTCAGGTAATTGCGCATGATCCAAACCGTATTCATCGATGGCGCCGCCGGGACCACGGGGCTCGAGATCGTCGAACGCCTTGCCCCCCGCGCTGAATTCGAACTGCTGATCCTGGACGAAGAGGCCCGCAAGGATGCCGGCGCGCGGCGCGCTGCCTATCACGCGGCAGACTTTGCCGTGCTGTGCCTGCCCGACGAGGCAGCCAAGGAAGCCCTGGCCCTGGCCGAGGGCGCCAAGGTGCGGATCATCGATGCCTCCAGCGCGCACCGCGTGGCCGATGGCTGGACCTATGGTTTTCCGGAACTGGTCGGACGCGATGCTGTCGCCAGCGCCAGCCGCGTCAGCAATCCGGGCTGCTATCCCACCGGCTTCCTCGGCCTGGTCGCGCCGCTGGTTCGCGCCGGCCTGCTGCCAGCCGACTGGCCCTATACCGTCAATGCCGTCTCGGGCTACTCGGGCGGCGGCAAGGCGCTGATCCAGCGATTTGACGAGGACGGCGATATTGCCTTCCGCGCCTATGGGCTGGGCATGGGGCACAAGCATGTACCCGAAATGCAGCGCTATGCCGGCCTTGCCCATCCGCCGCTGTTCGCTCCCGCCGTGATCGATGCGCATCGCGGCATGGTGGTCGAAGTGCCGCTGCCGCTCAGCGCCATGCCAATGGCCGGATCGCCCGAAGTCTTGAGGCTTGCGCTGGTTGATTTCTACACCGGCAGCGCGGTGGTGACCGTGCACGACGAGCCCAAGGACGAACTGCTGCTGCGCCGCTCGATGCAGCCCAGCGACCGGCTCGACCTGTGGGTGTTCGGCGCCAGGGATGGTACCCAGGCGCGGCTGGTCGCGCGGCTCGACAACCTGGGCAAGGGTGCCAGCGGGGCGGCCGTACAGAGCCTCAACCTGATGGCCGGCCTGCCCGAAACCGCCGGGCTCAATCTCTAATTCCTGCCCCTTGGGGGAGGGGGACCAGCTCAGCTGGTGGAGGGGCACGTGCAAACAGACCCGCAAGATCAGGAAAACTGGGCCGGCCCCTCTTCCACTCTATGTCAATGCGGTTATCGTGATTATTCTTGGTCGATGGCCCGCTTGGCACGGTCGGCCCTTATTTCAGCGATAGCGGCGGCGACTGGATCATCGGCATTGTCACGCTCCCGCTCACACTGGAGTGAGGCGTAGTACCGCCAAAGATCGGCATCTGCGGGGCTCAGCTTCTTCCCTGAGGTCTGATCTGCTTTTTTCAGGCAGTCTTGATATGCGCGCTCTCTCGCGGCGCTGCGTCGATCTTCGGCTTTGCGGGCTTGCTGCGCATATATCGCAGCTTCACGCGCTGCATTCTCACGCTCGATCTGAACCTGATAGCTCCACGCCAGTAAGGCAGCGGCCAAAACGGCAGTTGTGGCAGCGACATACCACCGCTTTAGCCCCAGCCATCTTACAAATGACGCCGCCCATTTCTGCAAAGGCGGAAGCCAGGCGTCACCATCTACTGGTTTGCTCAATGCTAAAACAAGGAATCCAACTCCAACGACCGGAGCGGCGAATGAACTCTCGTCGTTAATCAACCTGTTGCCCGCATAGGCAAAGCAAGCGAGGGCTGAGCCGCCAAGTAAAACCCGCTGCCAAGGGTTAATGCTGGTCACAATCCCTCATCGTTACCATAGCTGACTATGCACCTATAACGGTAATTGCGTGCTCTCCCATGTGAATTGTCGCATGAGCAGGGTTCGACGAGACTGGCTCGAAGCGAGCTGGATTCCCTCGATACCGCTTAATAGCTGCTTCATACTTGCCGTTCTGGATCAGGTAGACTCTGCCGTCAAACAACGTCCGCTTCGTGGTCCCCCTCCCCGTCCCGGAGAGGAATGCCTGTTTTTTAGGCAGACGCTGCTAAAAAATCAGGCAAGTCAGAATGCCAGATCACTTCGCGAAAGTTACACGCGAACGACTCGCAAAATTCAAATGTTGCGATTCCGCTCTTTTCGCAGCCGCAGCGATCAACTAGGCCCGTTCCCAGGCCACTGGCACGATTCTTGATAGGAACCGGGCGTGGCATTCCAAAAGGCCGGGCCGGCCCAGCAACTGGGACGGTACCGGCACGCTGCGCAGGGGAATACGAAGTGAAAAAGATCGAAGCGATCATCAAGCCCTTCAAGCTCGATGAAGTGAAGGAGGCGCTCCACGAAGTCGGCGTTTCCGGCATCACCGTGACCGAAGCCAAGGGCTTTGGCCGCCAGAAGGGCCATACCGAACTTTATCGCGGCGCCGAATACGTCGTCGACTTTCTGCCCAAGGTGAAGCTTGAGGTTGTGGTGAGCGACGACCTGGCTGACCGCACTGTCGAAGCGATCGCCGCCGCCGCGCAGACCGGGCGGATCGGTGACGGCAAGATTTTCGTTTACGCCGTCGAAAAGGCGATCCGCATCCGCACCGGCGAGCGTGACAACGACGCCATCTGATCCAACCATTCCAATCGGAACACACCCACGGCCGCAGGTCGGGGACTTAAAAAGGGAAGACCAATGACCAAGGCCAAGGACATCTTCAAGCGGATCAAGGACGAGGAGATCGAGTGGGTCGATCTGCGTTTCACCGATCCCAAGGGCAAGTGGCAGCACCTGACGATGTGCGCCCACGTGATGGGTGAGGACGAGCTGGAAGACGGCCTGATGTTCGACGGTTCGTCGATCGAAGGCTGGAAGGCCATCAACGAGTCCGACATGATCCTGAAGCCGGACCTGGATTCGGTCTTCATCGATCCGTTCAGCGCCACGCCGATGATGATCATCACCTGCGACATCGTCGAGCCTTCGACCGGTGACCTCTATGGCCGCGACCCGCGCTCGACCGCGAAGCGCGCCGAAGCCTTCCTCAAGACCACCGGCATCGGCGACACCGTCTATGTCGGCCCGGAAGCTGAGTTCTTCCTGTTCGACGACGTCCGCTTCTATGACGGCTATGACGGCAACGGCTTCAAGATCGACGACATCGAACTGCCGACCAACGGCAACCGTGAATATGACGGCGGCAACTTGGCTCACCGTCCGCGCGCCAAGGGCGGCTACTTCCCGGTCGCGCCGGTCGACTCGTGCGTCGACATCCGCGGCGAGATGGTCTCGACCATGCTCGAAATGGGTCTGCCCTGCGACAAGCACCACCACGAAGTTGCCTCGGCTCAGCATGAGCTTGGCCTGACCTTCGGCACCCTGGTGCAGACCGCTGACCGCATGCAGGTTTACAAGTACGTCGTGCAGCAGGTCGCCCAGGCCTATGGCAAGACCGCGACCTTCATGCCGAAGCCGATCAAGACCGATAACGGTTCGGGCATGCACACCCACATCTCGATCTGGGATGGCGGCAAGCCGCTGTTCGCCGGGAACGGCTATGCCGGCCTTTCGGACATGTGCCTGTACTTCATCGGCGGCGTGATCAAGCACGCCAAGGCGCTCAACGCCTTCACCAACCCGACCACCAACAGCTACAAGCGCCTGGTCCCGGGTTACGAAGCCCCGGTGCTGCTGGCCTATTCGGCCCGCAACCGCTCGGCCTCGTGCCGCATCCCCTATGGCGCCGGTGACAAGGCCAAGCGCGTGGAATTCCGTTTCCCCGACGCGATGGCCAACCCCTACCTGTGCTATGCAGCGCTGCTGATGGCCGGCCTCGACGGGATCAAGAACAAGATCCACCCGGGCGAAGCCATGGACAAGAATCTCTACGATCTGCCGCCGGCCGAACTGGCCCAGGTGCCGACCGTTTGCGGTTCGCTGCGTGAAGCGCTCGACAGCCTGGAAGCCGATCACGACTTCCTGCTGCAGGGCGGGGTCTTCACCAAGGACCAGATCGAAGCCTACATCGAACTGAAGTGGCCCGAAGTGATGCGCTGGGAAACCACGCCGTCGGCCGTTGAGTTCGACATGTACTACAGCGCCTGATCCAGGCCTGACATCGGTTCACCGAGGGGGCGTCCGGAGCGATCCGGGCGCCCTTCGCGTTGTGGTGGCCAGCAATTGCGCAGAAAAGCGCCGGGCGTGACGGTTAATTGCGCGCAGCCACGAGCCTGTGTTCGCATACGTATGCCGCAATCGATTTGGTTTCACTTGTAATCGAATTGCCCGTAGGGGGCCGCCGGTTTTGGGAAGTGCGCGCCGTGGGGGCACGGCCGCACAGGTTGCTGACAAGGCAATGACGCGGGCAGCGGTTCCAGCGGGAACAGGCCAGCCTGCACCTCGCGCTGAAGGGTCGCAGCATGGCGGAATGGTTCCGTCATGGCCGACAACGCGGGCCCACCGCCAGGACAAGAGACCAGACCGATGCATGCCCCTTACGAAGCCCCGCCGGGGATCGACAACCTGCCCTTCGCTGCGATCCTGCGGCTGGACGCGGCGCTGCGCCGTGCGCGCCAGCGCGTGCTGGGTGCCAGCCAGCTGACCGACGCGCTCTGGGCGCTGCTCGCCGAACTGGGTGCCAGCCAGGACGGCATGGCGTTCGAGGCGCTCGATGCCGGTCCGGCCAAGGCGATGGGCCGGCCGATGCTGCTTGCTGCCCTGACCGAGTTGCAGGACCAGGGGCTGGTCGCCGGCCTCAAGGATGAGAGCGGCCCGCTGCTGTCGCACCTGCGGGTTACCCCGCAGGGCTTTGGCAAGATCGATGAAGTGCTGGGCGCCGCCCTGGTAATTGCGCGGCGGCGGTAGAAACCATTTTCCTACAGCTGCTTGTCTGATGTAACTGGCTGGCCTTCCGCAAACTGCGAGGGCCAATCCCATGAACCGCAAGCCGATCTTCGATGCCGTCCGGCACCTGCTGGGCCGCAGCTTCCGCACCGCCGAAGTGACTGCGCTTGATGCCGCAATCGACGCCGCGCTCGGCGCCGAAACCGCCCGGCAGATCGGGCCCGCCGGCATCGCCCTGATCCAGCGTTTCGAAGGCTGCGCCAAGAAGCGCGCCGATGGCACATTCGAAGCCTATCCCGATCCCGGCACGGGCGGCGATCCGTGGACAATCGGCTGGGGCGCGACCGGCAAGAGCATTGGTCCCGGTACGATTTGGACGCAGGCCCAGTGCGACGCGCGGCTGGAAGCCGACCTGGCCCGCTACAGCGCCGATGTGGGCCGCGCGATCGGCGATGCGCCGACCAGCCAGCAGCAGTTCGATGCCTTGGTCAGCTTTCACTACAACACCGGCGCGATCGCCCGCGCGACGCTGACCAAGCTGCACAAGGCGGGTGACCATGCCGACGCAGCGGCGGAATTCGGCAAGTGGGTTCACGCCGGTGGCCGCCGCCTCGCCGGCCTGGTTCGCCGGCGTGAAGCCGAGGCGGCGCTTTATCGCGGTGCTTAATCCGCTCAAGCGTCGATTAGCAGGCCGCGCCGTCCGACCGCAATGAACGTGCCGAGCAGGTTCAGCCCCATGACCAGCGCAACCAGGCCAGCCGGATCCGGCAGGATCGCCCACCCAATCAAGGCCAGCGCCCCCCAGACCAGCAAGGTCATGGCAATCAGCGTGCCGCCCCAGGCTGCGCTTTCCATCGACATGTTGCGCCACAGTTCGTCATAGCCGCGCCATTGCAGCAGGGTGATCGCCGCGGTCAGGAACAAGGCAAAGCCGAATGCGGCGGCCCCCACGACACCCGGCACTGCCCCGCCCGGTCCGGCCAGCGCCAGCAAGACCATGCCGATGCCAAGCGCCAGGCAGCCCACCGCGCCGCCCGTCATCTGCGCCCGCTGGTCCTCGATATCTTCGCGCCCGGTGACGTTGAGCAGCTTGGAACCGAGCCCTGGCGCCGCCACGCCAATGCCAACGAACAGCCCCATCAGTCCATAGATCAGCCCGGATCCGGCCAGGGCCGCACTGCCCGGGCCTGCTTCTTTCAGCAGCGGCCCCAGGCCGCTCTCCAGCCCGAACTTCATGGCCGCAAAGCCAGCCACTGCGCCGATTGCCATCCGCATAAGCACGATACCGAACTTCTTGCGCGACGCTTCCATGATCAGATCTCCGGTTCCCAGCGGTCGATGAATATCTCCGGCACGGCGCAGCCGAACAGTTTGGCCATGCGCAATGCCAGCGGCAGGCTGGGATCGTACTTGTCGGTTTCAACCGCGTTGATCGTCTGGCGCGAAACGCCCAGCCGCCGGGCCAGTTCGCCCTGGCTCCAGCCCGCCGCCTCACGCAGTTCCTTCAACCGGTTTTCCACCGCAGCCCTTTCTCAGCCTGTAAAGAACTCTTTACCGATACCGATTCGACTGTCAAGAACTCTTGTCAGGCATCCCTGGCAAGATTGACGCTTGAAATATTGCCCGCCGGGTCCGACATAGTCCGCGTTTAATCGATCCATTAAGGGAGATTCGCGATGCGCGAGCGGCTGCAACATTATATCGACGGCAAGTGGG
>DKII01000109.1:16691-17086 GCA_002454125.1 Novosphingobium sp. UBA6722
GCAAGTGGGTGGACAGCGAAGGCGGCGCCCGCCGCGAAGTGATCAATCCGGCCACGGAAGAAGCTTGCGCGGTCATCTCGGTCGGCACCAAGGCTGACGTGGACAAGGCCGTGGCGGCCGCGCGCCGCGCCTTCAAGACTTTCAGCCAGACCACCAAGGAAGAGCGGCTCGCGCTGCTCAACCGGATTGTCGAAGAGTACAAGAAGCGCGGTGCTGACCTTGCCATGTCGATGGCCGAGGAAATGGGCGCTCCCGTCTCCTTCGCCGGTACCGCCCAGGTTGGCGCCGGGATCGGCGGCTTCATGAGCACGATCGCCGCGCTCAAGGACTTTGACTTCATGGAAGACGGTCCGGGCTTCAAGGTCGCTTACGAGCCGATCGGCGTCGTCGGCATG
>DKII01000068.1:0-230 GCA_002454125.1 Novosphingobium sp. UBA6722
AGGCCTGCCTGGACCACACCTTCACCGGCAAGCTCACCAGCTGCCTGGTCAACGCCCGCGCCTGCCGCGAGACGGAGGTGGTGATCGCCCCCACCGCCGCCAAGCGCCGCATCGCGGTGGTCGGCGCGGGTCCTGCTGGCCTCGCCTGTGCCACCATCGCTGCCGAGCGCGGCCACCAGGTAACGCTGTTCGATGCTGCCAGCGAAATCGGCGGGCAGTTCAACCTGGCC
>DKII01000068.1:262-8294 GCA_002454125.1 Novosphingobium sp. UBA6722
TGGCCAAGCAGATCCCCGGCAAGGAGGAGTTCCACGAAACGCTGCGCTATTTCGCCCGGATTGTCGAACTGCGCGGCGTCGACCTGCGGCTAAACACCCGGGTCGATGCGGCGCAGCTCAAGGCCATGGGCTTTGACGAAGTGGTGGTTGCCACCGGGATCACGCCGCGCACCCCGGCCCTGCCCGGGATCGATCACCCGAAGGTGGCGCGCTACATCGACGTGATCCAGGGCAAGGCCCAGGTCGGCCAGAAGGTGGCGATCATGGGCGCCGGCGGGATCGGCTTCGACGTGGCCGAACTGATCACCCACGCCGGGACCAGCGCCGCGCTCGACATCGATACCTTTGCCCGCGAATGGGGCGTCGATTTCAAGAACCACCCGCGCGGCGGCGTGACCGGGATCGAGCCGCAGGTCGCCAGCAACGGACGCGAAGTGACCCTGCTGCAGCGCAAGGCGACCCCGGTTGGCCAGGGCCTCGGCAAGACCACCGGCTGGACGCACCGGCTGACCCTGCAGCGGCGCGGGGTCAAGATGGTGTCAGGGGTCGACTACGTGAAGATCGACGATGCCGGGCTGCATTGCACGATCGGCGGCGAGCCGGCCGTGCTCGATGTCGATACGGTGATCGTCTGCGCCGGCCAGGAACCGGCGCGCGGCCTCTACGACGATCTGGTTGCGCTGGGCGTTCCCGCTCAGCTGATCGGCGGCGCCTACGAGGCCAGCGAACTCGACGCCAAGCGCGCAATCAAGCAGGCCACCGAGCTGGCGATTGCGATGTGAGGTGCGCCGCAGCCGGCTATGTGCGCAGCCCTGTCGGTGACGACGGGATGGCAGCGATTGCGGCGCAGTCGGCCTCGGCCGGGTGCCAAGTATCGCCCATCAAGCCGCCTGGTCCAAACAGGTGGCTGCAAGGGTCTGAGCCGGCGGCGGCCGCGGACAGCTCGGCGGCACGGGGATCATCGACCGGTCCGTTCGCGCCGCGCAGGTGGCGGATCCAGGCGGCCAGCCCCGTCCGGATCGCCGGACATTCGCGGCCTCTGGTCTGATTGGCGGCCAGCGTATCCAACCAGCGCTGCGGCAGCTTCTGGCTGCCGTCCATCGCGATCTGGATCAGTCGGTGGTTGAGCGCCGGGTTGGCGAAGCGTTCGATCAGGGCAGAGGCGTAAGCGGCTAGGTCCTGCCCTGCTCCGGCGGCAATCGTCGGCGCGGCTTCCTCGCGCAGCAGCGCTTCAACCATGGGACGCAGCGCTGGATCGGCGACCGCTTCGTGGACATAGGTGTGCCCATGGGCCAGCCCGACATAGGCCAGGAACGAGTGCGCGCCATTGAGCATCCGCAGCTTGGCGGTTTCATATGGACGGACATCGCTGACCAGTTCGGCCCCAACCGCTTCCCAGCGCGGGCGCGGGCCGGCGAAACGGTCCTCGATCACCCACTGGCTGAACGGTTCGGTCAGAACCGCAGCCTGGTCCTCCACTCCAATCCGGGCAGCCAGCTCAGCCCGGTCGGCATCGGTGGTTGCGGGGACGATGCGGTCAACCATGGTCGAGGGACAGGCACATTCAGCCTCGAACCAGGCCAGCAGAGCGGGATCATGGCGGTCAAGGTACTGGGCCATCAAGCGGGACAGCTGCTGGCCGTTGTCGGCCAGGTTGTCGCAGCACAGCAGCGTCAGGCCCGGCAGGCCAGCATCATGGCGGCGGCGCAGGCCTTCCGCGATCAGCGCGTAGAGCGAGCCGCTATCGGCCAGAGCAAAGTCGAGGCTGCCGTCAGCCACGCGGCAATAGCCCTTCTCGGTCACGGTCAGGCTGACGATGTGGCAGGCCGGATCGGCAAGGCGGTCGATCACTTCAGCGCGCTGATCCCGCGCCACCAGCACTTCGCGCGCGGCACCGACCAGCCGGCTCTGCCAGCCCGCCTCGGACCGCTCGGTCACAGTGTAGAGGCCGTCCTGCGGATTCATCTGCTCGGCCACACCTGGCGAGCGCAAGGAAACACCCGTAATCGCCCAGTCGCGGTCGCCCGCTGCCATGGCCAGGTCAGTGTACCAGGCCTGGTGCGCGCGGTGGAAGGCGCCGATGCCCAAGTGGACGATGCCGCTCGCCTGGCCTTCGCGGTCATAGCCGTAGCGGGTCACCGCACTGCCCAGCGCACCCAGATTGGCGAGCGACAGCCTCACAGCTTGTAGGCCGCCTTGGCGAGATTGTAGGTCAGGTCCTGGGCCAGTTCGGCGGCTTCCCAATCCTCAAGCCGGTGCTCCATCACCAGTTCGGCCAGGAACCCGCAGTCGATGCGCCGCGCCACATCATGACGCGCCGGGATCGAGAGGAAGGCGCGGGTGTCGTCATTAAATCCGACCGTATTGTAGAAACCCGCCGTCTCGGTGCACATCCGGCGGAAGCGGCGCATCCCTTCGGGGCTGTCGTGGAACCACCACGCCGGACCAAGCTTGAGCACCGGATAGTGCCCCGCCAGCGGTGCCAGCTCGCGGGCATAGGCGCTTTCATCGAGCGTGAAGAGGATCAGCGACAGGCGGTTGTCATTGCCGAAGCGGTCGAGCAGCGGCTTCAGCGCGTGGACATAGTCGGTGCGGGTCGGGATGTCCGCGCCCTTGTCGCGGCCGAGCGCGGCGAAGACCTGCGCGTTGTGGTTGCGGAACGAGCCGGGGTGGAGCTGCATCACCAGGCCATCGTCGATGCTCATCGCCGCCATTTCGGTCAGCATCTGGGCGCGGAACAGTTCGGCCTCGGCGGGCGTGAAACTGCCGCTGGTGACCTTGGCGAACAGCGCGGCGGACTCAGCGGCAGACAGGTTGGCCGTCTGCGCCGTCGGGTGGCCGTGATCGGTGCTGGTTGCACCCATCGAGGCGAAGAAGGCACGACGCTGGCGGTGTGCAGCGAGGTATCCGGTCCAGCTGAAGGTATCCTCGCCCGTCAGGTCGGCCAGGGTCTTGAGGTTTTCGCGGAAGCCTTCGAACTCCGGATCGACCACCGGATCGGGGCGATAGGCGGTGATCACCTTGCCCTGCCAGCCCGAAGCGCGGATTGCGGCGTGATGCTGCAAGCTGTCGATCGGGCTTTCGGTCGTGGCGATCACTTCGATGTTGTAGCGCTCGAACAGCGCGCGCGGACGGAAGGCGACACTGGCGAGCATTTCGGTGATCGTGTCGTAATAGAGATCGGACGTCTCGGCGCAGAGCTGCACGCCCATGCCAAAGACCTCGGCAAAGACCCAATCGAGCCACATCCGCGAGGGGGTCCCGCGGAAGAGGTAATAGCGCTCGGCAAACAAGCGCCAGCTTGCACGCGGGTCGGCCGCCGGGTTGCCGATGCCCAGATCGGCCAGCGGCACGCCCTGCGAATAGAGCATCCGGAACACGTAATGGTCCGGGTGAAGCAGCAGTTCGGCGGCGTTGCCGAAATTGGCATCGGTCGCGAACCATTCGGGATCGGTGTGCCCGTGGGGGCTGATGATCGGCAGGTCCTTCACCGTCCCATAGAGTGAACGCGCCAGATCGCGCGTCGCCGGATCGGCCGGCAACAGGCGATCAGGGTGAAGGTTGAGGGCAGGCGTCATGAGCGGCTCCGAAATCGATTCGTGCGGGTCATTGCCACAGCTTTACCGCCAATGACACCGGTTTTCCCATTGATCTGAACAGTCATGCCAGCCACCCTGTGCTCCGCCCGAAATCAAGCAGGTGTTCCGGCCAGTCGGCGACTGGCAACCCGGCCGTGTGGCGCATGCCAAAACCGTGGCCGCCGCGCGCATGCAGCTGTGTTTCGACTGCAACGCCATTGGCACGCTTTGGCCGGAACGGGGGCGGGCGGGTCAGCTCGCGCCGCGTCAGCCACAAAAATGCGAGTTGCCGCGCTGCTTCGCCTGACCCAGCCTCGGCGCCTTCCAGACGAAAGGCACAGGCAAGCATGACCGATCCATACAGCTATGTCGTGATCGTCAGCGCGCTGGCGCTGCTGGCCTATTACTTCACCCTGCTAATGGCGGGACTGGCACGGGGGCGCTTCAAGATCGAGCCACCGTCCCACAGCGGGCCGCCTGAATATGAACGCTATGTCCGCGCGCACCAGAACACGCTGGAGCACCTGGCGCTGTTCCTGCCAGGCCTGTGGCTGTTTGCCTATGTCGTCAGCCCGGTGTGGGCGGCGGGGATCGGCGCGATCTGGCCGTTCATGCGGGTGCTCTATGCGCTGGGCTATCACAAGGCGGCCGAGAAGCGGCTGATCCCGCTCTATATCTCGATGCCGCCGATCTACATCTTCGTGCTCGGCTCGCTGATTGGCGGGATTTTGCGCGTGGCGAACGCCGGGTAGCCGGCACAGCCGGTCCGCCTAGAAGATCGACGTGCCCATCCCGCCATCGACCACCAGCGATTGCCCGGTGACGAAACTGGCCTGATCGCTGCAGAACATGGCGACCAGCGCGCCGAGCTCCTCGGCATCGCCAAAGCGCCCGGCGGGAATGCGCACGGCCTTCACGAAGGCGGCCACTTCCTCGTCATAGGATCGCCCGTTGGCCGCGGCGCGCGGGCCCAGCATCTCCTCGATCCCCGGCGTGTGGTGCATCCCTGGCAGCACCGAATTGATCGTCACGTTATGCGGTGCCAGCTCCTTCGAGATCGCGTGGCAATAATTGGCCAGTGCCGCGCGCGGCGGACCGGAGAGCACGCGCATCGCCGCCGGATACTTCGCCGCCCCGGTGCTGATATTGACGATCCGCCCCCAGCGCCGCTCGACCATCGGCCCGGAGACAGCCTTGATGTAATCGATCGGGCTGAGCAGCGCCGTCGCCACCGCGCGTTCAAGCTCCTCGCGCGAAACATCGCGGAAATCGCCGGTGAAAGGCGGCGGCGCGCAGGTGGCCACGAAGATATCGGGGTCGGGGCACGCGCCCAGGATCGCCGCCCGGCCCGCATCGCTGGCGTGATCGGCGATGATCGCGCGCACTTTCGCGCCGGTCTCGGCGGTGATCGCAGCGCAGGTCGCCTCCAGCCGCTCGGCTCCGCGCGCCGAGATGAACACCTCGGCCCCCTCGCGCGCCAGGGCCAGCGCCGCCCCGCGCCCCATGCCCGCACTGCCGCCATTGATCAGCGCCTTGCGCCCCGCGATCCTCAGATCCATTGCACTACCCTCAACAGCATCCTGCCGCGTCATACAGGAACTGCCGCCAGTAATGCCACCGCGATCGACCCCGAGATCGGCGATGACTTGCCCCACCGGGGCGGCCCGGCCGCGATCCTGATCACCTCACAGCCCGCCCTCGGTTGCGGGCAAGACGCTCGAAGCGATGCGTGGGAGCAGCGCACAGATCCGGTCGCCGCAGCGCTCGCCCGCCACCAAAGCTGTTGGAAACGCCCTGCATCGGTTGGCCCGAATCTGTGCTGGCCTCTAGGCCCAGCCCTGTGAGCGCGCCCATCCAGATCGGTACCGACCAGCACGGCCAGGCCATCAGCCTCGATATCGAGGAGCTGCTGGCCACCCGCCTGCTCGTCCAGGGCAACAGCGGCTCGGGCAAGTCGCACCTCCTGCGCCGCCTGCTCGAGGAAAGCGCCGGGATCGTGCAGCAGATCGTGATCGATCCGGAAGGCGATTTCGTCTCGCTGGCCGAGCTCTTTCCGCACATCGTCGTCGATGGTGCAGCCTATTCGACCCAGGAACTGACGCGCCTCGCCGCCCGGATCCGCGAGCACCGCGCCTCGGTCGTCCTCGCGCTCGACGGGCTGGAGGTTGAGGCGCAGATGCGCTGCGCCGCGCTGTTCCTTTCCGCGCTGTTCGATGCCCCGCGCGAGCATTGGTACCCGGCGCTGGTGGTGGTGGACGAGGCGCAGGTCTTCGCCCCCGCAGTCGCCGGCGAAGTCAGCGACGAGGCCCGGCGGCTCAGTCTGGCCGCCATGACCAACCTGATGTGCCGGGGCCGCAAGCGCGGGCTGGCCGGGATCGTCGCCACCCAACGGCTGGCCAAGCTGGCCAAGAACGTTGCCGCCGAAGCTTCCAACTTCCTGATGGGGCGGACCTTCCTCGATATCGACATGACCCGCGCGGCCGACCTGCTGGGGATGGAGCGGCGCCAGGCCGAGCAGATCCGCGATCTGGGTCGCGGGCAGTTCCTGGGGCTTGGCCCGGCGATCAGCCGCCGGCCGATTGCCGTACAGATCGGGGCCGTGCGGACCGGGCCGAAATCGCTGGTGCAGAAACTCGCCCCGCCGCCAGCCGCTTCGCCCGACGATCTCCACGCCCTGCTCCATGCGGGCCTGCATCTTGAGGAAACCGCAGTCCGTGCGCCCGAGCCGGTGCTGGTGCGTCCGGCAATCGACGAGCTGATCGGGCAGATTGCGCCCGAAGTGCCTGCGCCAACCCCGCAGCAGCCTGCGTTGCCAAACCAGTCCGCCGCCGAAGTCGACGCCGCGATCGATGCGATCCTGCGCGAAATGGCAGCAGAGGACGGCTGCACGTACCAGCCAGTCGCCAAGCTCTATCAGGATTTCACCGTGCGCTGCCGGATGCAGCGACTGACCGCCGGCCAGCTCGACATGGCGGGCTTCCAGCGCCGCTTTGCGATCGCCGTCGCCGGAATCGAGGAACCCGGCAGCTCCGAGGCCCAGGAGATCCTGCGCATCGCCAGCGTGCTGCCCGACGATCTCCTCGCCCCGTTCCTCGCCATCGCCCGCGCCGCCCAGGCCGGCCACCCCTGCCCCGACGATGACGAGCTGGCCGTAATCTATGGCACCAGTTCACCGGGCCGCCTACGCCGACTGCTCGACCATTACGAGAAGACCGGCCTGATCGTCGTGCGCACCGATTTCAGCGGCCGCCGCTCGGTCTCGATCCCTGAACTGGGCCTCGCGACTGAGCCGCTCGAGGCCTAGGCCGGCGTCAGCGAGTAGCCCAGCCGGGGGACGTGGACATTGATCCGCCCCAGTTCGGGCAGTTCGCGCGCCACTGTCAGGCTGAACTGGCTCGAACCCACCAGGGTCCCGGTGATCGGATCGCGGCCATAATCGGTGGCGGCAAGGCTGACTGTCTGGCCGATCAGGCTGGCGTCAGATGCCAGCACCTCCGTCGCTTCCGGATCTGCCGCCGCGGCGATACTTAGCGCCTCTGCCGGTGTCATGGTCGCACGGCTCCCATGACCAAGCGCGGCGACCCGGTCATACCAGGCGTCAAACCCGGCCAGATCGCCGAAGCGATCGGCCAAACCCGGTGCGAAGCTGCGCAGGAACCAGAAGTTGTAGTAAGCGGCGGCATCGGCCAGGCAGGGTTCAGCGCCGGCCAGGAAGGCGCGGCCATCGGCCAGCTGCTCGGCCAGCAGCGCGGCATGGGCCTTCAGCTGGGTCAGCGCAAACGGGGATAGCGCCTGCATCGCTGCCACGTTGAACGGCTGGCCGCTCAGCGCTTCGCGGTCCTTGATGAAGGCTGGATCGACCTTGTCCCCCAGCGCACCGAAAATCGCGACGACCGCCGACTGGAACACCGCCTTGTCGCACCATTGCTCGGTCGCGTTGACCAGGCCGGCCTGGCCGGCGGGATATAGCGGTTTGGCGGGAAAGCGCCGCTCCAGCTCGCGCGCGATCAGCTGGCTGTCGCAATAGATGTCGGCCCCGATCTGCAGCACCGGAATGCGGCGATAACCGCCGGTCAGCGGCACCAGATCGGGCTTGGGCATGATCACCGGCTGGTCGACCGCGCGCCAGGCCAGGCCCTTGATCCCCAGGCAGATCCGGATCTTCTCCGAAAAGGGCGAGGTATCATACTGGTGGAGAATGATTTCAGGCATCAGGCAAGGCTCCTGCAAAACAACTGGTGATGCACGTGCATCACCGGATCAGCGTCAGTTCGGTCTGGCGGCCATCGATGAAGCGCACCGTCTTGCCATCGAGGAAGGCATTTTCCTCGGTCCGGAAATCGACCCGCTGACCGCCCCATTCGGGCACGGCGGCGTATGACGTGAGTTCGATCGACCAGGCGGTATTGGCATTGATCGCACCGCTGCCGCGCGGGTCGGCGTTCTGGTTGTCA
>DKII01000068.1:8322-9696 GCA_002454125.1 Novosphingobium sp. UBA6722
AGCCGGCACCATGGCCGTGCAGGCCGATCGGGTGTGAATAGATCGAGGGATCGAGCCCCGCCGCGATCGCTTCGGCCCGCGCCAGCGCCAGCGCTTCGTTGCCGCTGCGCCCGACTGCGAAGTGGCGGCGCAGGATGTCCTGCACGCGGTTGCTGTTGGCCAGACCCTGCCGCAGGCCTGCCGGTGCTTCAGTCTCGCCCGGCTTCAGGACATAGGCCAGGTGCTGCGTATCGGTGTTTAGCCGCAGATAGGTGATGCCGAAATCGGTCCACAGCAGGTCACCCGGCTGGATCACCTCACCCCCTTCGAGCATGCCCTTCGCGCCCTGCCGCTGGATCGCGACCGAGGGGTGGAACCACGGCGTCAGGCCCAGCGCCAGCAGCCGGTCGCGGTACCACCACTGGACCTGCTCGGCCGTGGTGACGCCGGGGGTGATGACCTTGCGCGAAAAGGCCTCGGCGATCACGGCATGGGCGGTGCGCAGGACCGTGGGATAGAGCTCCATCTCCGCCGGCGTGCGGGTTTCCAGCCAGCGGATCGCGAGGCCCTCGCCGCTGACGATCCGCGCCCGCAGCGGCGCGGGCAGCGCGGCGGTGAACTTGTCATACTGGCTCACCGTCATGCCATCGGCGAACTGGTAGAGATCGGAGGTATTGACCGCGATCTTCGCCGGATTGCGCGCAGCGATCAGTTCGGCCACGGCCTGCCACTGGTCGGGCTGCTTGGCCGGGTCCCAGGCGGGTGCGAACAGCCCGCCCAGGCCATAGCGGCTGACCGTCAGCCGCTCGACCGGCTTGCCCTGGCCTGGATCGTAAAAGATCAGGATCGTGCGGCGCCGGGCATGCATGTTCTCGGCATCGAGCATCGAGGCCACCACCGGCTCCTCGAAATACTCGCGCGCCACCAGCAGCCACAGGTCGATGCCCTGCTCGCGCATGATCGCGGGGATGATCGTATCGAGCCGCTCGGCCAGGATGCGATTTTCCGTCGCCGCGCGCTCACGGGCCGGGAGCAGCAGCGGGAGCGCGGGCGCGGCGACCTCGGTTTCGCTCATGGGAATTGGCGCGGGCGCAGCGGCAAGCGGAGCGGCGATCAGCGCCGCCAGCAGCGCTCCCGTTATCAGATGATGTGCCATGCCGGCCTGCCCCTGTGAGTGTTCGGACGGACAGTGGCGGGCCGCGGCCAATCGATCAAGCGCCGCAATGTCAAATTGCGGGCGGTTGCGCCGCCCTCGCCTTCAGTTCGGCATAGGCGGCGTCCCTGGCTTCAACGCCAAGGCTTTCAAGGTAGCGGCTCGCTTCCTTGTAGGTCAGGAACGGCCGGCCATCTGCAATGAGCGGGCTGACGCGGCCGTTGAAGATGCGGCGGAGCAGC
>DKII01000120.1:0-318 GCA_002454125.1 Novosphingobium sp. UBA6722
GAATTTCACCTCTACACTCGGAATTCCACTCACCTCTACCATACTCAAGACTTCCAGTATCAAAGGCAGTTCCGGGGTTGAGCCCCGGGATTTCACCCCTGACTTAAAAGTCCGCCTACGTGCGCTTTACGCCCAGTAATTCCGAACAACGCTAGCTCCCTCCGTATTACCGCGGCTGCTGGCACGGAGTTAGCCGGAGCTTATTCTCCAGGTACTGTCATTATCATCCCTGGTAAAAGAGCTTTACAACCCTAAGGCCTTCATCACTCACGCGGCATTGCTGGATCAGGCTTGCGCCCATTGTCCAAAATTCCCCAC
>DKII01000120.1:425-11869 GCA_002454125.1 Novosphingobium sp. UBA6722
GATCGTCGCCTTGGTAGGCCTTTACCCCACCAACTACCTAATCCTACGCGGGCTCATCCTTTGCCGATAAATCTTTGGTCTTTCGACATCATCCGGTATTAGCAGTCATTTCTAACTGTTATTCCGAAGCAAAGGGCAGATTCCCACGTGTTACGCACCCGTGCGCCACTAGACCCGAAGGTCTCGTTCGACTTGCATGTGTTAGGCATGCCGCCAGCGTTCGTTCTGAGCCAGGATCAAACTCTCAAGTTTGTGTCACGATAATCACGGCACGGGTAAACCCGCTGACCGCAATATCGAACTTCAGGAGCCGATACCTGCACTTGTCAAACGTAATGGATACGAAGGACATATGAGGTAACGACTTAAACAACCCATACACGGAGCCTGAAGCTCCCCGGATGGGGCGCCGTCGCCCACATGTCCCTTCATCTAAACCAACAATGTCAAAGAGCCGCCAACCTGCCGTTTTACCGACAAAATCAGGCGGACAACGTTGGTACCCCGCTTTTTAATTCGGGGGACTTGTTGTCCGTCTATGTTGGCGACCGGGGCGGTGGACCGTTTGAAGCGGCGTTCCCGTCCGGTGAACGGGCCTCTAAGCCTGGCCTTTGATTCGGTCAACGCCTTTTTGCAATTTTATTTCACTGGCTGCGAAAACCGCAGAAATCTGCGGCTTCGCTGATCGATCTGGCCCGCCTCAGAGGCGAATCATTCCCGATTTCGGTAACTTTTTGCCTGCCCAGGGCTGAATCGGGCCTGCGAATCCGGCCGTAAGCCGTTGTTTAACGCCCCCAGCCTAGAAGCTGCACATGGCCGAATCTGTTGCAGCCCCTGATTCACTCAACCCTGCGCCCCGCGTGGCCGTAATCGTCCCTGCCTATGGGGTGGCGCATCTGCTGGGGGAAGCTCTGGCCTCGGTCCAGGCCCAGAGTTTTGCTGACTGGGAATGCGTGGTGATCGATGATGGCGCACCCGATGACGTGGCCGGCGCCGTTGCCCCTTTTCTCAGCGATCCGCGCATCCGCTTTCTCAAGACCGACAATGGTGGCGTTTCATTGGCGCGCAATCGCGCCATCGCCAGTTGCACCGCTCCGCTTTTGACTCTGCTGGACGGTGATGACCTGCTGCGGACCGATTATCTTGCCACCATGGTTCCGCTGATGGAGGCCGATGCCGGCATCACCATTGCCACCTGCAACGCACGGATCTTTGGCGCCGTCGCCGATGAGCGCTGCTGCTTTGCCAGGCCGCAGCCCGAAGGCACGCTGCGCAACGCGCTCGATCGCAGTTTCGGCATCTATATCGGCAGCACTTTTCGCCGCGCCGATTGGGACCGGGTTGGCGGGTTCGATTCCGCCTTTGGCGTGTGCGAGGATTTCGAGATGTGGGTCCGCCTGCTGATGCTGGGCGGCCGCGCGCATTATGTTGACCGGGTGCTGGGCGACTACCGCGTCCGGGCCGGATCAGCTTCGGCCGATGCGGGGCGGATGCTGCTGGGCAATCTCAAGGTCTATGAAAAGACCGCGCGTGCCTTGCCGCAACAGGCGCCTGAGCAGGCATTGCTTGCCGAACTAATCGCGACGACGCGTGAGGCGATTGCCTTTGAGCACGCGATCGACCGGGTGGTCGATGGCGATACCCGCGGCGGCCTGGCCGATCTGGCACGGTTGCGTCAGCAGGTTGCCGGGCCGGTCTGGCGGGCTTCCTTCGCGCTGTGGCGCATTGCCCCTGCCCTCGCCCGGCCGATGCTGCGCTGGCGGCGCCACCGGCACAGCCGCGGCTATGAACCCACGGGCCTTGCCCGCCTGTTCAAGCGGAGCGCGGCATGACCGCGACCACTGCCCAACCTGACAACCTGCGCGATCAGGTCCGCAAGGCGGTGATCTGGCGCTCTGGCACCCAGATCGTCAGCCAGCTGATCGCCTGGGCCTCGACCTTCCTGGTCATCCGCATCCTCTCGCCCAGCGATTATGGCCTCTATGCCATGACCAGCGTGGTGCTGGTGCTGCTGGGCCTGCTCAACGGCTATTCCTTTGCCAATGCCGTGATCCAGGATCGCAGCGCCGGCAAAGAGCAGCTTCGCCAGCTGTTCGGCCTGCTGATCGTAGTCAACGCCACGCTGGCGCTGGCCCAGGTACTGACTGCGCCGCTGGTTGCGGCCTATTTCCATCAGCCGCAGGTGGCCGACCTGCTGCGCGTGCAGGCGCTGATCTATCTCACCAACCCGTTCCTCTCGCTGGGCTATGCCGTGCTGGCGCGCGAGATGGATTTCCGCAAGCAGGCACAGGTCAACATGGCCTCGGCCGTGATCGGCGCCCTGGTGGCGCTGGCCGGGGCGCTGGGGGGGCTTGGCGTCTGGACGCTGGTCGCCGCGCCGCTTGCTACCTTTGCCAGCCGCGCCTTCGGGATGGTGGCCGTGGCCCGCGCGTGGATGTGGCCCAGCTTCGATTTCCGCTCGGCCCGCAGCATGGCAACCTATGGCGGCGTGGTCATGGCCGGGCAGATCTTCTGGTTCATCCAGGCCCAGGCCGACATCGTCATCGCCGGCCGCGTGCTGAGCGCGGCTGAGCTGGGCTATTATACAACGGCGCTGTTCCTGGCCCAGCTGTTCGTCAACAAGGTCGTGCCGCCGCTCAACGAGGTGGCCTTTTCGGCCTATGCCCGGATCCAGGACGATCCAACGGCGGTGGCCCAGGGCTTCCTCAAATCGGTGCGGATCGTGATGCTGCTGGCAATCCCGTTCTGCTTTGGCCTGGCCGCAGTCAGCGAACCGGCGGTCGAGCTGATGCTTGGGCCCAAGTGGCTGCCGGCCGCGCCGCTTGTGGCGCTGCTGGCGCTGGCCATGCCGTTCATGACGATGCACGTCATGTTCGCGCCCGCCACCAATGCACTGGGCCAGCCGAACCTGGGCACGCGCACTTCGGTGCTGGGCTCGGTGCTGATGCCGCTGGCTTTCATCGCCGGGGTCATGCTTGACGGTGCGCGCGGTATCTCAATCGCCTGGCTGGTGGCCTATCCGCTGCTTACCGCGATCTCAGCGCATTGGAGCCTGCCGGCGATCGGTCTGAAAAAGCGCGAGCTGACCGCGGCGGTCCTGCCGCCAGTGCTGGCGGGATCAGCGATGGGGCTGGCCGTGATGACGCTCGACTCCGTGATCGAACATGACAACCTGTGGCTGCGGCTGGCGCTGCTGGTGGCGGCCGGGGGTGCGGTCTACGGCCTGTGGCTGGCCTGCTTCGCGCGCGACCGGGTCAGCGAAGTGCTCGGCCTGTTGAAGCGGAGTTAGCGCAGCGCGGCGATGGCGCGGCGGGCGGCGGCCAGATAGGCGCCGCGGTGATAGCGGTACGTACCGATGAAGTGGACAAGCCCGGCTCCTTCGCTGACCGGCTCGTTCCAGAAATTGAGATAGCGGTCATAAGGCAGCAGCCGCGCTTCGGGCTCGTTGGCCACCACGAAGTTGCTGGTCACCTGTTCGCTGCCCCACTCGGCCCAGTAGTCTGCGCCCAGCAAACGCTCCGCTTCCTGCGAGAAGGCTTCCGCCAGAGCGCGGCCTTCCCCGCCGGGTGCAAAGCCGACAAAGCCCGAACAGCCGCGCACGTACTTGAGTTCGGGGCGGCCGGGAATGGTGACCTGATCCATCGCCTGTTCGATCGCACTTTGCACGTGCTGGCGTCCCGGATCGGGGTTCTGGCGCGCCCAGCCGGCAATCGCCGGGACGGGAAGGATTTCCGAGCTCGCCTCGCCGCGCAGGGTAAAGCTGCACCCGGCGTCGATCGCGGCGGCAACTTCGCCGACCGGGCCGAGCGCGACGACATCGGAATCGATCTGGATGACATAGTCACCCTGGCGAAGGTCCAGGATCGTCAGCAGCCGCTCCCAGGTCCCGCCGCGCGGACAAGGGCCGGTATCGACCGAGGCAATCGGTGTGATTGGCGGGTTGCCGAGGTGGTGCGCCAGCACTTCCTTGTCCGCAGCGGTCAGGGTGCCATCGTCAAGGATCGCAAAGCGCCCGCGCCCGAGTTGCGCCTGGAATGACTTGGCCGCGACCAGGTAGGGTAGCAGCACCCGGGTGCCGATCATCGAGAAGATCACCACCCCGTCCTCGCGCACGCGCGCGGGCGAAGTCGAAAGCACGGCGCGGCAGCCCCGCAGGAAGCGGTGTTCGCGCAATTTGCGCAGGGTCCGATCGATCAGCTGTGCCATGTCAGGCCGCCGCTAATAGCAAAGCCGTGTTAAGCAAAGGCAAATTGGCACGCGCGTCCTGCCCGTCATTCGATGGATGACATGGCCCGCAGGCAAGCAGCATGGTATGTGCGCAGGTGAGAGGAAACAACCATGTCCGCTTCCAGCCTGCTCTTGCCGCTGTCGCTTGCCGCTGCCCTGCCGGTCTTTGCCGGGCAGGATGGCCAGCAGCAGGCCGCCGCCACCGACGTCGTTGCGATCCGCAAGGATCAGTGGAGCCGGATGACCGTGCCGGTCAAGGTGGTGGAGCAAGGCCCGTTTCGCTTCCTGATCGACACCGGATCGCAGAACACCGTCCTGTCCCGCGAACTGGCGACGCGGCTCTCGCTGGTATCCAACCGCAAGGCGCGGCTGATCAGCGTGGCGGGCACGCAAATGGTCGACATGGTCGATCTCGACCAGATCGATCTGGGTCGCCGCTCGTACTACGGCCTTTCCGCGCCCGTGCTGGAGAGCGAACATATGGGGGCCGATGGCATCCTCGGGCTTGACAGCCTGCAGGACCAGCGCGTTCTGGTCGATTTCAAGAAGGGCCTGATGGCGATTGACGATGCCAAGAACCTTGGCGGCAACCGCGGGTTCGAAATCGTGGTCGAAGCGCGGCGCCGTTCGGGCCAGCTGATCATGGCCGATGCCAAGCTGGAAGGGATCAAGGTCCAGGTCGTGATCGATACCGGCGCCGAAACCTCGATCGGCAACATTGCGCTGCAAAAGGCCCTGACCCGCAAGCGCAAGGCCGAAAAGATTGAACTGCTGAGCGTGACCGGCCACCAGGTCAGCGCCGATCTCAGCTATGCCCGCTGGCTCGAGATTGCGGACGTCCGGTTCAACAATGTCGCGATTGCCTATACCGATGCGCCCGCATTCAAAGCGTTGAAGCTCGACAGCCGCCCTTCACTGCTGCTTGGCATGCGCGACTTGCGCAGCCTTGACCGACTGGCGATCGACTTCTCCTCGCGCCGGATCCTGTTCGACGTGCCTTCCGGCGTGCTCTGACTGGCCTTTTCGGCACGGCTCCCTAGATAGGGGCGATGCCGCCCGAAAAACCGACCGACAAGACCGCCCGCCACGATGGCTGGGGCACGCTGCGGCGCTTCCTGCCCTATCTGTGGCCGGAACATGACTGGAAGCTGCGCGCCCGGATTGTCGGTGCGCTGCTGCTGATTCTGCTGTCCACCGCGACCCAGTTCAGCCTGCCCTATTTCCTGAAATGGGCCATCGACGCGATGAACGTCACTGGCAACCGGGTGGCGACCTTCGCCATGCTGTTCGTGCTGGCCTATTCGGCGGCGCGGCTGGGCGGCGTGGTGTTCGATAACCTGCGCAACATCGTGTTTGAACGGGTAGGCCAGCAGGCGACGGCAAACCTGGCCGAGAATGTCTTCAACCGGCTGCACCGACTGTCGCTGCGCTTCCACCTGGCGCGGCGCACCGGCGAGGTCACCAAGGTGATCGAACGCGGGACCAAGAGCATCGATACGATGCTCTATTTCATGCTGTTCAACATTGCCCCCACGATCATCCTGCTCGTCGGGGTGGCGGTGATCTTCTACCTCAACTTCGGCTGGCCGCTGGTGATTGCTACGGCGATTGCCGTGGTGGCCTATAGCTGGGTTACCCGCGCGATCACCGAATGGCGCACGGCGCTGCGCGAACAGATGAACCGGCTCGATGGCCAGGCGCTGTCACGCGCGGTGGATTCGCTGCTGAACTACGAGACAGTGAAATACTTCAACGCCGAGGCGCGTGAGGAAGCGCGCTATGCCCAGGCGACCCAGGCCTATGCCAAGGCGGCCGTGAAGAGCGAGAACAGCCTGGGCCTGCTCAACATTGCACAGTCGGTGATCACCAACCTGCTGATGGCCGTGGCCATGGCGCTGACGGTCTATGGCTGGGCGCGCGGCGAATACAGCGCCGGGCAGCTGGTCTTCGTCCAGACCTACCTTGCCCAGCTGTTCCGCCCGCTCGACATGCTGGGCATGGTCTATCGCACGATCCGCCAGGGCCTGACCGACATGGCCGACATGTTTCGGCTGATCGATACCGATATCGAAGTGCGCGATGCGCCCGGCGCGCCGGCGCTGGTGGTGAAGCGCCCCACCCTGACCTTTGATAATGTCGTCTTCGGCTATGAGCGCGACCGCACAATCCTGAGCGGCCTGTCGTTCGAAGTGCCCGCCGGCAGCCAGGTTGCCGTGGTCGGCCCCTCGGGCGCGGGCAAGAGCACGATCGCGCGGCTGGTCTTCCGGTTCTATGATCCGTGGTCGGGCCGGATCCTGATCGACGGGCAGGACATTGTTCAGGTTACCCAGGCGAGCCTGCGCGCCCATATCGGCATCGTCCCGCAGGATTCGGTGCTGTTCAATGACACCATCGGCTACAACATTGCCTATGGCCGCGATGGCGCCGGCCTGGCCGAGGTTGAGCAGGCTGCCCGCGACGCGGCACTGATGGACCTGATCGGCCGCCTGCCGCAGGGTTTCGAAACCGAAGTGGGCGAACGTGGGCTCAAGCTGTCGGGCGGGGAAAAACAGCGCGTTGCCATCGCCCGGACGCTGGTCAAGAACCCGCCGATCCTGCTGCTTGACGAGGCGACTTCGGCGCTGGACACCCGCACCGAGCAGGACGTGCTGGCCACGCTCCACCGCGTCAGCTCTGGCCGCACGTCGCTGTCGATCGCCCACCGGCTTTCGACTATTGCCGATGCCGACACGATCCTGGTGCTGAACGCCGGGCAACTGGCTGAATCCGGGACCCATGCCGAACTGCTGCGCCGCGACGGGCTCTATGCCGAAATGTGGGCGCGCCAGGCCGAGGCAACCGAACAGGTGGACGTGGCTGCCGAATGAGGATCGCGCTGGTTTACCATCCGCGGATGGCCCGGCCGCGGCTGGCCAAGGTCGCCCGGCTGATGCGAGTGCTCGATGCGCGCGGCCATATCACCAGCCTGCATGACAGCATGACATTCGACGCGGACCGCGATGCCCCGCGGGCCGACCTGCTTTGCATTTGCGGCGGCGATGGCACGGCGCAACTGGTAATCGCCCGGCAGGCCGATCCGGCCGCCCTGCCCCCGGTGGCGATCTATCCCACCGGCACGATCAACCTGCTGGCGCGCGAGCTGGGCTATCCGGCCGACCCGGTCAAGTTCGCCCTGCGGCTGGAGCAGGCCAGCGAAGCCCGCCCGGTGCCGCTGGCCACGATCAACGGCCGCGCGTTCCTGTGCTGCATTTCGGTCGGGGCCGATGCCCATGCGGTGGCTGGATTGTCCGAAGGGCTGAAGGCCCGGATCGGGCGGCTGGCCTATGTTGCGGCCATGGCCCAGGTGTTGCTGAACTGGCGCCGCCATCCGATCGAGGTCGAACACGACAACGGCTCGTTCACCGCCGAAGCGATCTTCATCCTGCGCGGCCGGTTCTATGCCGGGCCGTGGACGCTCGATCATGCCGCCAGCCTCACCGAGGACCACATGCGGATATTGGCGCTGCCCACCGCCCGCCGCCGCGACGTGGCGCGGGTGGCGCTACATGCCCTGCTTGGCGGCAAGCGTCCTGCTGCCCATTGGCATTCAGTTGCCTCCAAGCGCCTGAGCGTGCGCGGCGCCGAGGCCGTTGCCGTGCAGATCGATGGCGATCACGCTGGTACCACCCCGCTCGAGATCGCGATGACCGCGCACACGGTACGCTTTGCTTAGCGCTTGAGGACGTCCGCGTCCTGCCAGACCACTGCCTGGGCGGCCTTCATAAAGCCGCCCTCCTCATCCCAGGCGAGGGTCGGCGAGCCATAGAGCCGCCAGCCCTGCTCCAACGCTTCGGACACACGCTCGCAAAAGGCGCGGTCATCCTTGCCGGTCAGCAGGCGGTAGATCGGGCGGTCATCAGGCGGTGTGCTCATGCCCCTATTTCGCCCCCAATGTCGGGCTCGACAAGTCCAGATCGCTGGCCTTGATCACCGTGACCTCGCCGCGCAGGGCCTTGAGCTTGTCCAGGAACTGGCTGGCATTGCCAACGATCAGCAGCGTGGCCTGATCTGGCACCACATAGCGCGCAGCAGCGGCATTGACGGCTGCCGGATCCGCTGCGGCCAGCCGCTGGGGGAACTGCAGGGCTTCGCTGGGCGGCAGCCCCTGTTGCAGCAGGTTGCCAACGGTCCCGGCAAAGCCGTTGCTGGTTTCCAGCGCGCGTTGCGTCGCCCCGCCCAGGAACAGGCGGCGCTTTTCCAGTGCATCGGCTGCAATCGGCTCACGCCCAAGCCGCGCGAACTCGTCTAGGAAGACCTTGGCGACATCGGCCGCGCTTTCGTTCTTGGTCTGGGCGCTGGCGGTCAACAGGCCGGCTTCGGCGCGGGTCGAAAGGCTGGAATAGGCGCCATAGGACAGGCCGCGCTTGGTCCGCACTTCCTCGAACAGGCGGCCGTTGGAGCCGACGCCTAGCACGGCATTGGCCAGCAACAGCGGGACATAGTCCGCCTGGCCCCGCCCAGTCCCGCGCACGGCGGCATAGACGGCGGCCTGCCCGGCCTCGGGCATGTCGATCACCACGGTACGGGCCGCGCCAGCCGCGCCGGACCGGCTGGTTACCGGGACGGGTGCCGGGCTGGCCACGCGCCAGTCAGCGAACAGCTTGTCGGCCAGGGCATTGGCGGCAGCGGCATCGATCCCGCCCGAAACGATCACCTTGGTCGCCGCAGGGTGCCACCAGGTCTGGCGGTGCGCGACCAGATCGTCGCGGGTCAGGCGGCCCAGGCTATCTGGCGTGCCGCCAGCCAGCGTGCCATAGGGCGCCGCGCCATAGACCACCGGCTGAAGCGCCAGTGCGCCAAGCGAGCCCGGATCCTTCAGCGCCACTTTCAACCCATCTAGCGCGCGCTTGCGTTCGCGCTGGAACTCTTCCTCCGGGAAGCTGGCATTGCGCAGGATATCGGCCAGGACCTCCCCCGCCGCCGCCAGGTTTGCGGTCGGTGCGGTAACGGTCAGCAAGCCGCCTTCGGCTCCGGCAGTAGCGCCCAGGCTGGCCCCCAGGCTCTCCATCTTGGCCGCGATCTGCTGGGACGACAGCGTCGCCGTACCCTTGGTCGCAAGGTTGGCGGCGAACTGCGCGATCCCGGCCTTGTCGCGCGGATCGCTGATCGCGCCGCCGGGCAGCAGCACGGTGAGCGTAGCGACCGGCACGGTGCCGGTCTGGGCGGTGACCACGGTCACCCCGTTATCGAGCTTGCGTTCGGCAATGACCGGCTGGCGCAGCGGCGGCGCAGCGCCGGGTGCAGGCGGTGCCTGGCGCTCCTTCTCGTCCTTGAGCTTGAGCGGCTCGCCCGTGGCGGGTGCCACGCTGGCAAAGGTTGGCATCGGTGCGGGATTGGCCCAGGCCTTGGGGTTTTCCGGCCCCTGGGTATAGCGCAGCTCAACCTTGGCCTCGGGCGCGTAATACTTGCGCGCCACGCGCAGCACATCGGCCGCGGTGACCTTGCCGATCGCTGCCAGCCGCTTGTCGGCGGCGGCCGGATCGCCGGTGATGACCAGCGCCTCGCCCAGTTCGAACCCCCGGCCCTGCGCTGTTTCGCGGCGGCTCAGCGACTGGGAGAGCAGTTCGTTCTTAGCCTCGGCCAGCTCGGCAGCGGTAACCGGTTCGGTCCGCATGCGCTCGATCTCGGCATAGAGGAGCTTCAGCACCTCGTCGGCATTGCTCGCCGGACTGACCGCCGCAAAGGCGGCGGCGCGGCCAATCTCGCGCGAGAAGCTGGTGAATTGGAAGGCCTGGCTGCTCTTGCCGGTGCGGACCAGCGCGGCATAGAGGCGGCTGTTGTCGCCCTGGGTCAGCACCGCATCCATCACTTCGATCGCCGCCGCATCGGGTGACGTTGCGGCAGGCAGCTTCCAGCTGGCCCCGACCATCGGCAGCGGCACGCTGGGCGCGGTAATATCGACCCGGCGCGGCGCGGTGCGGGCCGGCTCCTTGGCGGTGATCGCCAGCGAGACTGGCTTGGCACGTTTGGGGATCGCGCCGAAATAGCGATCGACCAGGCCCTTCAGCTGCTTGGTCTCGAAATTGCCCGAAACGATCAGGGTTGCCGTATCGGGGCCATAATAGGCTTCGTGGAAGGCCCGCGCGTCGTCGAGCTTGGCGGCATCGAGCTGCTCGATCGAGCCGATCACCGAGCGGCGCTGCGGCATCACGTCAAAGGCGTTTTCCGGCAGGGCGAAGAAGAACAGGCGGCCATAGGGCTGGGCCAGCACGCGCTGGCGCAGCTCTTCCTTGACGATGCTGCGCTCCCGCTCGAACACCTCGCTGTCCACCACCGGGCGGGCCATGCGCTCGGCATGGGTCCACAGCAGGGTTTCGAGATACTGCGCCGGGACCGTCTCGTAATAATTGGTCCGGTCATCGCTGGTCGAGGCATTGCGCACCCCGCCGACATCCTCGGTCAGCCGGTTGATCATGTTGTAGGGCATGTTCACCGTCTTGCGGCTGAGGATATGCTCGAACAGGTGGGCAAAGCCCGAGCGGCCTTCGGGATCATGCTTGCCGCCCACGCCGTACCACATCGAAACCAGCACGTTGGCGGTCGCTGGATCGGGGATGGCAATCACGGTCAGCCCGTTTTTGAGCTGCCATTGGGTATATTCGATCTTGGGCGCCTTTACGGCCGGCGCAGCAGCCGGCGCGGCCTCCTTGGCATGGAGCGGGGCGGCCAACGGCAGGATCAGCAGCGCGGCGGCGGCAAGCAGGCGAGATTTCATGGCAAGGTCCCCTTTGTTGCCAAGGGGTTTAGCTTGCCTTGGGGCCAGCGCAACGGCCCAGCCGGGCGGCTCGACGAACCGCCCGGCAAGCTCGACGAGCGACTAGAGGATGTACTTCGACAGGTCGGTATCGCGCGCCAGGCCGGCGAGCCGCGCGTTCACATAGTCCTCGTCGATGGTCACCGTCTCACCCTCGCGGTCCTCGGCTTCGAAGCTGAGGTCCTCAAGCAGCTTTTCCATGACGGTCTGCAGGCGGCGGGCGCCGATATTCTCGACCGCCTCGTTCACCTGCGCGGCGATCCGGGCGACGGCGCGCACGGCCTCGGGCGTGAAGTTCACGGTCACCTTCTCGGTTCCCAGCAGCGCCTTGTACTGTTCAACCAGGTTGGCGCGGGTTTCGGCGAGGATGCGGACGAAGTCTTCCTCTGACAGCGCCTTAAGCTCGACCCGGATCGGCAGGCGG
>DKII01000025.1 GCA_002454125.1 Novosphingobium sp. UBA6722
GCCGCCCGACATGGTAGCCTTGGGGCGGCTGGGCTGGGGGCGCGGGCTGGCTAGGCCCCAGCCGAGAGGCTGGACAAGAATCAAAAGAGACGCTAAGCGCCGCGCTTCCTTTTCAGGCCGGTCGGAACCGGCCCTAGCGAAAGACCAAAGCGATGAAGGCCGATATCCATCCCGATTATCACATGATCAAGGTGCAGATGACCGACGGCACCGTGTTTGAAACTCGTTCCACCTGGGGCAAGGAAGGCGACACGCTGACCCTGGAAATCGACCCGACCTCGCACCCGGCCTGGACCGGCGGCACCCGCCAGCTCGATCAGGGCGGCCGCGTTGCCCAGTTCAACAAGCGCTTTGGCGGGCTTACCCTCAAGAAGTAAGCCAGGTTCCAACGGAACTCGTGAAGGGCGGCCAGCGGCCGCCCTTTTTCGTTGTGTGCACTGCGTGCCTCTCACTTTTGCCGATTGTCGCGCCAAGGGGGGCTGCCAAACCTCTCCTCCAGAAGCCGGGAGTACGCACTGCGCGAACAAACCGCAGGCCCCGGTCGCGTTTGGACAAGAGGAGAGGGGCATGCGGTACACGAACGTTCTTGGCTGGTCGTCGCTCGCGGCGGTCGCAGTTTCCCTGGCCATGCCCGCGCACGCGGCAGAAGCGGCGGATGAGGGCACCAACGCCCAGGCAGCGGACAAGGATGTCATCATCGTCACGGCCACGCGCCAGGCGGCTGACAAGCAGACGGTTGGCGTCGCGCTGACTGCGCTGACCACCGAAGACTTGCAACTGCTCGCCCCGCGCTCGCTGCTCGATATCCAGGGCTCGGCGCCGAACGTGTTCATCGGCAGCGGCACGGCCGCCCCCGCGCAGAGCGCCATCTTCATCCGCGGGCAGGGCTATGCCGACGTCGAAAAGACCCAGAGCCCGCCAGTCGGCGTGATCCAGGACGGTGTGTTCTTCGGCAACAACACCGGCCAGCTGCTCGACATGTTCAACATCTGCTCGGTCGAGGTCGACCGCGGGCCGCAGGGCATCTTCTATGGCAAGAATACCACGGCGGGCCTGATCAACCTGACCCGCTGCGCGCCCACGCGCGAGCTTGGGGTCAGCCTTGAGGCGGGCTATGGCTCGTTCAATGAATTCTACGGCCGCGGCGTGGTCAACGCGCCGCTGGGTGACCGGGGCGGCATCGCCTTCTCTGGCCAGTATCGCAGCATCGACGGCATCCTCAACAACGTCTTCACAGGACGCCGCGCCGGCGATTCGGAATACCGCGCCTTCAACATCAAGTTGAACTATGACCTGGCCGACTGGCTGAATGCGGACCTCAGCTACGACAATATCCACCAGACCGGCGGCGGCACCCCGGTGCAGTTCGGCAACAAGCTGACCGCCTCCATCCTCTCCGGCGGCAATCCCGCGCTGATCTGGCCCAAGTACAATGCCGAGACGGGCAGCCCCGATGGTCTGAAGCCGCGCGAGATTGGCAACAACCTTGATGCGGACCGGGACCGGCTGAATACCAACATCGTCAGCCTTGCGCTCAAGGCCAAAACCCCGATCGGCGAACTTGTCTCGCAGACCTCGTACATGTCCTCGGCCGATACGGTGAACCAGGACTTTGACGGCACCTGCGTTGGCGCTGCGGGCTGCACCAGCGTGGGCAATCCGCTGCTGGCCGCCACCGGCAGCCAGCTCCTCACCAACCGCGACCAGACCTACAAGCAGTTCACCCAGGAAGTCCGGCTTCAGGGTAGCGCGGCGAATGGCCTCGTCGATTACATCGTCGGCGCGTTCTACTACGATCACAAGATCACGCTGCACCAGAACACCAACAGGGCGATCGACCAGTTCTCGGGCGAAAACGCCCACAGCTGGTCGTTCTTCGGCAATATCGATCTCAATCCGACCGACACGATCAAGCTCTCGGCCGGGGTGCGCAACATCTCCGAGACCAAGAGCTTCAACACCCGGTATATCCTGCTCGGCACGATCCCGCTGATCCCGCAGATCAACGACAAGCGCAGCTGGGACAAGCTGATCACCCGCTTCAACGTTCAGTGGCAGGTGACGCCGGACGTATTGCTCTATGCGAACCGTTCCGAAGGCTTCCGCTCGGGCGGCTTCTCGATCCGCGGCACGCTGTCAGAGCGGCAAGCCAGCCAGACCAACTGCGGGGTCGTCGCCGGTTGCCCGAACAACAACTTCCTCTCGTTCCTGCCGGAAACCAACACAACCTACGAAGGGGGGATCAAGAGCCGGTTCCTGAACCGCGCGGTCACCTTCAATGCGGCTGGCTTCATCAACAACATCGACAACTTCCAGCAGTCGCAGGTGGTCGTGACGCCCGGCTATGGTCCCGGTACGAACACCTATGTCACCAGCTTCCCGAAGGTGCAGATCAAGGGCCTGGAGTTTGAGCTTAATCTCGATTTCGGCCGGATGACCGAATCGATGGACGGCTTCAAGCTCTCCGGCACGCTGGGCATTCAGGATGCCAAGGTGAAGGATGGCCGGGTCAACGGCCAGACCGCCGCAATCGGGGCAGGGGCCCAGGCCGGCGCACCTGGTACCACTGCCAACTTCACTGGCGTGTTGCTGCAGCGCGTGCCGAAGAACAACTTCACCCTGCGCGGCAGCTATGTCCGCGATCTCTCGGATGACGCAAAGCTCTCGCTCACCGTCGGCTATTCGTGGATCGACAGCTTCTCGCTCGGAACGTTTGGCACGCTCAATGACATCCAGCCGAGCTACGGCCTGCTCGATGCTTCGGCCACGCTTGACTACAAGGGCTACTTCCTGCGCGTGGCGGGCAAGAACCTGACCGACAAGGCCTATCGCACACAGTCACTGCCTACCGTGTTTTTCCAGGGCTGGGCGGCCCCGGCTACAGTGACTGTCTCGGTCGGCGCAAAGTTCTGATGATTCGCGCTGCACCCGGCTCGAAAAGCGTCACGTAATAAAATTACGCGGACTGTCGGGTGCAGCGATTTTTCGCTTTGCAAGGGGCGGGTCCTGTGCAAGAGGGCGCGCCTCTCCCAATCGCTGCTTGCGGGGCGGGCGGGCGCTGCCTAACAGCGCGCAGTCCGGCGGGCGCCGGGAGATATGGCGATCGTAGCTCAGTTGGTTAGAGCGCCGGTTTGTGGTACCGGAGGTCGTGGGTTCGAACCCCATCGATCGCCCCATTTTCTCCCTTGATCCAGCACGCCGCTCACAAGGAGAGCCGCGTGCCTGCGATCTGGGAAGAGCCCGATTTTGACGATCACGAACTGGTCCAGGTGGTGCGTGACCGCGCCAGCGGGCTGACCGCGATCATTGCGCTGCACTCGACTCACCTTGGCCCCGGTGCGGGCGGTACGCGCTTTTGGCACTATGGCGATCCGGCCATGGCGATGCGCGATGCGCTGCGCCTGTCGCGCGGGATGAGCTACAAGAACGCCATGGCCGGCCTGCCCATGGGTGGGGGCAAGGCCGTGGTCCTGGCCGATCCGGCCGGCACCAAGACGCCCGAATTGCTTGCCGCCTTTGGCAGCGCGATCGATGCGCTGGGTGGCCGCTATGTCACGGCTGAGGACGTGGGGATGAGCGAGGCCGACATGGTCGCGATCGCCGCCAAGACCCGGCACGTCACTGGCCTGCCGCCGCAGGACGCCAGCCAGGCCGGCGGCGATCCCGGCCCGTTCACCGCGCGTGGGATCTTCTATGGCATCAAGGCTGCCGTGGCGCACAAGCTGGGCACCGATAGCCTGGCCGGCGTCCATGTCGCGATCCAGGGCACCGGCAGCGTCGGCGGCGGCGTGGCCCGCCTGCTCGCTGGCGAAGGCGCGCGGCTGACCCTGGCCGAC
>DKII01000136.1:0-2172 GCA_002454125.1 Novosphingobium sp. UBA6722
CGGCGGGCCGCAAGCCATCGCCCACCAAGCCGCCAGCACCGCGCGGGGCCGCTCCCCGCAAGCCTGGACCTGGTCGCAAATGAGCCTGAGGATAATTGCCGGGCAGTGGCGCGGGCGGAAACTGTCGGCCCCGACCGGTGACGCCACTCGCCCGACCGCCGATCGTACCCGCGAAACGCTGTTTTCGATGCTGGTCAGCCGGATTGGCACCTTCGAAGGGCTGACCGTGGCGGACATGTTCGCCGGATCGGGTGCGCTTGGCCTTGAAGCGCTGTCGCGCGGCGCCGCCTCGTGCCTGTTCGTCGAGCAGGATGCCGCCGCCCTGCGCGCGCTGCGCGGCAATATCGCCAATCTTCAGGCCCAGCCGCAGACCGATGTCCGCGCCGGATCGGTGCTGGCGCTGGGTCCGGCCAAGACGCCGCTCGATCTTGTCCTGCTCGATCCGCCGTATCGCAGCGGCGCGGGCGAAGTGGCGCTCGACAAGCTCAACCGGCTCGGCTGGATCGGCCCGGCGACCTGGGTCAGCCTGGAAACCGCCTATGACGAGCTGCCGCAGGTCAAGGGCCTCGAAGCCGTCGCCGATCGCAAGGTCGGCAAGGCGCGGCTGACGCTGTTCAGGCTTTCGGCTTAGCCGCAGCTACGCCCACCAGCGTGACCAGCCCGGCCAGGCTCAAGAGCAGCCCGGCCTGCGCGCCCATGCCCTGGCCGGAGAGCCACTGCGCCGCCAGCGGGGTCAGCGCCCCGCCGACGATCCCGCCGGCATTGAACGCCACCGAGATCCCGCTGTAGCGCACGCCGACCGGGAACAGCGTCGGCAGCCAGGAGCCGAGCGGGCCATAGACGAAGCCCATCACCAGCAATGCGGATGCCAGCGTCACGAAAATCGTCGGCAGCGAACCCGATGACAGGCCCGGTCCGAAGGCGACACCCAGCGCCACCGTTGCCAGCGCGCCCAGCAACAGGGTCCGCCCCGGCGAAGTGCGGTCGGCATGGAACGCCGCCAGCACGATCCCCAGCGCGAGGAAGGTATTGGCCCCCAATTGCACCGCCAGGAAGGTCTCGCGGCTGTAGCCAAAGGTCGTGGTGCCCTGGGCCAGGGCATAGGCAGTGGCGAGGTAGAAGATCGCGAAGCAGGCAATCACCCCTGCGCTGCCGGCTAGCAAGGGGCCAAGGTGGCGGCGCAGCTCCCACAGCGGCACGGCATGCGGCGGGGCCTTGTCTAACGCTTCCTGGAAGGCGGGGGTTTCGCCGATCTTCAGGCGCACCCACAGGCCGATGATCACCAGCACGGCGCTGAACAGGAATGGCAGGCGCCAGCCCCAGGCGTTGAAATCGGCATCGGTCAGCCACAGTCCGAGCAGCAGGAACAGGCCGTTTGCCGCCAGGAAACCCAGCGGCGCGCCCAGTTGCGGGGCGGCGCCGAAGCGCGCGGTCCAGCCCGGCGGCGCATTCTCCACCGCCAGCAAGGCCGCCCCGCCCCATTCGCCGCCCAGGCCAAACCCCTGCCCGAACCGCAGCACGCAAAGCAGCGCCGGGGCGACCCAGCCGACCATGGCATAGGTCGGGAGGAAGGCGATCAGCAGGGTCGATCCGCCCATCAGCAGCAGCGAGGCCACCAGGGTGGACTTGCGGCCGATCCGGTCCCCGAAATGGCCAAAGGCAATCGCCCCGACCGGCCGCGCGAAGAAGGCGATGCCAAAGCTCATGAAGCTCAGCATGACTTGCGTAGTCGGATCGCTGGAGGGGAAGAACAATGGCCCGAAGACCAGCGCGGCCGCCGTCGCGTAGATGTAGAAATCGTAGAACTCTACTGCCGTGCCAACCAGGCTGGCGGTGAGGATGCGGGCGTGCTGGCGCAAGGGATGCATGGGAAGCGGTGCTGCGGGGTAAGACAGCCGGTGTCAACCGCCGCGAAGCGCTTGCACCCGGCAGCGATGTTCCCTAGCCGTTCCGCGTGACCATGCTCTCCGACTCCAGCTCCGATCCCCTGCTCGATGGGCTCAACGCGCCGCAGCGCGAGGCCGTGCTCGCCACCGAAGGCCCGGTGCTGATGCTGGCGGGCGCTGGCACCGGCAAGACCGCGGCGCTGACCGCACGGCTGGCGCACATCATCCGCAGCCGGCTCGCCTGGCCGAGTGAGATCCTCTGCGTCACCTTCACCAACAAGGCCGC
>DKII01000136.1:2227-11508 GCA_002454125.1 Novosphingobium sp. UBA6722
GGCCGCGCGCGAGATGAAGGAGCGGGTCGGCCACCTGGTTGGCCCGGCGGTCGAAGGGATGCCCTGGCTCGGCACCTTCCACGCCATCGCTGCCAAGATGCTGCGCCGCCATGCCGAGCTGGCCGGGCTGCAGAACAATTACACGATCATCGATACCGACGATCAGCTGCGCGTGCTCAAGCAGCTCATCCAGGCCGAGGGGCTGGATGACAAGCGCTGGCCGCCTCGCCAGCTTGCCCAATGCATCGATCGCTGGAAAAACAAGGGGCTACGGCCCGAAGATCTCGATGCACTTGAGAATGAAAGCTTTGCCAACGGGCAAGGCCAGAAGTTCTACCGGCTCTACCAGGACCGGCTGAAGACGCTCAACGCCTGCGATTTCGGCGATCTGCTGCTGCACGTCGTCACGATCCTGCGCAGCTACCCGGAAGTGCTGGAGCAGTACCGCGCGCGCTTCAAGTACATCATGGTCGACGAGTATCAGGATACCAACCAGATCCAGTACCTGTGGCTGCGCCTGCTGGCCCAGCCGCGCCACAACATCTGTGTGGTGGGCGATGACGACCAGTCAATCTATTCATGGCGCGGCGCAGAAGTTGCCAATATCCTCAAGTTCGAAAAGGATTTTCCGGGCGCCAAGATCATCAAGTTGGAGCAGAATTATCGCTCTACCCCCGATATCCTCGCCGCCGCCTCGGGCCTGATCGATGCCAACAGCCAGCGGCTCGGCAAGACGCTGTGGACCGAGCGCAACGGCGGCGACAAGGTCCGCGTGATCGGGGTCTGGGATGCGCCGGAGGAAGCCCGCCGGGTGGGCGAGGAGATCGAGCGGCTGGAACGCGAAGGCGCCAGCCTCAACCAGGCGGCCATTCTCGTCCGCGCCCAGTTCCAGACCCGCGAGTTTGAGGACCGCTTCATCGCGATCGGCATGGGCTATAAGATCATCGGCGGCTTCCGGTTCTACGAACGCGCCGAGATTCGCGATGCCCTCGCCTACCTGCGGCTGATTTCGCAGCCGAGCGACGACCTGGCGTTCGAGCGGATCTACAATACCCCCAAGCGCGGCCTGGGTGACAAGACGTTGGAAAAGCTCCACCGCCATGCCCGGGTGCGCGGCGTGCCGCTGAGCCTGGCGGCGGTCGAGATTGCCGATACCGACGAGCTGCCGGCCCGGGCGCGCAACACGCTGGTCGATTTCATGCGCGGTGTCGCGCGCTGGCGCGATCTCGCCAAGACCGCCGCCCCGGCGGAACTGGTCCGCACGCTGCTCGATGAAAGCGGCTACACCGCCGCGCTCCAGGCCGAAAAGACCGCTGAAAGCGCCGGCCGGCTGGAAAACCTCACCGAACTTGCCCGCGCGATGGAAGAATACGAGACGCTCGGCGATTTCCTTGAGCACGTCAGCCTGGTGATGGACAACGAGGCCGCCGACGATGCCGAAAAGGTCACGATCATGACCATGCACGGCGCAAAGGGGCTGGAGTTCGATAACGTGTTCCTGCCCGGCTGGGAGGAAGGCGTCTTCCCGAGCCAGCGCGCGCTTGACGAGGGCGGGCTTGCCAGCCTGGAGGAGGAGCGCCGCCTGGCCTATGTCGCGATCACCCGCGCGCGGCGGCGCTGCACGATCATCCATGCCGCCAACCGGCGGATCTATGGCCAGTGGACCAGCTCGATCCCCAGCCGGTTCATCGCCGAGCTGCCCGAAGCCCATATCGAGCAGGAATCAACCCTGTCGGGCGGCGCCTCGCTGTGGCGGGCGCAGTGGAGCGAGCGGGACGATCCCTTTGCCCATGTCGCGCGCGACAGTGCGGCACGCGGCCAGTCGCGCGGCCCTGGCTGGCAGCGCGCGGCAGCCACCACCTATGACCCGACCCCGCGCCGCCTGCCCGAAGCGACGCGCTCTGCCGCGAGCTTCGCCGCCAAGCCGCGCGGTGACATCGCGCTTGGCGCGCGGGTGTTCCATGACAAGTTCGGTTACGGCACTGTGATCCGGCAGGAAGGCAACAAGCTGGAGATCGATTTCGAAACGGCCGGGCCCAAGCGCGTGATCGACAGTTTCGTCAAGCTGGCGGACTAACCCGACCGGGTCACGGCCGGGGGCCGACCCACAGGCCGCGCTGGACGTGCAGCTGGGTCGGGGCAAAATCGGTGAACTCGCAGGCCGGCAACCCTTCCCGCTCGGCAAAGGCCAGCAGAAGCCGCCGCGCCTCGGGGATATCGCCCGTCGTCTCGTCCAGGCCCTTGTCGCTGTTGTCGAGATAGATGACGCCGCCCTTTGCCAGGTGCATCAGCGCGAAACGAACGCATTCCTCGCGGTGGCTGCCGTCAATCATGATCAGGTCATACTGCTGATCCGGCGCCAGCCCGACATAGTCCGCGCGGGTGGCCGCGAAACGGTAATCCACGTTGCCCAGCTTGGCGATGCGCGCGGATACCAGGTCAAACCACGGCCGGTAATCCTCGATCGACACGACAGATCCGGCATGGCGCGAATACCACATGGTCGACATGCCGGAGCCAAACTCCAGCACCCGGCTCTGCGGGGTAAGCACCTGCGCCAGATCGTTCTGGGCGTCATAGGAATCCAGGGTCGCTCTGGCCGCCGACCCATCAGCACGCGGGCCGCCCCGGTCAGGAGCGCACGCGGCCCATTGCGGAGCAGGCGGCCCAGTGAAACGGCCTCGCCAAGCTCGTCATGCAGCCGGGTCTTGCGCGTATCGCTGCCGGCATAGATCTTCCTGAGCGGTGTCATCGGGCCAAGCGAAACGCGAACGTCGCTGCTGGTCATCTGAATGGCCTTGCTGCTGAAATTGCCGGATAGCTTGCACTGCCCCAGCCCCACAACGGGGTCAAGCGCGCACCAGCCCGGCCGCAACCGGGTGGCAGCCAGCCGGCCTTACAGCGCCGAAATACCCAGGAAACCGGGGATCGGGCCGTTCCACTCGCCCGGTTCGCCCGCTGGCTCACGCTCTTCACGGCGTGGGCGGTCCTCGCGGCGCGGCTTTTCAGCGCGCGCGGCGCGCGGGGCTTCCTCGCGGGCCGGAGCTTCCTCACGCGGGGCGCGCGCTTCGCGGCGCGGTTTGTCCTCGCGCGGCTTGGCTTCCCGCTCGGGCTTATCTGCGCTGGCCTTACGCTCCCGCGGAGCGCGTTCGGGCTTGTCGGCGGCTTTGCCGGTCTCGAGCGCATAGACCGGGATCTTCATGCCGGTCAGCTTTTCGACATTGTCGATCGCTTCGAGGTCCTCGGGCGCCACCAGCGTGAAGGCGCGGCCCGTGGCACCGGCACGGCCGGTGCGACCGATCCGGTGGACGTAATCGTCCGGGTGCCAGGGGGTGTCGAAGTTGAAGACGTGGCTTACGCCCTTCACGTCCAGCCCGCGTGCAGCAACGTCGCTGCAGCACAGGATGTTGATCTTGCCGTCCTTGAATTGGTCCAGCGTCGCAATGCGCGAGGATTGATCCATGTCACCGTGGATCTCGCCCGAGGAGAAACCGTGACTCTGCAGGCTCTTGTTGAGCTCACGCACCGTGGTCTTGCGGTTGGCGAAGATCATCGCGGTGCTGACATTGTCGGACCGCAGCAGGGTGCGCAGCACGTCACGCTTGTTGCGGGCCGAAGGCACCAGCACCTTGTGCTGGGCAATGTTGACATTGGCCGAGGCCGGACGCGCCACTTCGATCGACTTCGGGTTGGTCAAGAACTTGTCCGCCAGCTTCTTGATCGGCGGCGGCATGGTCGCGCTGAACAGCAGCGTCTGGCGGGTGGTCGGCAGCTTGGAACAGATCGTCTCGATGTCCGGGATGAAGCCCATGTCGAGCATCCGGTCGGCCTCGTCGATCACCAGTAGATCGCAGCCGGTCAGCAGGATCTTGCCGCGCTCGAACAGGTCCATCAGCCGGCCCGGGGTGGCGATCAGCACGTCAACGCCTTCGTTCAGCGCCTTGACCTGGTCCCCCATCTGCACGCCGCCAATCAGCAGCGCCATCTTGAGGTCGTGGTTCTTGCCGTAAGCCTCGAAATTCTCGGCCACCTGAGCGGCGAGTTCGCGGGTCGGCTCGAGGATCAGGCTGCGCGGCATCATCGCCCGGCGGCGGCCGTGGGCCAGGATGTCGATCATCGGCAGCACGAAGCTGGCGGTCTTGCCGGTGCCGGTCTGGGCGATCGCGATCAGATCGCGCATCATCAGCACGGACGGGATCGCCTGGGCCTGGATCGGCGTGGGCGTGTC
Source organism: Novosphingobium sp. UBA6722 (assembly GCA_002454125.1). Taxonomy (GTDB): domain Bacteria; phylum Pseudomonadota; class Alphaproteobacteria; order Sphingomonadales; family Sphingomonadaceae; genus Novosphingobium. Next base: position 6,456 of record DKII01000136.1, read on the forward strand.
ATAGCCCTTGGCCTTCACGGCCTGGACAAGTTCGGGAGAGAGGCCGAGATCGGCGAAGGGCATAAATCAGGGATATCCGGAAGAGTGTGAGCGGTCTGACGGTCCTCACGGGGCCGCCGCCACTGCTGAGCCGCGCCCTAGGCCCAAACGGGGCGGAAAGTCAAGGAAACTGGCCGGTCAGTCCTCGACCAGCATCATTTCGCGATAGCCCTGGACCTTGCACTTGGCCCCGCTGCGGGCCAGCAGCTCGTCGCGGTCGACGCAAAGCTGGCCGTCGCTGTGCTGCGAAACGAGGAAGCCGGAGTAGTAATCGCGGCCCTGGCAGGCCTTCTCCAGCGTCGCGCTGACCAGCCGCTGGCCGCGCAGGAACAGCACCAGCTTGTTGCCGCCGCCCGACTGGACGCCCAGCACCGAATTGAGCGGCACGCACTTGCCCATCTTGCGTTCGATCACCCGCGGTGCGCCCATGTCGCGCGCCTCGCTGCTGGCCATCGCAGCCAGCGGCATTGGCGCCGGGCGCGGGCTGATGCGGATGGTGACACGCTGCTCGATCCGCACCTGTTCGGCTACGGGCAGCCGGAACCGGTCGCGGAACACCGGGGCGATTTCCTCACCGCCATCGCTGATCCGGGAGAGCGGGTGGGCCGGGATCGAGACCAGCGGCGCCTTGGCCGGTTCGGCCGCCGCCTCATGCGGGAGCGCCGGCTTGTCCTGCGCCGACACGGCCGCAGCCATGCCGACTGCACCCGCAGTCAGGGCCAGCGCGGCTTGCGCAAGGAAAAGGTTGGAACGCTGCATTGCCCCGGTGACATAGCCCCTGTGCTTGAACATGCGCTTAACCCGGCAGGGCCGCAGCCTGCAAGGGGGCTGGAAAGCACCCCGGCCCCATGCGATAGCCAGGGCGATGACGACCGAGACCGAATTGTTTCTGGCAGAGGCCGCCGCCCTGCTCGGCCCGCGCGGGGTGACCCGCGATGCCGACCTGGTTACCCCGTGGCTGACCGACTGGCGCGGGCGCTATACCGGCGCGGCCCTGGCGCTGGCCTCGCCCGCCTCGACCGAGGAGGTGGCCGGGCTGGTCCGGCTCTGCGCCCGCCACCAGGTGCCGATCGTGCCGCAGGGCGGCAATTCGGGCATGTCGGGCGGCGCGACGCCGGACGAAAGTGGCCGCGCGATCCTGCTTTCGCTGCGGCGGATGACGCAGATCGGCGCGGTCGATGTCGCCGCGCGGCAAGTCACATGTCAGGCCGGCGTGGTGCTCCAGAACCTCCACGCCGCGGCCGAGGCCGAGGGGCTGCGCTTTCCGCTGACCCTGGGCGGCAAGGGTTCGGCCACGATCGGCGGGCTGATCTCGACCAATGCTGGCGGAACGCAGGTGCTGCGCCACGGCGTGATGCGCGCGCTGGTGCTGGGGATCGAGGCGGTGCTGCCTGATGGCTCGGTCTACTCCGCCCTCACCCCGCTCAAGAAGGACAACCGCGGGTTTGACCTCAAGCAGCTGTTCATCGGCGCCGAGGGCACGCTGGGGATCGTCACCGGGGCAACGCTGAAGCTGGTGCCGGCGCTGGCCGACCGGGTGGTGGCCTGGGTCGGCCTACCCTCGATCCACGCCGCGCGCGAACTGCTGGTGCACTGCGAGAATGCCGCGGGCAGCCTGCTCGAAGGGTTCGAGGTGATGCCGCAAGCCTGCCTGGAGGCCGTGCTCGATTACCTGCCCGACGCCCGCAACCCGCTGAGCGGCCAGCACGCCTGGCATGCGCTGATCGAACTTGCTGCCGATGCCGAGAGCGCTGCCACCTTGCGCGACCGGGCGGAGGCGCTGCTGGCTGACGCCTTTGAGTTGGGCCTGGCCGAGGATGCGGTCCTCTCCGCCAATGAAAGCCAGGCCGAGGCGTTCTGGACGCTGCGCGATTCCGTCTCGCCAGCTGAACGCGCCAAGGGACCGGCGATGCAGCATGACATTTCGGTCCCGGTCGCCGCCATGGCCGATTTCGTCGCCACGGCCGCGCCGACCATCGAGGCGGAGTTCCCCGGCACGCAGGCGCTGGGGTTTGGGCACCTGGGCGATGGCAATATCCATTTCCATGTCCTGGCACCCAAGGGCGTGGTCCACGGCGAATGGGCCGAGGGCCAGGGCAAGGCAATCAGCGCCCGCGTCCACGACCTGGTGACCGCCGCGCAAGGCTCGATCAGTGCCGAACACGGGATCGGCCAGATGAAGCGCGACGAGCTCGCACGGCTGGGCGATCCGGTCGCCCTCGCCCTGCTCCGCCAGGTCAAGGCAGCGCTCGATCCGCAGGGGTTGATGAACCCCGGCAAGCTGCTTGCGCAAGGCAGTCCAACCGCCTAAAGCCGCGCCTTTCTGCCCGGTTACATTCCGTCCCGGGTCGCCAATCGGAGAGAATGCATGGCCAGCGCGCCGAACGCCACCAACCTGCCGCTGTTCTACAATGATCTGATGCCGCTCAACAGCCAGGATCACGCGAACTACAAGACCCGCAACACCGATCAGGCGACCTGGCTGGTAGGCGCTCACGCCGTGCCGCTGACCGCCGAGGAATTCATCCACGCCGGCCGCAACTATCCGATCGTCTTCGCTTCGGCTGAACAGCCGGTGCCGTTGGCGCTGATGGGCCTGAACGAAGGCATCAACCTGTTCGTTGATGACAAGGGCAAGCTGGTCAACGACGGGGTCTATATCCCGGCCTATGCCCGCCGCTATCCGTTCATGCTGGCCAAGCTGCAGCCCGATTCGGACGAGCTGTCGCTGTGCTTTGACCCGACCAGCGACCTGGTGGGCGATCTGGACGAAGGCAACGCCCTGTTTGACGGCACCGAGCCCAGCGAAACCACCAAGGGCATGCTCGAATTCTGCAAGAGCTTCGAGGAAGCCGGGATCCGCACCCAGCAGTTCGTGGACGAGCTGAACAAGCATGACCTGCTGATGGACGGCGAAGTCTCGATCCAGCAGCAGGGCTTTGACCAGCCGTTCATCTATCGCGGCTTCCGCATGGTCGACCAGGAAAAGCTGCGTGACCTGCGCGGTGACGCGCTGCGCGCGATGAACCAGAACGGCATGCTGGCGCTGATCTTCGCGCACCTGTTCTCGCTCGATCTGATCAGCGGGCTGTTTGCGCGCCAGGTTCAGGCCGGCAAGGGTCCGATCTCGTTTGACGAGCTGCAGGCCGCCGCTGCCAAGGCCTGATTGCCGCGCTCAAACGCCGGGGCTTGCATAAGTCCCGGTAGCGGCATATCTTCTTAACCGTCTTGTCGGGCTGCCCTCATGGCCTGGCAGGGCGTGGTGCACTTCGTGCACCTCCTCCCTGAACCTAGGCCACCTCGTGCTTGTCGCGAGGTGGCTTTTTTCTTGAGCCCGCCTATTCCGCGGCTTGCGGCCAGGCAGAATCGGCGCTGCGGCCCAGTTCGGCCACCTCGCCGGCCAGCTGCCGGACCAGTCCGGTCAGTACTTCGACCATCGCCGCAAAGCCCTGCCCCGGTTCGGCGAGTCGCGCATCGAGATAGCGCGAGCGGTCAATTTCCAGCTGCACCGCATGGAGCCCGCTGTCGGGCGCAGCATGGCGATCCAGGACATAGCCCCCGGCATAGGGCCGGTTGTGCGCAGCCGCGCGGCCTTGCCCGGCGAAATAGCTAAAGCAGCTCGCCACCAGCGAGCCATGACAGGTGGTGCCAAAGCGGTCACCCAGCACGAATTCGGGCGGTGGCTGGCCTTCGCGCAGGCCCAGCGGCGGCATCGAATGGAGATCGATCAGCAAGGCCGCGCCCCAGCGCTGGCGGAGTGCTGCAAGCGAGGCAGCCAGGCAGCCGTGGTAGGGCGCGTGGATCTGTTCGATTCGGGCGGTCAGATCGGCCTCGTCATGGCGGCGCTTCCACAGTTCGCCGAGGCCCGGCAGACGGCGCGGGATCAGGCCCAGGCCGCTGCGCGCCCGCAGGCCCGGGGTATAGCTACCAACGCCGGCCGGCCGCCCCTTCGCGAACATTTCCCAATCGACATCTTCGGGCGCACGGTTGAGGTCAATCATCGCACGCGGCGCATGGGCGACCAGCAGGGCGGCGCCGGTCGCGCACGCCACCGCCTCGCCCAGCAGGTCGACATAGCGATCCTCCAGCCGCAGCGAGGCATAGCCGGGATGGCGCATCCGCTCGATCAGGCTGCCGGGATAGGCGCGGCCGGCGTGCGGCACGGCAATTAGGACGGGCACCGGCGAAGGATCGGCCAGGCGCAGCGCATAGGCCGGCTGGCCCTGGCTGCCCGGAATGGCGCCCCCGGTGACCGCAGGCGAATCGAACCGGGCGGGCGCAGCGGAATCCATGCCCGCAAGCTGGCGCGCCGCGCCGGTCCTGTCAAAGCCCGCTGAACGCGATGAAGGAAGAATCTTAACGGGTCTGGTGCTAACAGGCGGTTGGACGTACCGTGGGGACAATAACCGGAAGTGTCGATGATCCGTATTCTCCTTGCCGAAGATGAAGAAGCCATGCGCACCTACCTGGCGCGCGCCCTTCAGAATGCCGGCTATGACGTGGTTTCCGTCGACCGCGGGACCGAGGCGCTGCCGCTGCTGCAAACCCAGCATTTCGATCTGCTGCTGTCGGACATCGTCATGCCCGAGATGGACGGGATCGAGCTGGCCCAGCGCTGTGCCGAAATCAGCCCGGCCACCAAGGTGATGTTCATCACCGGTTTTGCCGCCGTCACGCTCAAGGCCAACCGCGAAGCGCCGCAGGCCAAGGTGCTGTCGAAGCCGTTCCATCTGCGCGATCTGGTGCTGGAAGTGGAACGGATTTTCGGGAACGCGACCCAGGCGCAGATCTGATCTGAATTTTGCGCCATCAAGCGGCTTGCATCCCGCGTGCAGCCTCGCTAATGGCGCATCCCTGCCCGGGGCGACGGCCCCGGGTGGAACCTGAATGGTGCGGGCGTATAGCTCAGTGGTAGAGCACTATGTTGACATCGTAGGGGTCGCAAGTTCAATCCTTGCTACGCCCACCATTTTCCCCCTTATGTCAACTTTTGCTCGGCGCGTGCCCGAACCAG
>DKII01000079.1:0-588 GCA_002454125.1 Novosphingobium sp. UBA6722
TCCCCGCTTTCGCGGGGATGACAATTGAGGGGTGAGGAATACTTCCAAATGGATCTGAGCTACAACGAAACCCAGGGCATGCTGCGCGAAACCCTCGCGCGGTTCCTGGCTGACACCTATGATTTCGAAAGCCGCAAGAAGATGCTGGCCAGCCCGACCGGCCGCGATCCCGGCATCTGGAAGGCGATCGCCACCGAGCTGGGCCTGACCTGCGCGCCTTTCGCCGAAGAGCATGGCGGCATGGGCGGCGGGGCGATCGAAAACATGATCATGATGGAAGAGTTCGGCAAGGTCATCGCGATCGAGCCGTGGCTGCAGACCGTTGTGATCGGCGGCGGCGCGCTGAAGCACGCCGGCGGCGCGCTGGCCGAAGCGACCATCCCCGCGATCATCAGCGGCGATGCCATCATCGCCTTCGCCTATGCCGAACCGCAGGGCCGCTATAACCTGGCCGACATCGGCACCACGGCCAAGGCCGATGGCGCGGGCTATGTCCTCAATGGCCACAAGGGCGTGGTCTATGCCGCTCCCTGGGCAACGCACCTGCTCGTCACCGCCCGCACCGGCGGCGGCCGCCGTGACCGCGCC
>DKII01000079.1:658-6113 GCA_002454125.1 Novosphingobium sp. UBA6722
GAACCGCCCGGGCATCACCCGCCGCGACTATCCGACGGTCGATGGCTTCATGGCCTCGGAAGTCTACTTCGAGAACGTCGCCATTCCGGGCGAGGCTCTGCTGACCGGCGGGATCGACCTGATCGAGCGCGTGGTTGACGAAGCCACGGTCGCGGTCTGCGCCGAAGCCTCTGGCATTGCCCGCACGATGGTGAACCAGACGGTCGAGTACACCAAGCAGCGCAAGCAGTTCGGCCAGCCGATCGGCAAGTTCCAGGTCCTGCAGCACCGCATGAGCGACATGTTCGTCGAGGCTGAGCAGGTCTCCTCGATGGCGCTGATGGGCACGCTGAAGCTTGATGAAGCCGCTGACGCTCGCAAGGCTGCCGTCTCGATGGCCAAGGCCAAGGTCGGCAAGAGCCTGAAGTTCGTCGGCCAGAACGCGATCCAGACCCACGGCGGCATCGGCATCACCATGGAGCTGGCGATCGGCCACTACTTCAAGCGCGGGACGATGATCGAAGGCCAGTTCGGCTCGATCGACCATCACCTCGATCGCTTCGAAGCGCTGTCCTACCCGGCCTAAACGATCAACCCGCGCCGAAGGTGCGGTTGACCGAGAGCGTCACCGCGGCGTGCGCGTCGCGGTGGCGGAACTCGACTGCCGAGGCCAGCGTCTGGCGCCGGTCCGGATCGAAGAACGTCCGCTGCCGCTGGCCCGCGACGTCGAACACGTTCTCGACATCCAGGCGGATCGTGGTCTTCTTGTCGGGGCGGAATTCGGCAAAGGCGATACCGAACGGGCCGGAGTTGAAGAACCGGTCGATCTCGTTGATGCGGTAGACCGTGCTGGTCGCCTCGCGGAAGACCTGCAGGCCATAGGACCACTGCCCCGCATCGCGGCGCAGCTCCGCGCTCCAGTTCCAGGACGGGCGGAAGCCGCTCCACGGGCGTTCCTGCCCGGTCAGCGGATCGCGCACCGAATGCTCCTGCCAGCCGCCGGTCAGCTTGAGCCGGGTGCCCTTGAGGCCCAGCGTGTCGAGCGGGGCATCAAACGTCCCCTGCACGAACTTGCGAGTGCCCGAGCCAATATTGCCCGGCGCGTCAAAGCCCTCGGGCGTCAGGATCCGGTCCTGCAGGTCGCTGGCCCAGTCATATCCCGCTTCCAGCCGCACCTGGCCCTTGCCCAGCACCGGCCGCTCCACCGTCAGCCGCGCTTCCCAGGTCCGCTGCGGTCGCAGGTTGGCATTGCCGCCGTTGACCCGGTCATTCGCCAGCTCGGCCGCCGAGATGAAGTCGTAGAAATTGAGCTGCGCCACCTGTCGCCGCATCGAAGCCTGGACATGCCAGCCGCCCCCGGCCTTCCAGTCAAGCGTCATGCCTGGCTTGAAGAACTTCAGCGAGCGTTCCGCGCTGGTATCGCCGCTGACCGTCAGCTTGGAAACTTCGAAGGCCAGCGTCGTATCGAGCCGCAGCGAGGGCGTCAGCTGGCGGCCCAGGTTGACGTAGCTCTCGCTGCGCAGCTCATCCACCGTCGCCCGGTCGATCGGCAGGTCGATCTGGTTGCGTGCGCCATTGGGGCCCAGCAGGAACAGGTCGGTCGCGTTGGTCAGCTTGTTATAGGCCACCTCGCTCCCCAGCTCGAACGCGAAGCCCGCCATCTTGGGATGGGTCCAGGTCAGCCGCCCCAGCACCTCGTCATAGCGCGAGGTCGTGTTCTGCTCGAACCCGCCGACCACTTGATCGTTCAGCCGGGTGAAATAGGCATCGAAATCATCGCGCTCGCGCCGGTTGGCCAGGGCCACGAACTTGATCGCCCCGCCGCCCAGCGGCCGCGTCACGTCGCCGCCGATCTCGAAGCGCTTGGGGCTGTAATCCTGCGTCAGCCGGTCATCACGCTGCGGGCCATTGAGCGGCGTGACGTGGTTGTACTGCTGCAGCTCGAACCCGCCCGGGGCATAGCGCAGGTTGAAGTGCGCCGATTTGTTCGCGCCGCCATCGTGCGCCCAGCTCGCCGCGAAGGCCGGGTTGCGCTCGGTAATCTCGTTGCGCTTGTCGCGCCGCTCCAGCAGCACGCCGTCGCTCGCCCGGCGGACTTCGTCGAAACCGATCTCGGTCTGCGCCCGCCGTCCGCTCTCGGCCGAAAGGTTGAAGGTTGATTGGCCGCTGCGGATCACCACCGCGCCTTCCAGGTTGGGCGTCGCCCGCCCGTCGTGCAGCCGGGTCACGCTGGCCTTGAGATTGCCGTCGATCCCGCCGGCCTTGGTGGTGACCACGTTGAGCACCTGGCTGCGGCCCGCAAAGTCAGAGCCATAGACATCGCCCGGCGCCACCTCGATCCGCAGCACGCGCCGCGCGGGGATCCGGGCGAGTTGGGCCGCCAGTGCATCGGATTTTGACGAGGCGCGCGCGCCGTTGAACACCACGTTGCCGGCCGCGCCGCTGAACCCGCGGACCTCACCGTCCGCCTCCTCGATCGCAAAGCCCGGCACGCGGCGCACCATGTCGAGCGCGGTGGTGGGCGAAAAGGCGGCGAAGAAGGCCGGCTGATAGACCTTGGCCCGCCCGGCGCTCTCACCGTCCGAAACGGCGGCACTGGCCACTTCGGCATTCGGTTCGTAGGTTGTTTCGGCAATGGCCGGCGCGGCGCAGGCCAGCAGGCCGATCCACAGCGGCAGCGGCGCATGGCGCAGCCGCGCGGCAGGGGTCTTCACGAACATCGGTCATTCTCCCATTGCCCGAGCGCGCGAGCCCCTGCGCCGCGACGGGCAATCCATCCAACTCACCGCCCTCCCCACAAGGCGGCCTCCTGGATGCGGGCCTAGGCTCCGCGAGGGAGCCCGGGCCAATGAAGTTCGACCAAAGTCCTTCGTCCCCGACCAACCGCCGTCACAGATCGGCGAGCGGATTCTGCCTCATCCATTTCGGGCCATCAGCCACCCGGCCTGCGGCTTCAATCGCTGCGCCGTAGCGCCAGCCACAGGAACAGCACCAGCAGCGGCAGGCTGACCAGATCGCCATAATGCGCCGGCGGGTGGTGCCCGCCTGGCGGCGTGTGCGCGATCCAGGCTGACCAGCTCAGCACCAGCCGCTCACCCAGCGCAATCAGCAGGAACAGCGGCACCAGCGCGCGATAGCGCAGCCCCACCGCGATGCAGGCCAGGCCATGGGCGATCTGGGTGGCCCCGGCCCAGGCTGCCATCGCGCGGATCCGGGCGAAGTCGCTGCTCATGTCGACCCCGCCGATCGTCCCGATCCCGCCATCCGGCGCAAAGGCATGGATCAGCCCCGGCACCGCCATCAGCACCCCGTAGAGCACCAGGAACCACGCCGCCGCGCGCGATCCACCTGCGCCGCCGGGATCGGGCGGCAACAACCGCGCGATCACGCCTTGCCTCACGCGTTGCGCGCCATCAGCCCGCCATCGACCGGGATCGTCACTCCGGTGATATAGCTGGCAGCCGGCAAGCACAGGCTCAGCGTCATGTGCGCCACTTCCTCGGGCTGGCCATAGCGGCGCAGCGCGGTGCGGCGGTGGGCGAAGACCTGCTTGTCGGCCTCGCTGACCTTCTCGGTCATGCCGGTCATGATCGGGCCTGGGCAGATCGCGTTGACGGTGATCCCCTCCTTGCCCAGCTCCACCGCCAGCGCGCGGGTGAGGCCCGTCACCCCGGCCTTGGCCGCGGCATAGGGGCTGTTGCGCGAGGTTGCCCCCAGCGCCTCGGTGCTGGCGATGTTGACGATCCGGGGGGAGGATGACAGCCGCAGATGCGGCAGCGCCGCGCGGATCATCCGCTGGTGCGCGGTCAGCAGGACCGAGACCGCCCGGTCCCACACCAGGTCATAATGCTCCTCATCATCGATCGGGCAGAACGAACTGACCCCGGCATTGTTGACCAGCACGTCCAGCCCGCCAAAGGCCGCCGCGACATCGCCCACCACGGCGCGGATCGCTTGCGCATCGGTCACATCCAGCACCCAGGCCCGCGCCGAATGACCACCCGCGCGCAGCTCTGCCGCAATGTCCTCGATTGGTGTTCCGGCCAGGTCCGTCAGCGCCACATGCGCCCCCTCGGCCGCAAAGACCTCGGCCGTCGCCCGCCCCATCCCGCTGCCTGCGCCGGTCACCAGCACGACTTTGCCGGCGACTGATCGGCTGAGTTCTGTGGTCATTGTTCACGCTCCCGCTTGTTTGGCGGGAGTGTGGCGTGTGGGAGGGGCGGTGTCGAGCGGGTGGTGCGCGGAGCGGCGCTACCACTTGCCCCCGGCATCCTCGATCGCCTTCAACAAGGCGCGCTTGGACGCGGTGCGGCGCTGGCCGGGGTTGCGGGGCAGATCAGGTTCGGCAAGTTCCGCGCGGCGCTTGGCCAAGGCAGCACTGAACGCCGGGAAATCCACCCGGCGCCCGGCCCACTCCCGATCAATCTTCAAGCGCTTCGATGCCATGATCGCCCATCGTCTCTTCGCGGATGCGGCGTTCAAGATACACGAGGTCAATCGAAGGGTGAAGCGCAAACAACTTGCGCGCCTGATCCAGCCTGTCAGCCGCCGTGCCAGATGCCCACTGCCCCATCCGGTCGGCGATCAAGTCTTCGACCGAAATCAGCACAAAATCGCCGTCGTCGGAAAAGTTCTCGACCAGCACCAGCATGTTGCGCGCGACGTTGCCGTCCATTGGCACTTCGGCCACCACCTCAAAGCCCAGCTTGAGTTCGGGATGGACCCAGCCCTTCAGCATCTGCCCTGCCCCGGCCGGTCGAACGAAGCCGGCGCGGACCATCTCTTCCTCCAGGGCATCCTGGCGCGGCGTGCACAGATCGAAATCACCGGTTGAGATCGCGCTGCTTGACCAGAACTCTGCCGCCGCCCCACCAACCAGCACCGGCCGCTGCAAACCCCGCCGATGCATTACCATACTGATCCGCGCCAGCAAGCGCAGCGCGGCTTCGAATTCAGGGCGATAGGGGGAAGCGGGGGGCATGTGGCGAGGTTAGCCGGTGTGGTTGGCGGCGCAAGGGTGTCTCGGTGCGGGTCTCACGCAACTCGCCCCATTGCGGAACAGCCCGTGAACGGCCATATCACGCGCCATGTCCCAGCTCATCATCCGCCGCGGCCTGGAAGAGCCCGATACCTCGGGCAATTTCGTGCCGCACAAGCCGGCCCGGCCTGAAAAGGCGGAAGGGCAGCGGCCGTTCAGGATCGTGTCCGAATACCAGCCCGCCGGGGACCAGCCGACCGCGATTGCCGAGCTGGTGGCGGGCGTGCAGGCCGGGGACCAGACCCAGGTGCTGCTGGGGGTAACCGGCAGCGGCAAGACCTTTACCATGGCCCAGGTGATCGAGGCGACGCAGCGCCCGGCGCTGATCCTCGCGCCCAACAAGATTCTGGCCGCGCAGCTTTATGGCGAGATGAAGAGCTTCTTCCCCGAGAACGCGGTGGAGTACTTCGTTTCCTATTACGACTACTACCAGCCCGA
>DKII01000169.1 GCA_002454125.1 Novosphingobium sp. UBA6722
GCCGGGGGAGCGGGCCGGTGTTGCGCAAGGCAAAGCGTCAGCTTTGCCGGACCATGCAAATGAGAATCGCGAGTTTCAACATCAACGGGATCAAGGCCCGTCTGCCCCGCCTGCTTGAGTGGCTCGAAGAAACCCGCCCGGCCGTCGCCTGCCTGCAGGAGATCAAGACCCAAGACGAGGGCTTTCCCGCCGCCGAGTTCGAGAAGATCGGCTATCACGCGGTCTGGCACGGGCAAAAGAGTTTCAACGGTGTGGCGGTGCTGGCCGATGGCACGACGCCCCAAGTGATCCAGCAAGGCTTGCCCGGCGATCCGACCGACGAACAGGCCCGTTACCTCGAAGTCGAGGTGTTCGACACCCGGATCGTCAATATCTACCTGCCCAACGGCAATCCCCAGCCCGGCCCGAAGTTCGATTACAAGCTGGCCTGGATGGAGCGGCTGCGCGCGCGGATGCAGGCAATCATGGCCGAGGAAGTACCGGCCGTGGTGCTGGGCGATTACAACGTCATTCCGACCGATCGCGATATCTGGGCGCCGAAGGCCATGGCCGACGATGCGCTGATGCAGCCCGAATCGCGCGATGCCTATATGCGGCTGCTGGCCGATGGCTGGACCGACGCACTGGCCACCCACAACCCGGCGGGCGGGGTCTGGACCTATTGGGATTACCAGGCCGGCGCCTGGCAGCGCGATCACGGCTTCCGCATCGACCATGCGCTGCTCTCGCCCGAACTGGCGGACCGGCTAAAGGCCTGCGGCGTCGACAAGGACCATCGCGGCCGTGAGAAGGCCAGCGATCACGCGCCGGTCTGGATCGAGCTGAATAAGCCCGACTGACAGAAGAAGGGGGGCCGCAGCCCCCCAACTCTCTTACCGATAGAACACGTGGTTATCGACCCGGGCGATCCGGGTCAGCCGCCAGCCGGGGCTGACATAGGCCGCGTGGAAGAACAGCGCGCCTTCAACCGGGCTGCGCCAGGTGCCTTCATGGGCGATCTGGGCCACAGCCACGGCATTCTTCCACTGGCGGGCATTGCGCGCGCCAGTCGGCAGGCTGTTGCCCCGCACGAACGAGAACTGCGAGGGCTGGAACACCACACCGCAATAGGAATCAGGGAAGCGGCCCGACTTGGAACGCGCCACGATCACCCGGCCAACCGCGAGCTGGCCGGCGAGCGATTCACCCTTGGCTTCGTGATAGACTGCGGCGGCCAGGCAATTGAGCTCACGCGAGAGCTCGGCCGGCTGCGGCTGCTGCGCCACCAGTTCGGCCAGACTGACCGCACGGGGTGCATCTTCAGCACCGGACACGGCCGCATCGCTGGGCACTTCGGCCTGCGGCAGCGGCTGGATTACCGGTTCGGAAATGGTGGGGATGGCTGGTTCCGTCTGGATTGCAACGGGCTTGAGAGCCTCTGCTGCTGCGCCCGAACCATCGGCGCTGGCAATGATCATCATCGCACTTGCCGCGACAGCCAGAGCGCTGGCGCGGTTAAGCTTGGTACTGTTAAGAATGCGGCGCATTCGTCCGTCTTATTGGGCGGTGGACGCACCTGGCGCAGGCTGGGACGGGAGCGGAAAGACCTGAATCGGACTGCTCCCGGCCGGAAAACCTGCCGGTTGTCCCCCGTCTGCGTGCTAGCGTGAATGGCCTGAACGCCCCTCGCGCCGCCTGCGCACAAACAAAGGTCCGGCCCCTTCTTTCCGCAGTGCAGCAAAGTCAATCTGGCGTTCAGGTTATTCCGATGAACCGTTCACCATTCGCGATATCCAGTTCGACAATCCACAGGTCGGGGTCCTGATCCCCGCGCCGCGCCAGCCATTCTTCCAGTTCGCCGCGGATTTCCGGGTTTTCCCGGCGGGCGAGTGTCCAGACGCGCTGGCCATCGGACTGCGGCATCCGTTCGTAAACCCGCGCATTGGCGCCGCGTTCGGTCAGCACGACAAGAATTGTCCCGGCGTCCCGTTCACCTTTCTGAAGCACGCTGGCAAAGCCGCCTTCAGCCCCGGCCCGGCGAATTAGCGCCCCCACCTCAAGGTGCGCAGGCAGGCGCGGTTCGCCGCTCAGCCCACTGCCGCCTGCATTGCGGCGGCATAGCCGGGCAACCCCGACAGCGCGATCCGGCTGCGCATGAACGTGCCGGTGCCGCGGCCGATTTCCTCGCCCTCGGCGTCGACCAGCCGGCTTTCGGCCACCAGCACGCGCTTGCGGCCCGACACCCAGCGGCCTTCGGCAATCACCCGGCCCGTGCGGACCGGCTTGGTGAAGTGCAGGTTGAAGGCCGTGGTCAGCAGGAAGCGGTCGGTAATGAGTGTGTTGGCGGCATAGAAGGCCGCGTCGTCGAGCATCTTGAAGTAGATCGTGCCATGCGCCGCGCCTGCGGCGTGAAAGCAGCTTTCATCAACGTCGAAGGCAATCCGCGCCGCGCCCTCGCCGGTCACGGTCAGTTCGGAAGCGAACAGCCGGTTGACCGGGGCCGAGGCATAGAGGCTTTCGAGCGCGCGCCAGTGCAGCGCCGCGCCGCTGGCCGCTGCGTCAAGCGGCGTCGCGGTCGATGACATTGGCAAGCAGCGCGTAAAGCGCTTCGGCGCCTGGCGCTTCGGTCAGAGCCACGTGCATGGCCTCATCACGCATCATCCGGCTGATCGCCGCCAGTGCGTGGAGGTGTGCCGCCCCGGCCGATTCAGGCGAGAGCAGGCCAAAGACCATGCCGACCGGCATGCCATCGGCGGCATCGAAATCAACCGGTGCCTCAAGCCGCAGGAAGACCGCGACCGGCCGCGCCAGACCTGGCAGGCGGGCGTGCGGAATCGCCACGCCGCGGCCAAAGCCGGTGCTGCCCAGCCGCTCACGCTCTTCGATACGCTCAAGCACGAGCGCCGAATCAAGCCCGTAAACAGCGGCGAATCGCTGCGAAAGCTGCTCGAGAATCGCCTGCTTGCTGTCTGCGGCAATCGTGCCGACAGCATCAGGCGAAAGCGTGAAAAGTCCGGTCATGACAGTGGGATATGTCCGAAACACAGTGGGCTTGGCGCGACCAAGGGGTAAGGGCGGCGGAAATCACGTCCGCACCATCAACCCCTCACCCTCACCAAAGGTTGCGCGGCCCATAGCCCCTTGTTCAGGAAGGTTCAACCCACCCGATCGAGCCATCCCCGCGCCGGTAAACCATATTGTGCCGCCCGGTGCCGGCGTTCTTGAACAGCAGCGCGTTGGTGTTGCGCAGATCGAGCATCATCACTGCGTCGGACACGGTCGCTTCGGGTACGTCGACCCTGGTCTCGGCGATCACCACCGGGGCATCGACGGTCACTTCCTCAACTTCCGCATCGGGTTCGACAAAGACAGTATAGGCCGCCTCTTCGGTCTTCATCGCGTGGGCGGCTTCTTCGTGCCGGTCTTTCAGCCGGCGCTTGTAGCGGCGCAGCTGCTTGTCGATCTTCTCCGCCGCCTGATCGAAGGCGATATGGGCATCATGGGCGATGCCGGCGCCCTTGAGCACCAGGCCATGCATCACGTGGGTGACAATATCGGCGCGAAAGGCCCCGGCTGGCGCTCGGTTGAAGGTGATCGTGGAAGACAGCGCGCGCGAGAAGTACTTCCCGACAATCCCGGACAGCCGTTCCTGGGCGTGGGCCTGAAGGGCCTCACCGGTATCGATCTGGTGGCCGGAAACGCGGATATCCATAAGACTTCTCCTCCGTATGTGCCCGACCTGCTCACGTTCGCCAGAGCGGCTCCTTGAGCGTGTCGAGAAACTGGGCATGGGCAGCGAGTTCATCCTCGCTGGGGCTATGCGGCCGCGCGGCGCGGAACGGCCGCTCGCGCTGCAGCCGGGCAACCGGTTCGGCGAGATCGACGCCGGTGTTGTCGACGGCCAGCTGCAGCCCGATCTGGCGGCCGCCGGTCAGCTCGACATAGACCTGGGCCAGCAGCTCGGCGTCAAGCAATGCGCCGTGCAGCGTGCGATGGCTGCGGTCGATGCCATAGCGGGTGCAAAGCGCATCGAGCGAGTTCTTGGCGCCCGGGTGGCGGATGCGGGCCAGGGCGACCGTATCGATCATCCGCTCACGCCCGATCGGATCGAGCCCGCACTTTTCCAGCTCCATGTTGATGAAGCCGAAATCGAACCCGGCATTGTGCGCAACCAGCATCGAGTCGCCGATGAACTCCAGGAATTCAGCGGCCTTCTCGTGGAAGCGGGGCTTGTCGGACAGGAAAGTGGCGGACAGGCCGTGCACCGCCTCGGCCGCGGCGGGCATGTCGCGATCGGGATTGAGGTAGCAATGGAATGTTTCGCCGGTGGTGACCCGGTTGACCATCTCGACGCAGCCGATTTCCACCAGCCGGTCACCGCTCCTGGGATCAAGCCCCGTGGTCTCGGTGTCGAATATGATCTCGCGCATTACCAGTCCGATATCGGCCTGAGTTTCAGCGCTGGCAAGGGGGCGACTCGACTAAATCTGCGCCGATATGATCGAATGGACGAGGCGCTGCACCGCATGGCGCGTTTCGGCGAGCGAAGTGCCGGTATCGATCACGTAATCGGCCCGCGCGCGCTTCTCGGCATCGGGGACCTGAAGCTTGAGAATATGGGCGAATTTCTCCTCGGTCATCCCGGGCCGGGCCAGCACCCGCTCACGCTGCTGCGCGAACGGCGCGGAGACGACCGCGACGGCATCGAGCCCGTGATTACCGGTCTTTTCGAACAATAGCGGGATGTCGAAGACGATCAGTTTCGCATCGGCGTTATCGGCCAGGAACGCACGGCGCATCTCGCCGACTTCGGGGTGGACGATCGATTCGAGCAGCTTCAAGGCTTCCGGATTGCCGAACACCGCCGCGCCCAGCTTCTGCCGGTCGACTCCTGCGGGACCGGTCGTTCCCGGAAAGGCGCGTTCGATCGGACCGACACAGGCCCCGCCGGGACCCTGCAGCTCGTGCACCGCGGCATCGGCATCGAACACTGGCACGCCCAGCCCCCGCAGCATCGCCGCGACGGCCGATTTGCCCATGCCGATCGAGCCGGTCAGGCCAAGGATGAAGGGGCCCTTGTCGCTCATTGTGTCAGCAATCTCCGCAATTCACCGTCCGACCCGCGCGGGACCGGAGCGCCGAAGAACTGCTCGAAGGCCACTGCTGCCTGCCCGATCAGCATGGCCAGGCCATCGATCGTCGCCAGGCCCTGGGCGCGGGCCTGCTGGAGCAGTGCCGTGTCGGCGGGTGACGTCACGATGTCATAGACCACCGCATTGGCAAGGAACCCGCCCCACGGCAGGTCGAGCGGCGGATGCCCGGTCATGCCAAGCGGGGTGGCATTGACGATCAGGCTGAACACTTCCGGATCCGCCGGGCGCAAGGGGCCAGGGGGCAGCTCGGCCAGGTCGATCAGGAACTCCGGATCGTCGCCCAGATAGTGCCCGAACTCGGCCCTGGCCTTGGCCGGGTTGCGGCTGATCGACCAGATCATGAATTCGGCGTGGAACAGCGCATCGATAATCGCCCGCGCCGCACCGCCAGTGCCGATGACATAGGCAAAGCGATACTCTTCCTCCCCCAGCAGGGGTTGCACCGGCTCAAGAAAGCCCGGCGCATCGGTGTTGTAGCCGGTGAGGGTGCCATCGGCGGCGCGCACCACGGTATTGACCGCACCGATCCGCGCTGCGTCATCGTCGATCCGGTCAAGCAGCGGAATGATTGCCTGCTTGTGCGGCATGGTGACATTGCAGCCGCGCCACAGGGCATCGCCGCGGCGCTGGGACAGATAGTCTGCCAAACCTTCAGCCGTGACATGGCAGCGGTGATACTCCGCCTCGATCCCCAACAGACCGAGCCAGAAACCATGGATCACCGGGCTTTTCGATTGGGCAATCGGATCGCCGATCACCTCCGCGTAAGGCTTGCTCATGCCGCCAGCACCCCGCGCTCGCGCAAGGCGCCGAGCACCGGCAATAGCGGCATGCCGAGCACGGTGAAGTGGCTGCCTTCGATGGAATCGAACAGTTGCACGCCCAAAGCTTCGATCCGAAACACGCCGACGCAGCCACTGACGGTGGGCCATTCGGCATCGAGGTAGCTGGCTATAAAGGCGTCAGACAGATCCCGCACCTTGAGCCGCGCCACATCCGCATGCTCCCATTCGGTCCGTCCGCCGCGGGCCAGGGCGGCGGCGCTGTGCAGTTCCATCACCTTGCCGGAAAAAAAGGCCAGATGCTCGGCCGCTTCGGCCCGGCTACGCGGCTTGTCGAAACGGCGGCTGTCGACCGTGACCAGCGAATCGCTGCCCAGGACCCAGTTGTCCGGCGCGGTCTGGGCCACGGCCAGCGCCTTGGCCCGGGCGAGGGCGAGCGCGATCTCGTCGGGCGCTGCGCCATACATTTCGGCCTCGATCCCGCGCTCATCGACATCGGCGGCGCGCGCGGTGAAGGGCACCCCGGCCTCGGTCAGCATGGCCCGGCGCGAGGCGCTTTGCGAGGCCAGCACCAGTGCGCTCACCGCTGCTCCTCACCAGCGTGGCGCTCGTTGTAGATGTTGATCACGGCGGCGGCGGTTTCCTCGATCGAGCGGCGGGTCACGTCGATCACCGGCCAGCCGTTATCGGCAAACATCCGCCGGGCATATTGCACTTCACTGGTGACGCGATCCTGATCGACATAGGCCGTTTCCGGTGCCTGGTTGAGCGAGAGCAGCCGGTTGCGCCGAACCTGGACCAGCCGCTCGGGCGCAGTGGTCAGCCCGACCACCAGCGGATGCTTGAGCCCGAACAGCGCCGGCGGCGGCGGGCTTTCGACCACGATCGGGATATTGGCGACCTTGTAGCCGCGGTTGGCGAGATAGATCGAGGTTGGCGTCTTTGAGGAACGCGAAACCCCGGCGAGGACGATATCGGCCTGCTCCCAGTCTTCCCAGGCGACACCATCGTCGTGGGCGATGGTATAGTGGATCGCATCGACGCGGGCGAAATAGGCCTCGTCCATCGCATGCTGGCGGCCCGGGCGAGCATGGGGGTGCTGGCCCAGGGCAGATTCCAGCGCCTCGACCGCGCGGTCCAGCACCGGCACGACCGGCAGTCCCAAGGCGCGGCAGCGCTCTTCCAGGCGGACACGGATATCGGCATTGGCC
This sequence comes from Novosphingobium sp. UBA6722, assembly GCA_002454125.1. GTDB lineage: Bacteria > Pseudomonadota > Alphaproteobacteria > Sphingomonadales > Sphingomonadaceae > Novosphingobium. The sequence goes on from DKII01000169.1 coordinate 7,126, forward strand.
AGGGTGAAGAAGACCAACCCCGGATTGGCGGCAATATCGCCCATGATCCGGTCAAGATGCTGGAGCGAGCGAACCATCGGCCAGAAATGACGGCTGACCTCGGCTCCCTCAAACTGGGCCAGTGCCGCCTTGGCAATCATCTCCAGCGTTTCGCCGGTGGAATCGGACAGAAGATGAAGGTGCAGGCGCGGCATCGGGCTCGTGGCTTACCCCTGTGGACAGTTGCCCGCATAAACCACGGGAGAAGCCCATGGACAAGTTCGAGGACAGATTCCGTGCCCGCTTCCGGCCCATTCACACAGACCTTGTGGACAAGGGGAAAACGATTCCCACAGGCTGGGGACAGTGGGGACAACCTCTGCTTGACGCGCCGTTAACCGGATTCGCACCCGTGCTTGCCCCTGTTCAGCCCGGGACAATTCAGGCAAGGGAATGCAATCCCCGCTTTCCACAGGGCCAACTACCTACATAATCCTTTTAAGAATCTAATTTGAATTTGATTGGACTCACGCGATGCCTGGTTTGCTGCTCCGTACCCTGTCTGGCGAAAACACGGCGGAGCGGCCAGTCTGGCTCATGCGCCAGGCCGGGCGTTACCTGCCGGAATATCGGGCACTGCGGGCCAGCAAGGGCGGGTTCCTGAACCTGGTCTATGACAGCGAGGCTGCGGCCGAGATCACGCTCCAGCCGATCCGGCGCTTCGGCTTTGACGGGGCGATCCTGTTTTCCGACATCCTGATCGTGCCCTATGCGATGGGTCAGGATCTGGAGTTCCTGGCAGGCGAAGGGCCGCGCATGTCGCCCCGCCTGCTTGATGCGGCCCTCACCAGCCTGACCGCGGTGCCCGAGCGGCTGAGCCCGATCTATGAAACTGTCCGCCAGGTCAAAGCCGCGCTTCCGGCTGACAAGACCATGCTCGGCTTTGCTGGCAGCCCCTGGACCATCGCGACCTACATGGTCGCGGGTGAGGGCAGCCGCGATCAGCACGATACCCGCGCGCTGGCTTATCGCGATCCGGCCGGCTTCCAGGCGATCATCGATGCGATTGTTGGCGTGACCGTGGAATACCTGATCGGCCAGATCCAGGCCGGGGCCGAGGCGGTGCAGCTGTTCGACAGCTGGGCCGGCAGTCTGGCGCCGAGCGAGTTCGAGCGCTGGGTGATTGCGCCCAATGCAGCGATCGTCCGGCAGCTCAAGGCCAAGGTTCCCAACGTGCCGATCATCGGCTTCCCGAAGGGCGCGGGCGAAAAGCTGGGGGCCTATGCCCGAGAGACGGGTGTCGACGCGATCGGGGTTGATGAAACGATCGATCCATTGTGGGCCGCGCGCGAGCTGCCGGCCGGCATGCCGGTCCAGGGCAATCTCGATCCGTTGCTGTTGCTGGCCGGCGGGGAAGAGCTCGATCGCCAGGCGCTGCGCGTGCTTGAGGCCTTTGCCGATCGCCCGCATGTCTTCAACCTGGGTCATGGCATTGGCCAGACCACCCCGATCGAGCATGTCGAGCAACTGCTGGCGCTGGTGCGCGGGTGGAAGCGCTAGTATGATCTCCCCATGCTGTCGTGGGTGCTCTCGATGACCTACCTTTGGCTCAAGGCCGGCCATATTACCTTCGTAATCTTCTGGATGGCGGGGTTGTTCATGCTGCCACGGTTCTTCGTCTATCACCAGGAAGCGGAGCCCGGTTCGGCCGAGGAAGCGCGTTGGGTTGAGCGTGAGCGCCGCCTGCTGCGGATCATCCTGTGGCCGTCGATGGGTGTCACCTGGGCGCTTGGTCTGGCCCTGGCCTACTCGATCGGGGCATTCACCCAGCCGTGGTTCCACGCCAAGCTGGGCCTGGTACTGATTCTCAGCGCCTACAACGTCTGGATGGCGGGCTATGCCGCCGATCTCGCGCAGGGCAGACGGCGGCTCGAGGGCAAGCGCTTGCGGATCCTCAACGAGGTGCCGGGCATTGCCGCCGTGCTGATCGCGATCATGGTGATTGTGAAGCCGTTCTAATGCCGTAGACTGAAAGATTATCCATAGTAGATTTTGAGAATACGCTTCGCTCAAGTTTTCCCGTGTTGACTTTGAATGTTTTTTCCCTTCTATTTTTTGGCTCGATCTGATTTTCCGTAATCCTTGAGAGGGTGCCCGTGCGCAAGAATGTTATCGCCTTGATAGCGGCTTTTTCAGCGATGTGCGTTGGGACACCAGCATTTTCTCAGAATCAATCTGGAGCTATTTTTACCACAAGTGGTCGATATCCTTGGGTTTTGAAGATAAATGGTAATAATTATTTATCTTTAGATACAGGTTGGATAACAGTAAACGGTGTTCACAACAAATATAATAGTAACTATCTAGCTTCAGTTCGTTACGGTGATTTAAAAATTAACAATTGGGGGGTTTTCGACCTATCGAACCTTACTGAACCTGTAAATTCAGCATATCTTGAGTTGTACACAAGTGGTGTTTTTCCTGTTGTCACTTACACTTTATATGATGTTGATGAGACTTTAGAGGAACTTGATAAAGAGCGATCTTTTCGCGATCCCAAAGGCCTTTCTCTATTCAACGATCTTGGCACTGGAGTAGCCTACGGCAGTAGAGTTTATGACTCTTCGGACGGCTATCAATTCCGCACAATTACGCTCAATTCCGATGCACTCTCGGCGATTCAGTCGGCTGCGGGACGCCAATTTGCGATAGGCGGGACGATAACAGCAGTTGTCGTTCCTGAACCCTCAACTTGGTCGCTAATGATCCTGGGGGTCGGCGTGGTTGGTTTCACAATGCGGCGCACGTCCAAGGCTTCAATGAGCAAGGCTCCTGCCTGACGCCCCCAATTTTCCCGGCGGCAAAGCTTCGGGAAAGCAGGGAGGAGCAAGTCCGTTGACCGGTCTGCCCCAAAGGCCTATCTGCTTCCTGTCCGGCATGGGCGCGCGCCATTGACGACGCGCCGCGATCCGCTTTCTCCAAGCCCATCGATCGACCGGCCATCACAGCCTGCGCCTATGCGCAACACACGGAAATACCACGATAATGCATCTTAAAGAACTCAAGAAGAAAACCCCCGCCGAGCTGGTCGAGATGGCCGAAGAGCTTGAGGTTGAAGCCGCATCGACGATGCGCCGCCAGGATCTGATGTTCGCGATCCTCAAGGAACTGGCCGAGGACGGCGAGGAAATCATCGGCCAGGGCACGATCGAAGTGCTGGCCGACGGCTTCGGCTTCCTACGCAGCCCGGAAGCGAACTATCTGGCTGGTCCCGACGATATCTATGTCTCGCCCAACCAGGTTCGCAAATGGGGCCTGCGCACCGGCGATACGGTTGAAGGCGAAGTCCGCGCCCCCAAGGATGGCGAGCGCTACTTTGCGATCACCAAGCTGATCAGCATCAATTTCGACGAGCCCGAAGTGGTCCGTCACCGCGTCAATTTCGACAACCTGACCCCGCTCTACCCGGATGAGCGGCTCAACCTCGATACGCTCGACCCGACGGTCAAGGACAAGTCGGCCCGCGTGATCGACATCATCAGCCCGCAGGGCAAGGGCCAGCGCGCGCTGATCGTCGCCCCGCCGCGCACCGGCAAGACCGTGTTGCTGCAGAACATCGCGAAGGCGATCACCGACAACCATCCGGAAGTCTTCCTGCTGGTCCTGCTGGTCGATGAACGGCCTGAGGAAGTGACCGACATGCAGCGTTCGGTGAAGGGCGAGGTGATCTCCTCGACCTTTGACGAGCCCGCCACCCGTCACGTCCAGGTCGCCGAAATGGTGATCGAAAAGGCCAAGCGCCTGGTCGAACACAAGCGCGACGTGGTGATCCTGCTCGATTCGATCACGCGCCTTGGCCGCGCCTACAACACCGTCGTGCCCAGCTCGGGCAAGGTGCTGACCGGCGGTGTCGATGCCAACGCGCTGCAGCGCCCCAAGCGCTT
>DKII01000141.1 GCA_002454125.1 Novosphingobium sp. UBA6722
CCCGCCTCGCTCAGCCAGGCGGCGGCCGTTGCTGCCTTCGAGGGACCGCAGGACTTTCTGGCCGACTGGCGCGAACGCTTTCGTGCGCGCCGCGACCTTTGCGTTGCCGCGCTGAATGCCGTACCGGGCCTTTCGACCCCGGTGCCGGAGGGCGCGTTCTACTGCATGGTTGATGCCGCGCCGCTGCAAGGGCGGTTCGGCGATGATCAGGCGCTGTGCCTGCACTTGCTCGAACACGGCGTGGCGGTAGTGGCCGCTTCGGCCTTTGGCGGGGACTTTGGCTTCCGGATCAGCTTCGCGACTGACGAGGATCGATTGACGGAAGCGCTGCGGCGCATTGCAAAGGCGCTGACATGAATCCCATTTTGACCCTCGACCCCGCTCGTGCTGAGCCTGTCGAAGCACCTGCGCGGCACGAGCCTGTAGCGATGGGCCTTCGACAAGCTCAGGCTGAGCGGGTTTGGGAGGTAGGCGCGTGACGCCGATTCCAGTCGTGTTCGAGGACGGCGAAGCCCTGGTGATCGACAAGCCGGCCCGCCTGCCGATTGAGCGCCCGCGCGCTGGCGGCCCCTGCCTGGAAGACCGCGCCAGCGAGCTGCGGCTGGGCTTCGCCCGCTCGCCCGTGCCGGTCCACCGGCTCGACACAGATACCTCCGGCTGCCTGCTGCTGGCGCGCAACCCCAAGTCGCTCAAGCGCTTCAACGCCGCCTTTGAGGCGCGCGAGGTGGAGAAGGTCTATCTGGGCGTGGTCGCCGGACCGGTCGCGGGCGAGACAGGGACAATCGAACTTTCGCTTACCAAGATCAGCAGCGCCGAGAAGGGCTGGCGGATGATCCCGGCGAAGAAGGGCAAGCCCGCCATAACGCACTGGCGCAAGCTGGCCGAGAAGGACGGGCTGACCCTGGTCGAGTTCCGGCCCGAGACCGGTCGCACGCATCAGATCCGCGTCCATGCGCTCGCCGGGCTTGGAGCGCCGCTGCTCGGCGATCCGGTCTATGGTGCCGGGCCGGTCGCCAATGCGCGCCGCACCATGCTCCACGCCGCCGAACTGACCATTGCGCGGGAGGGCAAACCGCCGATTCATGCCGTTGCCCCGCTGCCCGCCGATTTCGCCGCGCTTGGCTTCGGCCATGGCTGACCTGCTCGACCGGGCCCTGGCGCTGGTGAGCGAGAGCTTCATCGCCGCGGCCGGGCCGGGCGGGCAGAATGTCAACAAGGTGGCAACTGCGGTGCAGCTGCGGCTCGATGTCTATGCCCTGCGGCTCGAGCCCGAGGTGTTCCACCGCTTCAAGCAGCTCGCCGGATCGCGGATGACCGCCAAGGGCGAACTGGTGCTGACAGCGCGGCGCTTTCGCACCCAGGAAGCCAACCGCACCGATGCGCGCAAGCGGCTGGCTGATTTGCTCGATGAAGCACAGAAGCTGCCCGAAAAGCGCGCCAAGAGCAGACTCAACCGGGTCGGCAAGACCGAGCGCCTGGCAGGCAAGAAGCGGCGCGGCGCGGTCAAGGCCGGGCGCGGCAAGGTCTCGTTCGACTGATCACTTTTTTGCCGGCGCTGGCGTTGCGACCGGCGCGGCGGTCGCTTCGGCGGGCAGGCGCTGGGCATCCAGCATCTGCGCCGCCTCGTCGAGCGCCTTGGCCTCGCCCACGCTGACCCCGCCGGGGCCAGCATCGTTGTCCGCTTTGCCGCAGCCGGCCAGGGCCAGCGCGGCAAGCACGGTCAGGATCGGGGCAAGCCGCAAGGGCTTACTGCTTGGCGGGCGGGGGGGCACCGTCACCGGCAGCCGGAGCGGCAGTCGCACCGGCCGTTGCCGCATCGCTGGCGGCCGCATCGGTGGCAGTGCCGGTTTCGGTGGCCGCTGCATCAACCGCCGGGGTCGCCGCAGCGTCGACGCCGCCAACGGCTTCTTCAGCCGGCATTTCAACATTGTCAGGCGAAGCGGCCTCGTTGGCGCTGTCAGAGCTGCCGCAGGCGGCAAGCGCGAAGCTGGCGGAAACAAGGGCGGCGAATGCGATCTTCTTCATGGACACTCTCTCTGCTGCAGCCTGGGAGGCAAAGCCTGGCGAACCCGTGATCCTTCTACGCATTCACCGGCCCGCTGCCAACCGCAAGAAAGTTTCGCTGCCCCGAGGCGAATGCGCGGTTGATAACATATAAAGATTTCTTTATATGATCTGGCACGATGAAGATCGACCCCACCCTGCGCGCTCTGGCGGACCCGACCCGGCTGCGGATCATGCGGCTGCTCAGCGCTATGGAACTGGCCGTGGGCGAACTGGCACAGGTGCTGGGCCAAAGCCAGCCGCGCGTTTCGCGCCACGTGCGGATTCTCTGCGATGCCGGCCTTGCCGAACGGCGCAAGGAAGGCTCGTGGGTGTTCCTGCGCAGCGCCATCGCGGAGGACCGCGCCCCGCCGCTCGGGGCCGCCACTGCCCGGTTGCTGGCCGTCGCCGAAGAGAGTGACGCCGCCTTTGCCGGACGCTGCGCGGAAGACCGGCGCCATTTGGCCGCGATCCGCGCCGCGCGCGAATCGAGCGCCGCCAGCTACTTCGCCCGCCACGCCGAGGAATGGGACACGCTGCGCAGCCTGCACAGCCCCGACGGGCCGGTCGAAGCCGCGCTGGGCGAGGCATTGGGCACGGGCTCGCTCGGCAGCCTGCTCGATATCGGCACGGGCACGGGCCGCATGGCGCAGCTGTTCGCCCCGCGCGCCGCGCACGTCACGGGCCTCGACAACAGCCCCGAAATGCTCCGCATCGCCCGCGCCCGGCTCCAGCACTTGCCGGCCGGTGCCTTTGACCTGGTCCAGGGCGATTTCGCCAAACTGCCCTTTGCCGCGCAGAGTTTTGACACGGTGCTGTTCCACCAGGTGCTGCACTATGCCCAGGCGCCCGAGCTGGTGCTGGCCGAGGCTGCCCGCGTCACCCGCCCCGGCGGCGTGCTGGCAATCGTCGATTTTGCTGCGCACGACCGGGAAGAGCTGCGCAGCCTCCACGCCCACGCCCGCCTTGGCTTTACCGACGAGCAGATGCTCAGCCTCTTGAGCGATGCCGGGTTCACCCCCGCGCCGCCGGTTGCCCTGCCCGGTCAGCCGCTCGCCGTGAAGATCTGGACCGCGCACCGTGCGCCAGCGTCCGCCGCCAAACCTGCAAAGGCTACCGCATAATGAACCAGGCTAGCGAAACCCGCCGCGCCCACGCCTCACCGCTGTTCGCCGGTCTGCCCGGCGATATCGGCGTCTCGTTCGAATTCTTCCCGCCCAAGACCGAGAAGATGGAAGAGACGCTGTGGGATTCGGTGCTGACGCTCGCCCCGCTCAGCCCCCGCTTCGTGTCGGTGACCTATGGCGCGGGGGGCACCACGCGTGAGCGCACCCACAACACCGTTGCCCGGATCGTGCGCGAAACTGGCATCCCGGCCGCCGCGCACCTCACCTGCGTCGAGGCCACCAAGGACGAGATTGCCGAAGTGGCCGACGCCTATTGGCAGGCCGGGGTGCGCCACATCGTGGCTCTGCGCGGCGATCCGCCGGGCGGTGCCACCAAGTTCACCCCGCATCCGCAAGGCTATGCCAATGCGGTAGAGCTGGTCGCCGGTCTGCGTGAACTGCACCCGTTCGAGCTGTCGGTCAGCGCCTATCCCGAAACGCATCCCGATGCGGCGAACCCCGCGGCTGATCTCGACAACCTCAAGCGCAAGCTTGATGCCGGGGCCACCCGCGCGATCACCCAGTTCTTCTTCGAGCCCGACACCTTCTTCCGCTTTCAGGATGCCTGCCTGGCCGCCGGGATTGATGCCGAGATCGTGCCGGGGATCATGCCGGTCTCGAACTTCGCCGCGATCCAGCGGATGAGCGGGATGACCGGCACCGCCGTGCCCGACTGGCTCGGCCACCTGTTTGAAGGGCTGGATGAAAAGCCCGCCGCCCGCCAGCTCGTCGCGGCCACCGTCGCGGCCGAATTCTGCCGCCGGCTCTATGCAGGCGGCGTGCGCAATTTCCACTTCTACACCCTTAACCGGGCCGAGCTGTCCTACGCGATCTGCCACCTGCTCGGCCTGCGTCCGGAGAATCCAGCATGACCCCGCGCGAGCAATTCCTGGCCGAAGCCGCCAAGCGCATCCTGATCATCGACGGGGCCTTCGGCACCGAGATCCAGCAGCGCAAGCTGACCGAGGCCGACTATGCCGGTTCGCTTGGCCTCTCGAAGGACCAGAAGGGCAACAACGATATCCTGGCGATCACCCGCCCCGATGTGCCCGAGGCGATCCACCGTGCCTATTTCGAGGCCGGGGCCGATATTGCCGAGACCAACACCTTCTCCGCCAACCGGATCAGCCAGGCCGACTATGGCGCGGAAGCACTGGTGCGCGAGATCAATGTCGAGAGCGCCCGCCTGGCCCGCCGGGTCGCCGACGAATTCGCCGCCGATGGCCGTCCGCGCTTTGTTGCCGGGGCGATCGGCCCGACCAACAAGACCCTGTCGCTCTCACCCGATGTCAACGATCCGGGCTATCGCGAGATCGACTGGGACGAGCTGGTCGACGTCTACCGCGAACAGGCCGCCGCGCTGGTTGAAGGCGGGGCCGACTTCATCCTGATCGAGACCGTGTTCGATACGCTCAACGCCAAGGCCGGGATCATGGCCGTGCGCGAGGTTGAGCGCGAGCTGGGCCGCGAAGTGCCGATCATGCTCTCCATGACGCTGACCGACCTGTCGGGCCGCAACCTCTCGGGCCACACGGTCGAGGCGTTCTGGTATGCCGTGCGCCATGCCAAGCCGCTGACGATCGGGCTCAACTGCTCGTTCGGCGCCACCCAGCTGCGCCCGCACGTCCGCTCGCTCAGCGCGATCGCCGATGCCGCGATCATGGTCTACCCCAATGCCGGCCTGCCCAACGAACTGGGCCAGTACGACGAGCTGCCCGAAGAGACCGCCGCGCTGGTCCGCGAATGGGCCGAGGCCGGCCAGGTCAACGTGCTGGGCGGCTGCTGCGGCTCCACCCCGGCGCATATCGCCGCGATTGCCAAGGCGGCCCAGGGCCTGCCGGCGCGCAAGATCCCGCAACTCGACGCCGCCACCCGCCTTGCCGGCCTTGAACCCTTTGTGATGGCAGCCTGATCCCATGAACGCCCAGTCCTCCGCCCGCTTCGTCAATGTCGGCGAGCGCACCAATGTCACCGGTTCGGCCGCGTTCAAGAAGCTGATCCTGGCGGGTGACTATGCCAAGGCGGTCGAGGTCGCGCGCCAGCAGGTCGAAAACGGCGCCCAGGTGATCGACGTCAACATGGACGAGGGGCTGCTCGACGCGGTCCACGCCATGACCACCTTCTTGAAGCTGATCGCAGCGGAACCGGATATCGCCCGCGTACCGGTGATGATCGACAGCTCCAAGTGGGAAGTGATCGAGGCCGGCCTCAAGTGCGTTTCGGGCAAGCCGATCGTCAATTCGATCTCGATGAAGGAAGGCGAAGAGCCCTTCCTGGCCCAGGCCCGCAAGTGCATGGACTATGGCGCGGCCGTGGTGGTCATGGCCTTTGACGAACAGGGTCAGGCCGATAGCAAGGACCGCAAGGTCGAGATCTGCGAGCGCGCCTACAAACTGCTGACCGGGATCGGCTTCCCGCCCGAGGACATCATCTTCGACCCGAACATCTTCGCGGTGGCCACGGGCATCGAGGAGCACAACAACTACGCGGTGGACTTCATC
>DKII01000062.1:0-10682 GCA_002454125.1 Novosphingobium sp. UBA6722
CAGCGTGGACTTACCCGCGCCGTTCGGCCCGATCACGCCAACGATGCCGCCCGGCGGCAGGGTGAAGGAGAGGTCTTCGAATAGCAGCTTGTCGCCATAGGCCTTCGAGATGTTCTTCACCTCGATGACCTTGCCGCCGAGGCGCTCGGGCACCTGGATGACGATCTGCGCCTTGCCGATCGGGCGGTTGTCCTGGGCGTTCTGCAGTTCCTCGAACTTGCGGATACGCGCCTTGGATTTGGTCTGGCGGGCAGCCGGGGTCTGCCGGATCCACTCCAGTTCGCGCTGCAGCGCCTTCTGCTTGCCGCTTTCCTCGCGGTCTTCCTGCTCCAGGCGCTTGGCCTTCTTTTCCAGGTAGGTCGAGTAGTTGCCCTCGTACGGGAAGTAGCGGCCGCGATCGAGTTCGAGGATCCAGCCGACGACGTTATCCAGGAAGTAGCGGTCGTGGGTGATCATCAGCACCGCGCCGGCATATTCCTTGAGGTGGTTTTCCAGCCATTCGACGCTTTCGGCATCGAGATGGTTGGTCGGTTCGTCGAGCAGCAGGATGTCCGGCTTCTGGATCAGCAGGCGGGTCAGCGCGATGCGGCGCTTTTCACCGCCCGAAAGATTGTCGACCGACCAGTCACCCGGCGGGCAGCGCAGCGCTTCCATCGCGACTTCAAGCTGGTTGTCGAGCGTCCAGCCATCGACAGCGTCGATCTTGGCCTGCAGGTCGCCCATTTCCTCCATCAGCGCGTCGAAATCGGTATCGTCCTGCGGATCGCCCATTTCAGCGGAGATGGCATTGAAGCGATCGACCAGATCGGCCGTGGCACGGGCGCCATCCTTGACGTTCTCAAGCACGGTCTTGGTCTTGTCGAGCTCGGGCTCCTGCGGAAGATAGCCGACCGTGATGTTCTCACCCGGCCAGGCTTCGCCGGTGAAATCGGTGTCGATCCCGCCCATGATCTTCATCAGGGTCGATTTACCCGCGCCGTTGGGGCCGACGATGCCGATCTTGGCGCCCTGATAGAACTGCAGGCTGATGTTGTTCAGCACCGGCTTCTGCGCGCCGGGGAAGGTCTTGGTCATGCCCTTCATGACATAGGCGTATTGGGCGGCCATCGGTGGTCCTCTGGAATTAATCGCGAACGGGATTTGGCCGCGCCTCTACAAGGGGGCGCGGCGGTGGGCAAGCGGATTGCCTTTGGACCGGCGGTGGTTAAAGCAAGGCCATGCTCAAGATCATGACCCGCGCCGCAGCGCTTTCCGCCCTTCTGCTAACCACTGCTGCCCATGCCGGCCCGCCAAGCGAAGGTTCGGGTGTGGCCTGGGACATCACCGCCGGTCTGACGACCGAGATCGGCCAGCGTCTGGCTGGCTCCGATCGCGAGGCGGCCGCGCGCGACTGGGCAGTGGTCCGGCTGAAAGCGCTGGGCTTTGAAAATGTACGGATCGAACCCTTTACTTTCGATGGCTGGGTCCGCGGCCCCGAAAGCGCCAGCCTGACTGCACCCTATCCGCACAAGCTGGCGATTGCCGCGCTGGGTTACAGTGCGCCGACGCCGAAGGGCGGGATCAACGCGCCGCTGGTCTACTTCCCGACGCTCGACGCGCTGAAGGCGGCGCCGCACGGTTCGCTCAAGGGCAAGATTGCCTTCATCGACCACGCCATGCGCGCGGCGCAGGATGGCGCAGGCTATGGCCCCTATGGCGCTGCCCGACGGCAAGGCCCCTCGATTGCCGCCGCCAAGGGCGCGGCGGGTGTGGTGATCCGTTCGATCGGCACCGACTGGCAGCGCAACCCGCACACCGGCGCGACGAGCTGGAGCAAGGACGTCACAGCTATCCCGGCTGGCGCGGTTTCAAACCCCGACGCGGACCTGATTGCCCGCATTGCCAAGACCGGCAAGCCGATGACCCTGGCGCTGCAGCTGGAGGGCAAGCCGGCGCCAAAGTTGCCCTCGGGCAATGTCATTGCCGAACTGCCGGGGCGCGATCCCGCGCTGCCGCCGATCCTGGTTGCCTGCCACCTCGATAGCTGGGACCTTGGCACCGGTGCCTTTGATGACGCGGCCGGCTGCGGGATCATCACCGAAGCCGCGCTCGCCGCGCAGAAGGCTGGCAAGGCGCTGCGCACCATCCGCGTCCTGTGGGCCGGAGCCGAGGAAGTCGGCGTGTTCGGCGGCGCGGCCTATGCCGAGGCGCACAAGACCGAGCCGCACGGCCTGGCGATGGAAAGCGATTTCGGCGCTGACAAGGTCTGGCGCGTCCAGTTTGATTTTGGCCCAGGCAACGCCGCACTGGCGGACCGGATCGCGGCTTCGCTCGCCCCGATCGGCGTGGTCCGTGCCGGCGGCAAGGCCAACGGCGGGGCTGACGTGGGGGCTATTGCCAAGGCGCAGAAGCTCGCCGTGGTGGACCTTAGCCAGGATGGTACGCGCTATTTCGACCTGCACCACACGCCGGATGATACGCTGGACAAGGTCGACCCGGTGCAGCTCGCCCAGAACGTTGAGGCCTGGCGCCGCGTCCTGGCGATCGTGGCTAACGAGCCTGGGCCACTCAGCGGCAGCTAGGTCCGGATCAAGCCTTCCAGCGGTTTGCTGTTCCCGCCGGGGAACAGGGTACTGGCCGCGCGGACCGGATCGAGGCCAAAGTGACCCGCCAGGGCGCCGGCCAGTACCGCATCAAGCGGGGTGGTCGGTCTCAGGTCACGGCCTTCGTAAAGCGCCGACTGGCCAAGGCCGGGCCAATCGGCCAGCACGCGCCCGCCCTTGACCGTGCCGCCCAGCATGAAGGCGAGCCCTCCGGTGCCGTGATCGGTTCCGCCGGTGCCGTTGACGGCAGCGGTCCGGCCGAATTCGGTCGCGACGATCACCAGGGTATCGGCCCAAGCTGTTCCAAGCCCCTCGCGCAGGGCTGCCAGCATGGCATCGAGCCCGCCCAGCTGGTTGGACAGCCGCCCGCGTTGCCCGGCGTGCGTGTCCCAGCCGTTCGATTCAACCATGACCAGCCGAGCGCCCTCCGGCCCGGTCATCAGCGAGGCCGCCAACTTGCCCGCGGCCGCCGCCCCGCGGCCGCCATCCTCGGCTAGCCCTGCGGCCATGGCCCGGGTCTGGACGGCCTCTGACCACAGCGCATGGAGCTGGGCGTCACCAGCATAGAGCCGCCCGATGCGCTGCAGATACTCAGCCGATGCATCGGGGAGATTGGTGGGTGCATAGCTTGATACAGAGGCGGCACCGCGCAGCGCGGTGGGTATGGCTGGCGACAGGGCCAAAGCCTTGGCGTCGCCGCCCGGCAGCAAGCCGATCAGCCGGTTCATCCAGCCATCGTCGCGATCATAGGGCAGCTTGCCGCCCGTCTCGAGCACGTTCTGTCCATCAAAGTGCGAGCGATCACGATAAGGCGAGGCGGTGGCGTGAACGAACAGCGCCTCGCCAGCCTGGTAGCGCGCGGCAAGTTGAGCCAGCGCGGGATGCAGCGTGAACATCCCGTTTAGCTTGATGCCGCCGCCAATGTCCGCCAGTTCGCCGCGCAGGCCGGCATAGGCGGGATCGCCAGTCGGCGCGAGAGTGGCGAGACCATCAGCCGCGCCGCGCTGGATCACGAAGACCAGCCGCCGCTCGGTTGGCGCGGCCGCCCAGGCAAGGCGCGGCGCGAAGAGCGCGCCAGAGAGCAGGGCGCTGCGGGCCAGCAGGGAACGCCGGTCGATCATCGTCACCTCCGCATCATTTCGGGGGCTGCCAACAGCAGCGCCAGCGCCTGGGTTGGGCTCTCCGCGCCAGCCAGCGCCTTGCGCGTCGGCTCAGACAGGGTGCCCGGGAAAAGCTGCTCAGCCAGCGTGCGCGCATCGATCGGGCCAGCCCGGCTGGCGATCCGCTCTGCCACTTCGACCCGGCGATAAAGCGCATCTGGCCCGGCCCAGCTGGGCGCCGTATCGTCCCACCCGGCTGGCGATCCGGGTCGCCAGATTGGCCGACCAAGCTGATTGAAGGCATTGGCATTCATCAGCGCGGTCAAGTTTTCGGTACCCACTGCGCGCAGCGCGGCCAGGGTCCAGTCCCACGGCGTTCGGAATTTTGGTGGACCGGTCCAGGCTTCCGGAGCCGCAATCAACGCGCGGTAGACGGTCGACAGATCTCCGCCAGAGGAGAGGAAAGCCTGCTCCAACCGCGCGATCAGGGCGGGCGGCGGCTCATCTCCGCCAAAGTGCCGCGCCAGTTTGGTCGCGATATGCCGCGCCGTTGCCGGATGGACCGCCAGGTCGCGCAGGATCGCTTCGCCCTGCGCTTCGCCGGACTGGCCATAGCGCTTGCCCAGAACCGTGCGGTCGCCCGGCTGATGGATTGGCGCTGCGAACCAGTAGCCCGGGCCGGGACCGCGCAGCAGCGGCTGCTGGGCCAGGCCGCCAACGCTCCACCCGGTCAGCGCCCGCGCCAGTTCGGTCACGTCCTGCTGGCTGTATCCGGAGCGCACACCAAGCGTGTGCAGCTCCAGAATTTCGCGCGCCAGGTTTTCATTGAGGCCCCTGGCATTTCCCCGCCGCGCCGCGATCTGGCCCAGCATCGATTCGGGCCCGACCGATTGCGCCTGATCCAGATAGAGCAGCATCGCAGGGTGGCGCTCAACCGCCAACAACAGATCGCCAAACTTGCCGAGCACGTTCGGGCGAATTGCCTCGAACTCGAAGGCGCCGGCCAGGCCGAGCGTGACCAACTTGTCGATCGAGACGGCGAAATGATTGGCCCAGAAATGGACCAGCCGTTCGACAAACGGGGCCGGTGTGGTCAGCGCCAGATTGGTCCGCACGGCCGCTGCCTGGCCATAGGCATCGCGCAGGGCTCTGTAGGGCCGCAGCTCTGGGGCGATATCGGGTTTGCTCTCTGCCGCCTCGGCCTCACGCTTCGCTTCGCGCTGGTTATCGCGCGCCTCGCGGAACATCGTGACAAGGGTGGAACTCCCCGGCAGCGCCGTGATAGCTGCGGGACGCGGGTCAAACTGCTCGAACTGGCCCAGCAGCCAGCGCTTGGGATCGGTTGGCGGCGCTTCTGCGCGCCGTCCGCCAAGCCCGAACCGGTTGAGTGCCACACTGCTTTCGCGCACCGCGCTCTCCCTTTCGCTTCGGCGCTACAATGCCGCAGCAGCCAGCGCTGTCACGCCGCAATTTGTAATGGAATGTCGCGAGTTGGGAAGCTTGGTCGGGGAGACAGGAGCCGACCTTTTGTCCTAAAATTCTGTAATAAAACCAAAAATAGAATTCGAAATTTAGCGGTTACCTGCCCGGTTACCAACAGCAAAATTGGCTGGAAATGGTTCCTTGTTTGGCAATCGAGTCAATTTTTCCGACGGCTCAGCCGTACCATCAATGACGGCACCCTTGCAACGCTGCGAGGCAGAAGGAAGCCCTGCGCGCGCGAAAGTGCGTCCGCGGGCATCCGGCAACGAGCGAGACAAGAGTGCCAGCGGGTCAGCACAAAAACGCCGCACCCTCAGGAGCGCGAAGCGCGGGACAGAGTGCGTCATTCAAGCCTCCCGCTCGACTTCGATAAGATCTGTCGGCATCCGCTGACATAGCTGCCCTTCGAAGTGCCGAACTTGTCCGCCAAATCCGGACGTTTGTTCAACAAGATTGCCCCCTCGATGACCGGTCTCCAAAGGCGCAGCTTCACGGTCCGCAAATGAGATCTGCATCTTACATTGTCGAACCGACAGAGAGCGCTGGCGAACAAGCTGCGGTCCAGCCCGAATTGTCAGGTCGCAGCGATTGCTAATCGGGGTCAGATTGCTAGAGAAGTGCCTTGCCGCAGTCTGTCATGCCTTTTTGCAAAACCTGGCTCGCGATGCATTGATTCCGGAAATGCTGCGGTGCACAACGAGGCAATGCGAATTGCCATCGTCGACGAAAGTGCCGGCCGCGCCGCAGTGATTTGCGAGGGGTTGGCCGTGCTCGACGATTGCGAACTATTCGTGGTGACCGAACGGCGCGGGCTGGTGGCGCGGATAGAGGAGATCAAGCCCGACATCGTGCTGATGGACCTCGGAAATCCGTCGCGCGACATGCTGGAGGAGTACTTCAGCGTCAGCCGCGCGCTCGCCCGACCGATCGCGATGTTCGTCGATTCGAGCGATGAGGAGTCGATTGCCGCCTCGATCGAGGCGGGGGTGTCCTCCTATGTCGTCGATGGCCTCGCTCCGCATCGTATTCGTCCGATCCTCGACTTGGCGGTAAAGCGCTTCAACGCCTTCGCCCGGCTCCAGGCCGACCTTGCCGAGGCCAAGGGCAAGCTTGCCGAGCGCGAGGCGGTCGACAAGGCGAAGCGCATCCTGATGGACAACCGCGGTATGAGCGAGCCCGAGGCCTACAGCGAACTGCGCAGGACTGCAATGAACCAGGGCCGCCGCATCGCCGACATTGCCGAAGCGGTGATCACCGCGCACCAGCTTCTTGGGGGACAAAATGCCTGATCCGCTGACCATCGGCTTCCTCCCTCTGGTCGACGCGGCGCTGCCGATCCTCGCGCATGAGCACGGCTTTGCCGAGGATGAGGGGCTTTCGCTGGCGCTGGTGCGCGACATGAGTTGGGCCACGGTGCAGGACCGGCTGCTTTACGGCCACAGCGACGCCGCGCATCTGGTCGCGCCGCTGGCGCTCGCAACCACGCTCGGACGGGGGCGGCCGGCGCAGCCGCTCTCGGTACCTTTCGTGCTCGGGCTCAACGGCAATGCGATCACCATGCGTCCGGACCTTGCTGAACGCATCTGTCCGCCGGGACGACTGGGGGATGCGCGGCAGGTGGGGACGACGCTCGCGGCCACCGCCAAGACCAGCGCGGCCCAAGGCAAGCGGCTGCGCTTCGGGGTCGTCCATCGCTATTCGAGCCACAATTACATGCTGCGCTACTGGCTCGCGGCGAGCGGTATCCGCCCGGACCATGACGTCGAGATCGTCACCATCGCGCCGCCGTTCTGCGCCGATGCGCTGGAGGCGGGCGAGGTCGACGGGATCTGCGTGGGCGAGCCGTGGAATTCGGTCGCGGTCGAGCGCGGCGCGGGGCGGATCGTGCTGGCCACCGCGCAGATCTGGCGGCGCGGGGTGGAGAAGGTCCTCGCATTTCGCGAGACCGTGCTGGAGGAGCGGCGCGAGCAGGCAGAGGCGTTGATCCGCGCGCTGGTGCGAGCGGCACGACACTTTGTCGAGCCGGAAAACTGGGAAGCCAATTCGAGGATCCTGGCTCGGCCCGAGTACCTCGATAGTTCGCGAATGCTGATCGAACGGGCCATCTCCGACCGCCTCCTTCTCGCGAAAGATGGACCGCTCGTCCATTATCCCGATTTCATGTTCCAGTATCGCGAGGCGGCAAATTTCCCCTGGGTCAGCCAGGCGGAGTGGCTCTACACTCAGATGGTGCGGTGGGAGGAGCCCGGCTACAATCCGGCGGATGCGGCAAAGGCGGCGCGCGTGTTCCGCCCCGACGTTTACCGCAGCGCTTTGCGCGGGCTCGATGAACCGCTGCCGGGGGCCAGTTCCAAGGTCGAAGGCAGTCTTTCCCACACCACGGTGGTCGGCACCGAGCAGGGCGCCATGACTATGGAATCGAACAGCTTCTTTGACGGGCGAACGTTCGATCCGGCGGACCTCAAGGGCTACCTCGCGCACCTCCCCTGATGCTGCGTTGCAAAAATAGCTTTACGCACGTGCAGCAAATGGCATAGCTTGAGCGAGTCGGCAGGATGTGACCCAAAGCCGGGTTGCGCTGTTCCTCCGGCAAGAGTTCAGACATTGCGTGGCAACGACGCCGCCCGAACCGGTCCTCCAACGGACCTGCTCGAGGCGGCTTTTTTGCGTGCGCACGGTGGAGCGAGACCGTGGCGACAAGGGCAAGATCAGCGCAGCAGCAGCGAGGCCAGCAGCCCCGCGGCAAGCAGCGCGCTGATCACCTGCCAGAACCGCACCGGGTCGCGCTCGATCAGCGGAACGGGGCGCTTGCCGCCCCGTTCGAGCAAGCTGCCCCCCTCCAGTGCGCGCAGCAGTTCGACGACGTCGCCGAACCTCGCCTCGCGGTCGGGCTGGATCGCGGTGACGATCGCATCGTCGAGCCAGCTGGGGATCTCCGGGCGGTGGCGCGACGGTGGCAGGGGCTTGCCGAAACGTGGACGCTGGAACGCTTCCTGCTCGCCAAAGGGCCACTTGCCGGTGAACCATCGGTAAAGCGTAACACCCAGCGCGAACTGGTCGGTGAGCTCGTCGCCGGCGTTGCCCTCGAACTGCTCGGGGGGCATGAAGCCGGGGGTGCCCGGGATCTCGTCGGGGCGGAAGTCCTCGACCCGCGGCAGGCGCGCGACGCCGAGGTCGATCAGCTTGAGCCCGCCGTCCGCCGTCATCATGACATTGTCGGGCTTGATGTCGCGGTGGATCACCTCGAGCCGGTGCAGCGCGGCGACCGCACGGGTCAGCCTGGTCGCCGCCTCCAGCCCGGCCGGGAGCGGCGGCAAGGCGCGGTCGAGGCGCTGCTGCATCGTTTCGCCGTCAAGCAGCGGCTGGACGCCGTACAGCGCGGTCTGGCGGTCGGGTCGAACCGGGTGCGCGGCCAGCACGAATGGGCTGGTAACCCGCTGGGCCAACAGCATTTCGCGCGCGAAGGCGAGGCGCAGCGCACGCTCGGACAACACTTCGCGGCGGGGGAATTTCAGCACCACCGCGCTGCCGTCCTCGCTATCCGTGGCAACCAGCAGCACGGCATGGCGACCCTCCGACAGGACCCGGTCGATGCGGAAGCCGTCGATCGATTCGCCAGGCTGCGGCCGCTCGACAAACGGCAGGGCGGAAAGACCGGCGAGGATGCCGTCGTGGTCGGGCTCGGGCAGGCGTACGACATCGAGCACCAGCGCGGTTGCGTTGTCATGGCCGCCGGCCGCGATCGCGGCATCGGCGAGCTGCTGCGCGGTGGACTCGGCGCTGGTATTCTCGGCAAGGATCGCGGCGATCCGCTTGTCGGAGAGCACGCCATGGACGCCGTCGCTGGTCAGCAGCAGGCGGTCGTGCTCGGCAAGTTCGATCGTCGCGTGATCGAGCCGCAGTTCGGGTTCGATGCCGATCGCACGGATCAGCACGTGGTTGAGGTCGGGTTCGGGACGAACGTGGTCGGTCGTCAGGCGCGCCAGCCGCCCGCCGGAGAAGCGCCAGGCGCGGCTGTCGCCGACGTGGACGAGATGGGCGCGCCGTCCCCTGAGCGCAAACGCGGTGAAGGTTGTGGCGCTGTTGGTCATCGCCTCGCCCTTGCCCTGGGCGTGGAGCCAGCGGTTGTAAGCCGTGAGCGGTGCCTGCATCGCGCGCGCCGGGCCGAGCGTGTCGGTGACCGCGTAAAATCCTTCGATCAAGGCGTGCACCGCCAGTTCCGCCGCCGCCCGTCCGGCCTTGCCACCCGACACTCCGTCAGCCACCGCAGCGATCACCCCGTGGCGCGCGCGTTCGAGCGCGGTGCCGATATGCACCCCGCCGAAATCCTGATTCTCCGCTCTCGGCCCGGTAAGGCTGGCAAAGCCCGCCGCCACCGTCAGTTCGCCGCTGCTGCGCATCGCGTTTCGCTACCCCTCGCACGTACGGGCGCCACGCCCGCACGCACGAGGATCGTTTCCATGACCGTTCCGTCAAGTCCAAGGAGGGCCTAACAATGGCAACGCTCGCCATGACACAGGAAATGCCAACAATCGCGCGTGGAAAACCGTTCTGGCAATCGGGCCACCGCCCGACTTTGCTGGCCGCGTTCCTCTATTTCGACGTCGCCTTCATGGTGTGGGTCATGCTCGGGCCACTGGCGCCGATCATTTCCAAGCAGCTGGCGCTCGATCCGGCGCAAAAGGGCATGATGGTTGCCGTCCCGACGCTGGCGGGTGCGGTGATCCGCCTGATCAACGGGCTGCTGGTCGACCGGATCGGGCAGAAGCTTACCGGCACGATCAGCCAGCTGGTGGTGATCGTGGGCCTGTTTGTTGCCTGGTGGTTCGGAGTTTCGACTTACGAAGGCACGCTGGCGGTCGGCGTGATCCTGGGCTTTGCGGGTGCGAGCTTCGCGGTCTCGCTGCCGCTGGCGAGCCGCTGGTATCCGCCCGAGCACCAGGGCAAGGCGATGGGCATCGCCGGCATGGGCAATTCGGGCACGGTCTTCGCCTCGCTGTTCGCGGCGCTGCTCGCCAAGGCCTATGGATGGACCAACGTCTTCGGCCTCGCGCTGATCCCGCTGGTGCTGGTCTTCATCTATTACCAGATCGCCGCCAAGGACAGCCCCGACCAGCCCGAGCCCAAGCCGCTGTCGGCCTATGCCGCGGTGCTCAAGGAAGGCGATGCCTGGTGGTTCATGCTGTTCTACTTCGTCACCTTCGGCGGCTTCGTCGGCCTCTCCAACACCCTGCCGACCTTCTACACCGACAGCTTCGGAGTGACCCCGGTGATCGCCGGGTACTGCACGGCGGCAGCGGTGTTCATGGGTTCGCTGCTGCGCCCGATGGGCGGCGCGCTGGCTGACCGCTTCGGCGGGATCAAAACGCTCACCGTCGTCTATGTCGTCGCCGCAGTGCTGCTGGTCGCCATCTCGCAGGTCGCGACGAGCGGGATCGCCGTGGCCGTGGTGCTGTTCGTCGCAACGCTCGGAGCGCTCGGAGTCGGCAACGGGGCGGTGTTCCAGCTGGTGCCGCAG
>DKII01000062.1:10731-14279 GCA_002454125.1 Novosphingobium sp. UBA6722
GCAGCGCTTCCGCAAGGAGATCGGGCTGATGACCGGGCTGGTCGGTTTCGGCGGCGGGATCGGCGGGTTCTATCTCGCCAGCTCGCTCGGCGCGATCAAAAAGGCGATGGGCACCGCTGCCCCCGGCTACCTGATCTTCGCGGCGCTGGCGGTGATCGCGCTGCTCGGCCTGACCAGCGTCAAGAAGCGCTGGCGGACCACCTGGGGCGCTGCGCTGCAGGGCGCCCGTATCTGATGCAAAGGACCGGGACGGGGCGTTGGCTCCGTCCCGCCGGCCGCCGGTCAAGCGGCGGCAGGGAGGGAATGCCGGAAGCAGGCGACGCCAACCCGGAGAAATACATGAGGACGCTTTTCACCGGCGCCGCGGCCCTTGCCGCGTTCGCCAGCCAGACCGCTCACGCCGCGCCGGGCGACCCCATCAAGATCGGCGACGGGCTCTCGCTCGATCCGATCGTCGATGCCCGCCTGCGCCACGAGCATGTCGATACGCCGACCCTTGACGCCGACGCGGTTACCCTGCGGGTCCGCGCCGGGTTCGAGGTCAAGCACAGCTCGGGCCTCGCTCTGCTCACCGAAGCCGAGGGGACGATGGCGATTGTCAAGGATTACAACGCTTTTCCCTTCGCGATCGCCGACAGCCAGCGCCGCCCGACCCATGCGGTTGTCGCCGATCCGATGAATGTCGAGCTCAACCGGCTGCAACTGCAATACAAGTCCAAGACGTTGACGCTGACGGTCGGTCGCCAGCGTATCAACCTCGACGATCAGCGCTTCGTCGGTTCGGTCGGGTGGCGCCAGAACGAGCAAACCTTTGATGCGGCTCGCGCTGAAGCCAAGCTGGGGCCGATCAGCCTCGACGGCACTTACGCCATCGGCCAGCGCACCGTGTTCGGCGTCGATGGCGGTCCGCGCACGGCCTATGACGGCAACTTCGTTTTCCTCGGCGCGGGTGCCAAGCTCGGACCGATCCAGGCCAAGGGCTTTGCCTATCTGCTCGACTATGACCTCAATGAGCAGGCCGGGGCGCTGGGCGCTTCGAATGCCGACACCCAGACCTACGGCGTGCGGCTTTCCGGCGCGTTCCCATTGTCCAAAGCAGCCAAGCTGAACCTTGTTGCCAGCTATGCGCGGCAGTCGGACTGGAAGGAAAACCCTTCGCGTTACGGAATCGACTACTTCAATGCCGAGGCCGGGATCGCCTACAAGGCGTTTGGGCTGACCGCTGGCTACGAAATGCTTGGCGGCAACGGCGGACGGGCGTTTCAGACGCCGATGGCGACGCTGCACAAGTTCAACGGCTGGGCCGACCTGTTCCTGACCACACCGGCCAGCGGCCTCGAGGACTGGTATGGCGGCGCGAGCTACAAGTTTGCCGGGGTGAAGGCGTTGCCCGGGCTCAATGCGGCGGTGACCATTCACCGCTTCGAGAGCGACCTGGGTTCGGCGCATTACGGCGACGAATGGGATGCCAGCCTTGGTTTCAGGCAGGGGCCGGTGAACCTGCTTGGCAAGTACGCGAGGTACGAGGCTGCCAGCTTTGGCGTGGATACGAGCAAGTTCTGGCTGCAGGCAGAGGTTGCTTTCTAGGCCATCAGGGGATGGCGGGGAGAATTTGCTGCACTGCAAAATTTCTCCTTGCCTTCCGTCACCAGAATCACATAGTCTTCAATCCGAAGCAGGGAGTGCCGCCCAAGGCCGGGCGAACCAGCCTCTCTCGCCGAACATTTCAGATCACGCGTGGCAATGCAGCCGCCCGTACCGCTCCACATCAGGACCGGTCCGAGGCGGCTTTTTTGCGTTGTTGCGCGACACAGGAGAAGTCAGTTGAACGCGCCAGCGACATTCAAGCAGCACGAAGCCGGAGCCGCCGAGCGGCTCGTGGTAATCGGCAACGGCATGGCCGGGTGCCGCGCGGTCGAGGAAATCCTCGCCCGCGAACCCGGTCGCTTCGCGATCACCATCTTCGGCGCCGAACCGCGGGTGAACTACAACCGGATCATGCTTTCGCCGGTGCTGGCGGGCGAGAAGGCGTTCGAGGACATCGTCATCAATGATGCCGCCTGGTATGCCGATAACGCGATCGAGCTGGTTTCGGGCGATCCCGTCTCACACATCGACCGCGCGACGTCGACCGTGGTGACCTCGGGCGGCAAGGTCCAGCCCTACGACCGCCTGCTGATCGCCACCGGCTCCGATCCCTTTATCATCCCGGTCCCCGGCCACGACCTGCCGGGCGTGGTCACCTTCCGTGACCTCGACGACGTCAACAAGATGCTTGCCGCAGCGGAACAGGGCGGCAGCGCGGTAGTGATCGGCGGCGGTCTACTCGGCCTTGAAGCTGCGCATGGCCTCTATTTACGCGGTATGCAGGTCACTGTCGTCCATCTCATGCCGACGCTGATGGAGCGCCAGCTCGACGAGGCTGCCGGCTACCTCCTCCGAAGCGAACTTGAACGCCGCGGCCAGACCATCATCACCGGCGGCGATACCGCCGAAATCGTTGAGAGGGATGGCCATGTTGCCGCCGTCCGTCTCAAGGATGGGCGCGAGTTTCCGGCCGACATCGTGGTCATGGCCGTCGGCATCCGCCCTGCCACCGGCCTTGCCAAGGCGGCGGGGCTGGAAGTGGAGCGCGGCATCCTCGTCGACGATCACATGGTAACGTCTGATCCGGCGATCATGGCGGTCGGTGAATGCGTCCAGCACCGCGGCGCCTGCTACGGTCTGGTCGCCCCTTTGTGGGATATGTGCCGCGCCCTGGCTGACCACGCAACCGGCACACCCACCGGCTACGCCGGCTCGGTGACATCGACCAAGCTCAAGGTTTCGGGCATCGACCTGTTCTCAGCCGGAGACTTCTCGGGCGGCGATGGCGCCGAGGACATCGTCATGCGTGACGCCGCGCGCGGTATCTACAAGCGCGTGATCGTCAGGGACGACCGGCTGATCGGTGCGGTGCTCTTCGGCGACACGGCTGACGGGTCCTGGTACTTCGATCTCCTGAAGAAGGGCGAGGACATCTCACCGATCCGCGAGGCGCTGATCTTCGGACAGACTTTCGCCGCGGGAGGCGCCCTCGCGGACCCTAATTCGGCCGTTGCCGCCCTTTCCGACGATGCGGAAATCTGCGGTTGCAACGGCGTTTCCAAGGGCAAGGTCGTGGAAACCATCAAGCAGGGCGCGTGCAGCCTTGATGCGGTGCGATCGCAGTGCAAGGCGAGCGCCAGCTGCGGCTCGTGCACCGGCCTCGTCGAAAACCTGCTCAAGCTGACGCTTGGGGACGAGGTCCAATCGGGTCCGAAGACGATGTGCAAGTGCACCAGCTTCACCCATTCCGACGTGCGCCGCCTGATCGTGGAGAAGAAGCTCAAGCTGATCCCGCAGGTCATGCAGGAACTGGGCTGGACCACGCCCGACGGCTGCGCCTCGTGCCGTCCGGCGCTCAACTACTATCTGCTCTGCGCGCTTCCCGGGGAATATGTCGACGACCAGCAAAGCCGCTTCGTCAACGAACGGATGCACGCCAACATCCAGAAGGACGGCACCTA
>DKII01000019.1:0-858 GCA_002454125.1 Novosphingobium sp. UBA6722
CGGGCGGCGGACCGGGCGGGGCCTTGGCCGTGCCGCCGGGGGTGCCTTTGAGGAAGTCATCGCCGATCCGGCTCGCCCCGGGCTTGGTTACTGCCTTGGCCGGCGGAGACTTGGGCGCAGGCGCAGCGGCCTTGGTTAGGGGAGCCTTGGCGGGCGGTGCCTTCGTCGGCGGCGCCTTGGCCAGCGGCGCGGGCTTGGGCGGCGGAGCCACGGTCGCGCGCGGCAGCGGCTTGGGCAGGGGTTCGGGCTGAGCGACCGGCGCAGGCGGCGGCGGGGCAGCCTCCTCACCCAGTTCAGGCGCCTCGTCGATCGCGGCGGGCGCGGTGGAGGGCGAGGTTGAGGTCAGGCCCACATCCTCGCTCAGCGTCACGGTGATGCGCTCCGGCGGCGGCAAGGGCACTGGCGTTGGCCGCAGGGTCAGCACCAGCACCAGCCCGGCATGGGCGGCGAGGGCAACCAGCAGCGCCAGTCCTTCATCGCGGCGAAGAGCGGTCTCGGCCATCGGCTCAGTCCTGTCCGGGCGTACCTGAACTATTGGTGACCAGCGAAATGGCGTTGAACCCGGCGCGGTTGAGCTCGCCCATCACGGCGATTACCTCGCCATAGTCGAGGCTCTTGTCGGCCCGCAGCGTGACCAGCGGCGGCTTGCCATCGGCGCCCGGCGGGATCGACGCCAGCCGATCGGGCAGGGCGGCACGCTCGATCTCGGTCTGGTCGAGATAGAGCCGTCCGTCGCGCGACAGGGTCAGGTTGATCTGCTGTGGTTCCTGATCGAGCGCCTTGGCACGGCTATCGGGCAGGTTCACCGGCACCCCGGCGTTGAGCAGCGGTGCAGTGACCATGAAGATGATCAGCAGC
>DKII01000019.1:914-4866 GCA_002454125.1 Novosphingobium sp. UBA6722
CAGCAGCACCAGCATGACGTCGACCAGCGGCGTCACGTTGATCTCGGACACCGGCACGCGCGCGCGGCGCCGCCCGCGTCCACCCCGTCCGCCACCCGGAGAGAGGCTGGCGCCCATCAGGCCGCGTCCAGTTCGCGGCTGAGGCTGGCGTGGAAGCGATCGGCAAAGCGCTGCATCCGAGCCTCAAGCTGGTTCACCCGGTGCGAGAAGCGATTGTAGGCAATCACCGCCGGGATTGCCGCGAACAGACCAATCGCGGTCGCAAACAGCGCTTCCGAAATGCCCGGGGCAACCACCGCCAGCGAGGAATTCTGCTGCGAACCAATCTGGAAGAACGAGTTCATGATCCCCCAGACCGTGCCGAACAGCCCAACAAACGGCGCGACCGAACCAACCGTGGCGAGGAAGTTCAGCCGCTCGGCCAACCGGTCGGCCTCTTGCGCAACCGCGCTGTCCATCACTGCGACCAGCCGCTGGCGGGTGCCTTCGCGGTCAATCACCTTGGCGGCAGTCGAACGGCGCCATTCGCTGAGGCCAGCCGAGACAACCCGCGCCGAGGGGATTTCACCGGCTTCCTTGGCGCCGCGCTCGGCCTGGAAGGCATCGATATCGGCGGCCTTCCAGAAATCGCGCTCGTAGGCTTCGGTCCGCTTGCGGATCCCGGCCATGCGCAGCGAGAACGAGATGATGATCGCCCAGACCCAGACCGAGGCAATGATCAGCCCGGCCATGACCGACTGGACGACAATGTCCGCATCGAAGAACAGCTTGACCGGATCGAGCCGGGTCGGGGCGGTGGCCAGGAGGGCAAGGGTGCTCATCAGGATCCTTCAGGCATGATAGTGGCAAAGGCATCGCGCCATTGGGCTGGCATCCGCCGCGGGCGGCCTTCGGGGGAAACAAAACCGATGCGCAGCCGCGCTTCGGAGAGCAGGCGGCCATCCTCATGGCGGGCAATCTGGTGCATCCGGCACGAAGCCGCGCCGAGTTCCTCGCAAGTGGTCTCGATCTGGACCGCATCATCGAGCCGCGCCGGGGCGGCATAGCGGATGGTCAGTTCGGTCACGGCAAAGGCGCCTTCGCCGGCCTCGTTGACCGCGCGCTGATCAATCCCCAACAGGCGGACAAAATCGGACCGGGCACGTTCGAACCAGCGCAGGTAATTGGCGTGATAGACCACGCCCGAGAGGTCGGTATCCTCGAAATAGGCGCGCACTGCAAAGCGGTGCACCTTGCCATCGACCAGGCCCGAGGGGGCAGGGGGAAACGTCGCCATGCCCCTGCCTTAGCCGGGGCGCGACTCGCAGGGCAAGAGCGCGTTCAGTCGAACCGCGCCAGCATCGGGCCTAATGGTTTACCGCCAAACAGATGGACATGGAGATGCGGCACTTCCTGGTGGCCATGCTGACCGATGTTGGCGAGCAGGCGGTAGCCCGGCTCGACCAGCCCCAGACTGCGCGCCACATGGCCGACGGCGCGGACAAAGCCCGCGATTTCCTCCGCCGCGCCCTTGGCCGAGAAGTCATCCCAGCTCACGTAGGGTCCCTTGGGGATCACCAGGACATGGGTCGGCGCCTGCGGGTTGATGTCGTGGAAGGCCAGCGCCCACTCATCCTCGTAAACC
This sequence comes from Novosphingobium sp. UBA6722, assembly GCA_002454125.1. Lineage (GTDB taxonomy): Bacteria > Pseudomonadota > Alphaproteobacteria > Sphingomonadales > Sphingomonadaceae > Novosphingobium. Next base: position 2,539 of record DKII01000019.1, read on the forward strand.
GTGCGGTTCGGGATCTCGCCGCGCAGGATCTTGGCGAAGATATTCTGGTCGTCATAGGGCAGGGTCGGGTCGATCGGCATTATTCGCTCCGGCTGGCTTTTTCGGCGATTCCGCTGGTGCCCTCGCGGCGGTCGAGTTCGGCGAGCACTTCTTCCAGCGAGACGCCCTTGGCATCGAGCAGGACCAGCAGGTGAAAGATCGTGTCGGCCGCCTCGCCGACCAGCTCCTCATGAGTGCCGGCTAGCGCTGCGGTGATCGTCTCGACCGCTTCCTCGCCCAGCTTGCGCGCGATCACCGGCAGGCCGCGGGCGTGCAGCTTGGCCACCCAGCTGGTAGCGGGATCGGCATTGCGGCGCGCGGCGATGGTCGCGGCCAGGCGGGAAAGGGTGTCGGGCGTGGTCATCGCCAACCGAATGCGGCGGCGCGGCGCAGGGGTCAAGCGTCGAGCGTCAGTCGCGGGGCGGGCGGCGACCGCTCTGGCGGCCAATGATCAGCCCAGCCACACCGAGCGCCAGCAGCGTCAATCCGCTGGGATCGGGGATCGAAATCCCGTTGCTGGCCAGGGCCGGCGCAGCGGCAGGAAGCGCCAGCACGGCGATCAGCACGTGCGGCCAGGACCGCCGAATGGTGGTGAATTGCGACATCTCAAGCAGTTACGCAAAGCCTGTGCCATGCCCGCCCGAATCCCCGCACTGCCCCAGCCGGGATGGTTAACCGCGCTTTTGCGATTCAAGTGTTTGTAAAGTCAGCCGACTCTTGCCGCTCAGCCGCGCGCTGGCAGGCCGGCCGCGCGCAGCGCCGCATGGGCCTCGGCAATGGTATGCTTGCCGAAGTGGAAGATCGAGGCGGCCAGGACCGCGCTGGCGTGGCCCCTGGTAACCCCTTCGACCAGGTGATCGAGCGTTCCCACCCCGCCGCTGGCAATCACCGGCACCGATACGGCATCGGCGATCGTGCGGGTAAGCTCCAGGTCATAGCCGGCCTGGGTGCCGTCACCATCCATCGAGGTGACCAGCAATTCGCCCGCACCCAGCTCGGCCAGCCGGATCGCATGGGCGACGGCATCGATCCCGGTCGCCTTGCGCCCGCCGTGAGTGAAGATTTCCCAATGATCGCCCTGCCGCCGCGCATCGACCGAGGCGACGACGCACTGACTGCCGAAGCGTTCGGCGATATCTGCGACCACTTCGGGCCGGCTGACCGCAGCGGAATTGACCGCGACCTTGTCGGCCCCGGCCAGCAGCAGCGCGCGGGCATCTTCCACTGCGCGCACGCCCCCGCCGACGGTCAGCGGCATGAAGCAGACTTCCGCCGTGCGCCGCACCACATCGAGCAGCGTCCCGCGCCCTTCGTGGCTGGCGCTGATATCGAGGAAGCACAGCTCGTCCGCGCCAGCGGCGTCATAGGCGCGCGCCTGCTCGACCGGATCGCCGGCATCCTTGAGGTCGACGAAGTTGACGCCCTTGACCACCCGGCCATTGGCGACATCGAGACAGGGAATGACGCGGACGCGGACTGTCATGCCCGGTTTGCCATCGCAATCGCCGCCGCCAAATCGAGTCGGCCTTCGTACAGCGCGCGGCCCGTGATCACGCCTTCGATCCCGTCGACTGCGTGGAGCGAGAGGATGTGGATATCGTCCAGCCCCTTCACCCCGCCGCTGGCGATTACTGGAATATCGACCTGCCGCGCCAGCTCCACCGTCGCGTCGATATTCACGCCCTTGAGCAGGCCATCGCGGCCGATATCGGTGAACAGCAAGCTGGCAACCCCGGCATCCTCGAAGCGGCGGGCAAGATCGACCACCGGCACGTCCGAAACCTCGGCCCAGCCCTCGGTCGCGACCATGCCATCGCGGGCATCGACCGCGACGACGATCCCGCCCGGAAACTCGCGCGCCATGTCCTTGACGAACTCCGGATCCTTGAGCGCCGCCGAACCCATCACCACCCGGCTGACGCCGAGATCGAACCAGCCTTCGACCGCCTCACGCGTGCGGATGCCGCCGCCCAGTTGGACGTGGCCTTCGAACACTTCGAGGATCGATTCGACCGCAGTGCGGTTCTCGGCCCGGCCGGCGAAGCTGCCGTCGAGATCGACCACATGCAGGAACTGCGATCCGGCAGCAGCAAAGAGCTGTGCCTGGGCCGCCGGATTGTCGCCATAGACCGTCGCGCGGTCCATATCGCCTTCGGACAGGCGGACGACCTGGCCGCCCTTGAGGTCAATCGCCGGGAAGACGATCATTGGCTCGCCTCACGGCTCGGGGCAACACCAGCCCGCTCCCCCGGCCCAACCACCCTGCATGGTACCCTATGGGTGGCTGGG
>DKII01000125.1:0-181 GCA_002454125.1 Novosphingobium sp. UBA6722
CAAGAAGGCCAGCCCGTCCAAGGGTCTGATCCGCGCCGATTTCGATCCGCCAGCCCATGCCCGCGCTTACCAGGCCGGCGGCGCGGCCTGCCTCTCGGTGCTGACCGACGCGCCCTATTTTCAGGGGCATGAGGATTACCTGATCGCCGCCCGCGCGGCTTGCGACCTGCCGGTGATCCGC
>DKII01000125.1:290-14372 GCA_002454125.1 Novosphingobium sp. UBA6722
CGAGGCCCGTGCCATGGGCGCCGATGCGATCCTGATCATCGTCGCAGCGCTGGATGACGCGGCCATGGTTGAGATCGAGAATGCCGCGCTCGAACAGGGTCTCGACGTGCTGGTCGAAGTCCATGACGAAGCCGAGATGGAGCGGGCACTCACGCACCTCCGCTCGAAGCTGGTCGGGGTCAACAACCGCAATCTCAAGACCTTCGAGGTCGATCTCGCTACAACCGAACGGCTGGCGACGATGGTCCCGCCGGACGTGCTGCTGGTCTGTGAAAGCGGGATCGGCAGCCACGCCGATTGCCAGCGAATGGCAGCGAGCGGCGTCCGCACCTTCCTAGTCGGCGAAAGCCTGATGCGCCAACCAGACGTCGAAGCGGCTACCCGCTCTCTCCTATTTGGATAGGCTGGCCCTGCCCTGCGCTTTCTGACAAGACTGCGCGCATGACGAAGCTTACCCACCTCGATGATGCCGGCAACGCCGCGATGGTCGACGTATCGGCCAAGCCGGCCACTGTCCGCGAAGCCGTGGCCGAAGGCCGCATCACGATGTCAGCCGAAGCCCTTGCCGCAATTCGCGATGGCGCGGTCAAGAAAGGCGATGTTCTTGCCACCGCGCGCATCGCCGGGATCATGGCCGCGAAAAGGACCAGCGAGCTGATCCCGCTGTGCCATCCCCTGATGCTATCCAAGGTGGCGGTCGATTTCGAGTTTGAGGCGAACGGCCTGCGGGTCATCGCGATGGCCCGCTTGTCTGGGCAGACGGGGGTGGAAATGGAAGCACTTACAGCGGCTTCCATGGCACTCCTGACAATCTACGACATGGCGAAAGCTCTCGACAAGGGCATGGTGATCAGCGGCGTGCGGCTGCTCGAAAAGCGCGGCGGCAAATCGGGCGACTGGAAGGCGGCAAGCTGATGGCTGCGCCGCTGCCGCTGGAGGAAGCACAGCAGCGCTTGCTGGAGCTGGCCGAGCCACTGCCGCTGGAACGGGTCGATCCGCCCTCGGCGCTGGACCGCTGGCTGGCCGAGCCGCTGGTCGCCGCGCGGACCCAGCCAGCCTGCGCCATGTCGGCCATGGACGGCTATGCCGTGGCCGGGAACGACCTTTCCGGCCCCTGGCAAGTGATCGGTGAAAGCGCTGCCGGCCACCCCTTCACAGGCTTTGTTGCGGCCGGACAAGCAGTGCAGATCTCGACCGGCGCGGTCCTCCCCGATGGGGCTGGCGCCGTGGTGGTGCAGGAAGACATCAGCCGCGATGGCGACCGCTTGATCCTGACCGGCGATGGCCCCGGCAGCCCCGGCAAGCACATCCGCCGCGCCGGCTCCGATTTTTCCGACGGCGCGGTCCTGGCTGAACTCGGCGCCCGGATCAGTCCGGCGCATGTGGCGCTGACGCTTTCGGCGGGGCATCGCCATGTCGCCGTGCGGCGGATGCCGCGGCTGACCATCATTGACAGCGGTGACGAGCTGGCCGCCGATCCGGCCGACTGCGCGCCGCACCAGGTGCCCGCCAGCAATGGCGCCATGCTCGCCGCGCTGGTCGCGAGCCATCGCTGCGAAGTCAATCGCCGCGGGCCGATCCCCGATCAGTTGGACGAGCTGATCGCCGCGCTCGAGGCTGCGGCCGGGGCAGACGTGATTGTCACCAGCGGCGGGGCATCGGTCGGCGATCACGATCTGGTGATCCCGGCGCTGCAGGCCTGGGGGGCCGAGCTCGATTTCTGGAAGGTAGCAATCAAGCCCGGCAAGCCGCTGCTGGTAGCGCGCCGTGGTCGGCAGATCGTGCTCGGTCTGCCAGGCAACCCGGTATCGAGCTTCGTGACCGCCTGGCTGTTCCTGTTGCCGCTGCTGCGCCGCCTGTCGGGCGCGGCCGATCCCCTGCCCAAGCGGCAAATGGTGCGGCTTGCAGCCGACCTTGCGGCCGGCGGCGAACGGCGCGAGTTCCTGCGCGGCGTGCTGGATGGCGGCGAAGTGACGCCCGCGCTGGGCCAGGACAGCGGCGCACTCGCGGCTCTGGCCGGAAGCAACTGCCTGATCGACCGCCCCGCGCACAGCCCCGTTTTGCCTGCTGGAACGCCGGTTTTGGTCTATCCGCTCGAAAATGGCGGAATTGCTTGACTGGCGATTCGATGTTGCTTAGTTGTTCCACATTCGTTCACTGAACGGCACGGGAACAGAGTCGTTCTCCCGGCCGCGAATGGGAGGTTTTTAGGCAATGCTGACCCGCAAGCAGCATGAACTGATCCGGTTCATCCAGGTAAAGCTAGAAGAGACCGGGGTCTCCCCTTCGTTTGAGGAAATGAAGGAAGCCCTCGACCTCAAGTCGAAGTCCGGCGTCCACCGCCTGATCTCGGCACTGGAAGAGCGCGGCTTCATTCGCCGCCTGCCCAATCGGGCCCGCGCGCTCGAAGTGCTCAAGCAGCCGGAAGACGTTGTCACCAAGGCGCCGCGTGCCGCCAATTCGAACATGGCTGCGGCCGCCGTGATCCGCCCGCCCGAGGCAAAGCCTGCCCCGGCCAACGACGTGATCGAGATCCCGCTGCACGGCAAGATTGCCGCCGGCGTGCCGATCGAGGCCATGGAAACCACCGCGACCTTGCCCGTTCCGGCTGCTCTGCTGGGCGCGGGTGAGCACTATGCGCTCGAAGTCTCAGGCGATTCGATGATCGAGGCTGGCATCTTCGACGGTGACTATGCCCTTGTCCGCAAGACCGATACGGCCCGCGATGGCGAAATCGTGGTGGCGCTGGTGCGCGGCGAAGAAGCGACGCTCAAGTACCTGCACCGCGAAAACGGCATGATTCGGCTCGATCCGGCCAATGCCGCCTACGAGCCGCAGATCTACCGCCCCGGCGAAGTGCTGGTCCAGGGCAAGCTGGCCGGCCTGCTGCGCCGCTATCACTGAGTTCCAGGTGTTGGCCGGGGCCGGGGCCGGCGCGGTTCCGGCCCCACCCACCAGCCGTGTTCGCCCTGGCTGTCGGCCACGCTGACCACGCGCTGAGCGGCCAGATCGATCGCCAGCCCCCCGCTGTGCTCCAGATAGCGCCGGTCGGCCTTGAGCCACCTGGGCCGGCAGGACCGCGGCAGCCAGCGATCCGAAACCACCACATCGACCCGCTCGCAGGCCGCCGCCAGTTCGCGTTCAGGCAGCCGGTCGCGGGTGCGGGTCATCAGCACATACCAGTCCCGCCCGCCGCGGCGCACCTGAACCACACAGAGATCGGCATTGCAGCGGGCCCCGGGCCATTGATCGAGACTGCGCGGCGTGCCGCTCATCCCGGCGAGTTCTAGCAAGGTATCGCGGGCATAGCCCTCGCGCCCTTCCCGCAGCACCAGCAGTTCACCGGGCTGCTCCCCCGTCAGCCCGACATGCCGACCATCACCCGACACCAGCAGGTCGGGCGGGGTGAGCGTCGCCAGCAGGACCGCACCGATCGCGGCCGGAACCAGCCCCCACAGCCGCGCCCGGCCATTCCACAAGGCCAGCCACAGCCCCCCGGCCACAAACAGCAGAAAGGCACCGCGCCCCATAGCCGGCATGGTCGTGACCGCTCCCGGCTGGCTGGCGGTGAAATGCGCGAGACCCAGCAGGGCATCGAGTGACTGCCCCGCCAGCCACCAAACCGGCGCGCCCAGCCCGACAGTATCCAGCAGCAGCGCCAGGGCTATCAGCGGCATCGAGACAAAGGTCGTCAGGGGGATCGCCACGACATTGGCCAGCGCGCCGTAAACGCCCGATTGGTGAAAGTGGAACAACCCGATCGGCATCAGCGCCAGCTCGATCACCACTCCGGTCAGCAGCAGCATCGCCAGATTGCGCCCGGCACGCGCCAGCCAGCCCTCTTCGCGCGGTGCCAGGAAGGTCTGAATCGGCGCGGCGCCATGCAGCGCAACGATCGCGATCACCGCAGCAAAGCTCATCTGGAAGCTCGGGCCGACAATGGCTTCGGGCCAGAACAACAGCACGACGAAGGCCGCCACCGCCACCATCCGCAGCGACAGTGCCTCGCGCCCCAGGGCCAGCGCAGCGAGCACCAGCAGCGCAGCGATGCAGGACCGGACCGTCGGCACTTCGGCTCCGGTCAGCAGGGTATAGCCGATCCCGGCCAGCGCCCCGCCCGCCGCCGCCGCCAGTGGCAGGCGCACCCGCAGCGCCAACCACGGCCATAGTGCCCCCAGCTTCATGATTACGACATAGACCGCCGCGATCACCGCGCTGACATGCAGCCCGCTGATCGAGAGCAGGTGGGCCAGGCCGGAATTGCGCATCGCCTCATCATCAGCCTCGGAAATCGCACCGCGATCGCCGCTGGCATAGGCTGCAGCAATCGCCCCGGCCGAACCCGGCAATTGCGCCCGAACATGGGCCGAAAGTGCGCGCTGAACATCCTCCAGCCCGCCGCCCGGCGATCCCGCCCGCACCACGGTAACATCGCCCAGCACCGATCCGGTCGCAGCGATGCCCTGGAACCAGGCGGCCCGGGCAAAGTCATAGCCGCCCGGCAGCATCGGCGGTGCTGGCGGCACCAGGCGGGCGCGCAGCAGCACCTCGCTACCAGGGCGCAGCTCGGCCCGGTCGAGCGCCAGCGGCACGTTGAGCCGCACCTTGATTGCGCGCCCGCTCTCCGGATCGCGCATCGCCAACAGCAACCGCACGCGCCCCTCGGCCGGTTGCTCCTGCCGCGACAACACCGTGCCGGCCAGTTCCGCCGCCTGTGGACGGACCATCGGCGGCGCGCCGACCAGCGCAGACTTCACCCAGACATGGCCGCAGCCCAGCGCCAGCGCCAGCGCCAGGGCAAGCGCCGCCAGCGCCTGGCGCAGAAAGGGCAAGGCACCGTCCTCGCGCAGCAGCAGCATGGCTCCGGCCGCAATGGCGCAGCCCGCCAGGATGAACGCCACCCACCAGCCCGCGGTAGGCAGCGCGAACCAGGCGGCGATCCCGGCCGCAAAGCCGACCACCAGCCACGGTGCACGGGCAAAACCGGCCCGGGCCAGGAAGCGTTCGATGGCGCTAAGTCCGCTTGCCAAGTCCACGCGCTTGCGCCAAGGGCCATGCTGCAATGCAGCGTCCCCTACGGGGACGTCGCCAAGCGGGACATCGGGCAAGGCGTCGCGGGCCATGCCGCGACAAGACAGGATGGAACAGGTAATGGCAAGTGGTGGAGCAGACAGGGAAAACGCCGCCGGACGTCCGGTCGTTACCCGCTTTGCCCCCTCGCCCACCGGCTACCTGCATATTGGCGGTGCGCGCACGGCCCTGTTCAACTGGCTCTATGCGCGCCACCACGGCGGCACCTACCTGCTGCGGATCGAGGATACCGACCGCGCCCGCTCAACCGAGCCGGCGATCGCCGCGATCTTTGATGGGCTGGAATGGCTGGGCCTTGCCGGTGACGAGCCCGCCACCTTCCAATTCGCCCGCTCTGACCGCCACGCCGAAGTGGCGCATCAGCTGCTTGAAGCCGGTCATGCCTATCGCTGCTACCTGACCCAGGAAGAACTGGCCGCCCGCCGCGAGGCTGCCCAGGCCGAACGCCGCACCTTCCGGATCGACAGCGAATGGCGCGATGCCGATCCTGCCAGCGCCCCGGTTGGTCAGCCCTTCGTTGTGCGGATCAAGGCCCCGCGCGAGGGCGAGACGGTGATCGAGGACCAGGTCCAGGGCCGCGTCGCGGTCAGCAATGCCGAACTCGACGATTTCGTCCTGCTCCGTTCCGATGGCACGCCAACCTACATGCTGGCCGTGGTGGTCGACGATCACGACATGGGCGTAACCCACGTGATCCGCGGTGACGATCACCTCAACAACGCCTTCCGCCAGCTGGCGATCATCCGCCACATGGGCTGGCCCGAGCCGGTCTATGCCCACGTCCCGCTCATCCACGGGCATGACGGTGCCAAGCTGTCCAAGCGCCACGGCGCGCTCGGCGTCGATGCCTATCGCGACGAGCTGGGCGTGCTGCCCGAGGCGATGTTCAATTACCTGCTGCGGCTCGGCTGGGGCCACGGCGATGAGGAAATCATCAGCCGCGACCAGGCAGTCGAATGGTTCGACATTGCCCATGTCGGCAAGAGCCCGTCGCGCTTTGACCTGGCCAAGCTGCTCAACCTCAACGGGCATTACCTGCGCGAGGCTGACGATGCCCGCCTCGCCGCGCTGGTCGCGCCGCGGATGGCCGGGCCGGTCGACGAAGAACTGCTGGCACGGGCCATGCCGGTGCTGAAGGTGCGCGCCAAGGACCTCAACGAGCTGGCTGCCAATGCCGCCTTCCTGTTCGCCCAGCGCCCGCTGACGATCGAGGACAAGGCCGCCGCCCTGCTGACCGACGATGCACGCGCCTTGCTGGGCCGGGTGGAAGCCCGGATCGCGGCGCAAAACGACTGGACTCTGGAAAGTCTCGAGGCCAGTTTGAAGGCAATGGCAGAGGAGATGGGCCTCGGTCTCGGAAAACTTGCGCAACCCCTTAGGGCCGCGCTAACGGGCCAGACAACCTCCCCGGGTATTTTCGACGTATTGGTTCTGCTTGGTCGGGACGAAAGCCTGGCGCGGATTGCCGCCCAGGCGGTTCCGGCCGGTGCGGCGCAGGATTGAAGGAGCAAGATGGTGGGCAACCAGGTTAAAGTGAACGCGAACGGCCAGGATTTCGAATACCCGGTGCTGTCGGGCAGCGTCGGTCCGGACGTGATCGATATCCGCAAGCTTTATGGCCAGACCGGCATGTTCACCTTTGACCCGGGCTTTACCAGCACGGCCAGCTGCGAATCTGCCCTGACCTATATCGATGGCGATGAAGGCGTTCTGCTGCACCGCGGCTACCCGATCGGCCAGCTGGCCGAACATTCGAGCTTCATGGAAGTCAGCTACCTGCTGCTGAATGGCGAACTGCCGAGCCAGGCTGAATTGAGCGACTTCAGCCGCACGATCACCCGCCACACGATGCTGCATGAGCAGCTCGCCACCTTCTACCGCGGCTTCCGCCGTGATGCCCACCCCATGGCGATCATGTGCGGCGTGGTTGGCGCGCTCTCGGCCTTCTATCACGACAGCACCGACATTGCCGATCCGATGCAGCGCAAGATCGCCAGCCACCGGCTGATCGCCAAGATGCCGACGATTGCGGCGATGGCTTACAAGTACTCGGTCGGTCAGCCGTTCATCTATCCGGACAACAACCTGTCCTACACCGGCAACTTCCTGAAGATGACCTTCGGTGTTCCGGCTGAACAGTATGAGGTGATCCCGGCGGTCGAACGCGCGATGGACCGGATCTTCATCCTCCATGCCGACCACGAGCAGAACGCCTCGACCAGCACGGTGCGCCTGGCCGGTTCGTCGGGCGCCAACCCGTTTGCCTGCATCGCGGCGGGGATTGCCTGCCTGTGGGGTCCGGCGCATGGCGGTGCGAACGAAGCCGCGCTCAACATGCTCAAGGAAATCGGCACGCCCGACAAGATCCCGCACTACATCGAGCGCGCCAAGGACAAGAACGATCCGTTCCGCCTGATGGGCTTCGGCCACCGCGTCTACAAGAACTACGACCCGCGCGCGACTGTGATGCAGAAGACTGTGCGCGAAGTGTTCGATGCGCTGAAGGTCACCGATCCACTGTTCGAAACCGCGTTGCGGCTAGAAGAGATCGCGCTGAACGATCCCTACTTCGTCGAAAAGAAGCTGTTCCCGAACGTCGATTTCTATTCGGGCATCATCCTCTCGGCGATCGGTTTCCCGACCACCATGTTCACCGCGCTTTTCGCCCTGGCCCGCACGGTCGGCTGGGTGGCGCAGTGGAACGAGATGATCAGCGATCCCGGCCAGAAGATCGGGCGTCCGCGCCAGCTCTACACCGGCCCGACGCAGCGCGATTACGTGCCGCTCAGCAGCCGGTAATCAGCCAGATCCGATGCGCCGCGCCAGCTTGGGGCTGGCCGGCGTTACTCGGCGCAGTCAGACTCGGGATGCTGCGCGGTCGTCGGGCGTAGCGCCAGCAAGTCAGCCGGCACGTCGAGTATGAAGCGAGCGCCCTGCCCAGGGGCGCTGTCGATGGTCAGGTCGCCGCCCATGGCGCGGGCCAATCGGCGCGAGATGTAGAGGCCAAGGCCTGAACCGCCATCTTCGCCGCTGCGGCCAAGCCGCTCGAACTTCTCGAAAACCTTGGCCTGCTGCTCTTGCGATAGGCCCGGTCCCTGGTCCGCAACCACCAACCGCGCACGGCCGCCAGCGTCTTCAAGCCGGATCCAGACCTGCGAATTGTCCGGGGCATAGCGGATCGCATTGCCGACCAGATTGAGCAGGATCTGTAGGACCCGACGGAATTCCGCGATCGCCGGCAGGTGCTCGCCGGTCTTGGGGGCATCGATGGTAATGCCGCGCTCCTGCGCACGCACCGCCAGGATCCCGGCAGCGCGCCGCGCCACGTCAGCCAGGTCGATCCGGTCGGGCGCGGTATTGAAATCCTCCGATTCCACGACCTCAAGGTCGGCAAGGTCTTCGACCAGCGAAAGCAGGTGTTGTCCCGCCGCAGCAATATCGGCGGCATAGGCCGCATATTCTTCCGCCAGCGGACCAGCCAGGCGAGTGCGGATCGTCTCGGCATTGGCAATGATCCGCGCGATCGGCTGACGCAGGACGGGGGCAATGTCGCGCCCGACCGGCCCCGGCTCATTGCTCGGCATGCGGTTCTCGCCCGGCACCGGTCGTGGCGGTAGGACAGGTTCGGGCAGGACAGTTTCCGAAGTCAGGCACAGCTCGAAGCCATGGATTTCAGCGGCAACGCCAGTCTTGGGCACCAGCGTCGCGCGCCATTTGCGATCCGAACCCGGCACCTTGACCTCGGCCCCATCGAGCAGCCGCCAATGCACCGGCTGGCGATGCGCGCTGCCTTCGACGGTAATGAAATCGGTCCACGGCCGCCCTACCCCGGCCTGCATTGCGGCGGAGAGCTGGGCCAGATCGGGTGCCTCGGCATTGACGGCGATCACCCCTTGCGCGGCGTCGAGCACGGCGATGAGCTCGGCCACGGTGCGGTCGATCGCGACGCGGCGGGCGACGGTTTCGTTCAGGTCTTCGGCCGGCAGCGGCACGGCCTGCCAGCTGACGACGCCGATTTCGCAGGTACCGCTCTCGGCATCCGGTTCGACTTCGACCCAGGCAGAAATTGCATCCTGGCCATCGGTCGCTTCCATGCGCCTGGCCAGCTTCAGACCCAGACTGCGGGCCCGCTGGACCAGTTCGCGCAGCGCCGGAATGGCCAGCGGACCGGGAACATCGCCGCCGCAGCGTTGCTGCAGCACGGCCACCAGCTCATCGGCCGATGTCAGCACATCATTCCCGTCGCACGAGGCGCGGGCCAGAAAGGCGCCGCCTGCGCTCATCGATTAGCGGCCCGGCCCCGCAAACGAGCGGGCCAGCAGCGCGGCGGCATGATCGGCGCCGAACGCTTCGAAACCTTCAGGCAGGCTAACGTCTGGATGGATCGCGAGGAACTGGCCCTCGATCGCTTCGGGCCGGACACCAGCGGCGCGCAGTGCCAGAGCCAGGCGCGCCAGCTGCCCTTCATGCGCCGCCAGCGCAGTCAGATCGCGGTCCTGCCCGGCGCCAAGCGACAGGGCGGTCAGGAACAGGCCGACCCCGGCATGGCTCACGTCGAGCGCGGCGGTGGCACCGCCGCCCATGCCCAGCACCAGCCGCGCCATCAGGCCCAACCGGCTGCGGCCTTCGTCATAACCGGCGCGCAGGGTCTTTTCAGCGGCGACCAGCACCTCTGGCTCGGCCTCGAGCGAGCGCAGCGCCTGGAGCACCGCATGGAACAGGTCAGCCGGCAATTCGCCAAGCGGCAGCTGCATCCGGCGCTGGGCCTGGACAAAGCGCGCCTGCGCGGCGAGCAGCCCCATGGCGCTGGCCGCCGTGCCGGCATCCGGTGAAGCGATCAGCGCCTGGAGCAGCGGCGAGAGCACCGGATCAAGCGCAATCCGCCCCTGCAGCCGCTCGGTCAGCTGGAATTCGAGCGCTTGGGCATGGACATGGCCGAGCAGCGCCGAACGCTCAATCACGGCGGCAATCACTTGCGCGACCAGATCCTGGTCATGCTCATGGCGGGCACCGCCCCCCTGCGCGTCCTCGACTGCATCAAGCACCTGGCGCGCAACGTGATCGATCATCCCGCGCACGCGTGCCACGATCTCGTCGTTGAAAAGGGAATGGTCGTCATTGGCCAGCAAATGGCGCAGGATCGGCGCGATCGTGCCAATCACGGCATCGCCCTGCGCCAATTCCTGGCGCAGCACGTCTTCGACGGTGGGTTCGGCCCGGACCGGTGCAAACATCTCGCTCATCTGGCAGGCCTTAGCGCAGGTTTGGTTAAGACGGTGTTAGTCGCGCAGCCCCTTGCGGCCAAAGGATTCCGCAGGCCGCCAGCACAATTGCCAGCCCGTAAACCACGGGCGCTCCTACCCCTGCCAGCAGGCCGAGTCCGATCAGGAGCGCCAACAAGGCACGATCCTCCAACCAGGCGGTCCAGGCCTGGTTCAACACGCGCGGCACAATCCGCAGCAATGCCAGCAGCATGAGCGGCGGAAACAGCCGTTCAAACAGGCCCAGCCACGGCCCAGCCGGGATCGCCCAGGCAATCAGCGTGACCAGCAGCGCATCGACGCTCCAGTCAAACAGGCTTGGCAGGCTGAGCTTGCGGCCCGGAGGAACCACCCGATCGGCTTCGATCCGCCTGAGCACGACCGTTGCCTCACCCAGTAGCCAGGCCAGCGCGACCGCGCCCAGCGCCGGTCCGGGCCAGCCGAGCCAGCCGATCCCGAGGGCCAGCGCCAACAGCACCACTGCCCCGCCGATCACAAAGCGCGATCCGCTGCCGGCATGGAGCAGCGCTGGACCAAAGCTGCGCACCAGGAAGCGTGCCAGCCCGCGCGTCGGATTGAACGGGCGGACCTGGCGGATGCGGCGGCGGATCCACAGCGGCTCCAGCGCGTGAGCCTGATCCTCGCTGGTGAGCAGGGTCCAGAACCCGTCACCCTGGCCAGCGGGCGGCAGCGGTCGCTGGGTCACCCCGGCCTGCAGCGCGATCCGCAGCAACGCGGAGAAGGCATCGCAATCGTGCGGCAGATCGGCCAACCGTTCGACCAATCGGCCCGGAACGCGCAGCGCGCCGCCGCTCGCCAACAGCGGGTCAATCCGCTCGAATCCCGCTTCCACCCCGCTCTCGGCCGGTTGGACCAGCACGGTTGGCCCGGGTTCGAGCAAGGCAACCGCATCGCCAACCGAAGCGAACAGGCCATCGGCCAGGGCAATTACCTCGTCATTGGCGGTCACTTGCCCCAGCAGTCCGCGCGGACCGGGGATCAGCTGGAACCGGGCACCGGCGCGTTCAGCCTCGTGCTGCAGGGCGGCGATTTCAGGGGTCATTCGGCCGGCCAGGCAGAAAATCCGCTCACAGCCCATCGCCAGAGCCAGCACCAGCTGCTCCAGCGCGACCGAAACTCCGCCCACGCGCAAGGCACCGCGCGGGGCAGTGCCACTTTCAAGCATGGATATCAGCGCGACCCGCAAGGGCGGCCTCCGCAGTTGTTGGCGTGAGGGTGAGAAAGCCAGACTACCGGCTCAATCCCCCCGGCACAACCCGCGGCAGGTCAGGCGGCGTATTCGTCCAGGAAGGACTTGATCTAGCGCACCGGGATCGGATCGCCGGGGGCAGAAGTCAGCGCTTCTTCGGCCAGTTCCATCAGCGCATCGGCATGGAAGCTGGCGGCCAGCCCCTTGATCCGCATGGCCGTGATCTGCCAGTTGCCATCGCAGCGGGCCCGGCCAAGCAGGTCAACCTGCCGCTCCAAGCTTTCAATGAAAGCCGCTCGCAGCTCAGCAAACAGCGCCGCATCCTCGCCGGCAGCGGCGGACAGGGTGGCGTCAAGGGCTCCAACTTCATAGGCCATGACGCCAGGCTATGGCAGCGAAGGGTTAAAGTGGGGTTTATAGATCGTCAGGGCGTGGTATCAGATTAACCATGACCAGGGGATCTCGCATCGTTGCGATCGACGCAGCCGCGCCGGAAGGCGCAGCTGTCGTGGCTGAAACCGGCGCCGAAGCGCCGCTGACGCTCGAAGAAGAATGGGCCGAGGTCGCGGCCACCGAGGAGGATTACACCCCCGCCCCGCCCCGCAACTGGTTGCCGATCCTGGGCGTGACCGTGGCCGTCCTGGCCGTGATCGGCTGGTCCGCGCTGTTCTTCCTGGCCCACCAGGGTGAAATCATGGCTGGCGGCACGATCCAGCAATGGGCCACCTGGCTGAGCGACTGGTCAGTGCCGGTCCTGCTGGTCGCGGTCGCCTGGCTGCTGGCGATGCGCAACAGCCGGCGCGAGGCAAGCCGCTTCAACGATGTCGCGCAATCGCTGGCGCGGGAATCCGCCGCGCTCGAAACTCGGCTGACCACCGTCAACAGCGAGCTCAGCCTCGCCCGTGAATTCATCGCCGCCCAGGCGCGCGATCTGGAATCGCTCGGCCGTGTGGCCAGCGAGCGGCTGTCGCAGCACGCCAGCCAGCTCGCCGCGCTGGTTTCGGACAATGGCACGCGGGTCGAAACGCTGGGCAACGTCAGCGCTGCCGCGCTTGAAAACATGGAAAAGCTGCGCGGCCAGCTGCCCGTGATCGCCAGTTCGGCCAAGGACGTTACCAACACCATCGCGGCGGCCGGGCGGACCGCGCATTCGCAGATCGAAGACCTGATCTCTGGCTTCAACCGCCTCAACCAATTCGGCCAGGCCAGCGAACGCCAGGTCGCAGCGCTGACCGACAAGATCGACGCGGCAATCGCCGAATTCACGCGCCAGACCGAACAACTCGACGCAGTTGCCAGCGCGCGCTTCGTCGCCCTGGCCGAACGCGGCGAAGCCTTCCGCGGTGAGCTCGACGCGCACGAAGTGGCGGCGCTGGCCGGCATTCGCACCCGCGCCAATGCCCTTGCGGCCGAACTGGCCGAGACTCGCAGCCTGCTTGATCGGACCGAAGAGGAAAGCCTGCTTTCGCTGCGGGCGCGGCTTTCGGCTATGCGCGACGAAGGCGGGGCAATCGGTCGCTCGTTGCGTGAGGCCGAGGCCGGGGCGCTCGAGGCCTGGCAGAACGCCACGACCCGGCTGGTCGACGACCTGCGCAATGCCATTGGCCAGGTCAGCGAGATTGACGAGCGCGCGCTTGAATCCGCCCGCCACCGCCTGGCCGAACTGGCCAAGGAGGCCGAGGACGTTGACCTGCGCCTGGCCGAACGCGACCGCGCCTTTGCCGAGGAACTGGAACGCCGCCGAAGCGATCTGGCCGAACGGCACGAGCAGTTCGGTGAAACGCTCAAGGCGCAGATGGAAGCGCTTGATCTGGTGCTGGCCCAGCGCCGCACCGAGCAGGAAGAGCGCGCGCAGCAGATGCTAGCCTATACCGGCGAGATCGCCGCGCAGCTTGACACCTTTGGCGAGAATATCCGCGCCGCCGCCGCCCAGGGCAGCACCGCGCAGAACGAACTGGCCGCAAGCCTGGCAACCCTGGCCGAGCGCCTTGCCGCCAGCCGCGAGGCCCTGGCCGGGACCGACAAGTCGGTGCTTGAGCTGACCGACAATTCGGTCCGCCTGCTCGAACTGATCCAGGCCAGCGTGGCCCATGCCTCGACCGACCTGCCCGCCGCAATGAGCACCGGCGAAGCCAAGCTGGCCGAGATCGAGGCGCGCACTGCCGCACTGCGCGATGTCGCGGGTGAGGCCGAGGCCCGCGGGGTTGGCCTGTTGACCCATATCGAGCGCAGCGAAGAATTGCTGATCGAGATTGCCGGCAAGACCGAACACCAGTCAGCCGCGCTCGGAGCGATCCAGCAAACCCTTGCCGCTACACGCGGCGAAAGCCTCGCCCTGGCCGAACAGGCTCAGGCCGAATTGAAGAGCGCCATCGAAGCCCTGGCGGTTTCGGCGCGCGATACGGTCGGCGAGCTGGAGAGCAACAGCGCAGCGGCCGTCCAGGCCCTGGCCGAGCGCCTGGCCGAGCAGAGCGGCGCGGCGATCGATGCCGCAATCCGCGCCCGGACCGCCGAAGTGGC
>DKII01000015.1:0-205 GCA_002454125.1 Novosphingobium sp. UBA6722
GCCGTGATCGAAGGGGTTGATGCCCTTCTCGGTCGCTTCGGGGTTCTGCCAGACCAGCAGTTCCATGCCCGCATCGGCGGCGGCCTTTTCGCGCAGGGCGTACATGTCACGGAACTTCCAGGTCGTATCGACATGGAGCAGCGGGAACGGCGGGGGCGAAGGGTAGAACGCCTTCTTCGCAAGGTGCAGCATCACCGCGCTGTCC
>DKII01000015.1:273-781 GCA_002454125.1 Novosphingobium sp. UBA6722
GCATCACCGCGCTGTCCTTGCCGACCGAATACATCATCACCGGCTTTTCCGCCTGCGCCACGACTTCGCGCATGATGTGGATCGCTTCGGCCTCGAGCCGCTCGAGATGGGTCAGGACTGCGTGACTGGCTTGGTGTGACATCGTGTTCTCCACCGGAGGCTGATTGCGGCTTTGCCAAATCGACGCCGCAGCCCTATTTCAAAACTCCCATATGGGAGTAAAATTTCCATGCCCCTCTCGGCAACCGACCATAGCGACCTCTTCCTGCCCCTTGTCGAAGGGCCCGGCCACCCTCGGCAATGGGAGGGTTTTCTCGCGGCGCTGATGGCACGAACCCAGGCCCGGCACGGAATCATCATTATCGCCCCAGCGAAGTCCGCATCGGACGATGGGCCCATCATCGTCCAACACGCCGCAGCGCGGGCCGCAAACGACCCACCAATCGACATTGACGCCCTGCTGGCGCTTGGCCTCCAGCCGCTCGGCTCGCTTCGCGCGGGGCGGGTC
>DKII01000015.1:885-21364 GCA_002454125.1 Novosphingobium sp. UBA6722
GGAGACCCCGCCCGCCTCGAACAGCAACGCGCAGCGCTTGCCGCGCAGCAAGTCCGCTTTGCCAGACTGATGCGGGTGGCCGACGAACAGGCGGCCGAGGCCTGGGTCCTGCTGATGCGTGAGCGCGAGGATTTCACCGCGAGCGCGGCGGCGCTGCTATCATCCGCCGCACCTTATCTACGCGCGGCGCTTCGCGCTTGCGCCGTGCTGGCCGGGGAGCGGCTGGCCCGCAGCATGGCCGAAGCGGCGCTGGCCCGGCTGGGCATCGGCCAGGTGGCGCTCGATGCCTCGGCCCACGTGATCAACGCCGACCCGGTGGCCGAGCGTCACCTCGAGTTCGTGGCCCTGCCCGGCACCCGCCCGGGGCGCAGGCTGCTGCTGCCCCCCGCCGCGGCCGAAAACCTCGAACGCACCTGCGCCGCTTTTGCTGCGAACGCGGACGGATCGCCTCCCGATCCGGTGCTGATCATTCTCGAGGATCGGCCGCCGCTGCTCGTGCGGCCGGCCCCGGCCCCGCCCGAGGGGCAATTTCCGGGCGGCCACCCTGCCGCGATTGCCGCACTTCGCCTTCCGTTGCGCGAAGACGAGAGGCTGGGCGCCGCAGTGCTTCACGCACTCTACCAGCTGTCCCCGCGCGAGGCGGCGCTTGCCGAGAAGCTCAGCCGGGGCGAAATGATCGTGGAAGCGGGCCGCGACCTCCATCTGACAGCGGAAACCGCGCGCAATTACTCCAAGCGTATCTATGCGCGCACCGGATCACGCGGCGCTCCCGATCTGGTCCGCACGATCCTTTGCGGGCTCGCGCCGCTGGCGTGACAGGCTGCCGCAAGCTGCCACGCCGCGCGCCTTCGCGGCGCGTCAGCCAATGGCTGTCACCTATCGCCGGGCCGATGTTCATTACGCTTCATTCACACCTGAAGCGATGGCATGGGCAGGAAGGGTGGACAGCCCGACGACACACACTTTTCCCGCCGATACCCGGCGCAGGCACGAGACCATGACCGCCCCCACCCTCACCACCAAGCTCGACCGAGAAAGCCCCGAGGCCAAGGCCCGCTTTGCCCACAACCATGCGTTGGCGCAGCAACTCCGCGCGCGGGTGGCCGAAGCCGCGCTGAGTGGGCCGGACAAGCATCGCGAGCGACATGTCAGCAGGGGGAAGCTTCTGCCACGCGAGCGGGTGGAGCGACTGCTCGATCCGGGTTCACCCTTTCTGGAGGTGGGACAGCTGGCAGCCAACGGGATGTACGAGGGCGACGTCAACGGCGCCTCGATCATCACCGGCGTGGGGCGCGCCTCGGGGCGGCAGTGCATGATCGTGTGCAACGACGCGACCGTGAAGGGCGGCACCTATTACCCGATGACGGTCAAGAAGCATCTGAGGGCGCAGGAGATCGCGCAGGAGAACCGCCTGCCGTGCATCTACCTCGTCGATAGCGGCGGCGCGAACCTGCCGCATCACCGCCACGCTGCACATGGCAGAGGCCGATTACCCCGCAGCGCGCGATCTCATCCCGATCCTCGAAAACCGCGCCGGGCGGATCATCGCCAATGCCTGACCGACGGGTGTGGAGGTGACCCACGCTATGGTCCACGGCGGCCCATTCCCTGCAACGTCCGACAGGCGCAGTACTTCGGTCGGCACGCTCGCGATCGACCGCTTCCTTCGGCCGGTCAGCTATCAGGACCTGCCCGCAGCACTGCTCCCAAAGGCACTGCTCGACGGGCCAACCCCCATGCTACGCCGTGTCGACGGACATTACAAAGCCTAGCGGCTTGCTGAAGGTTTGGTTTGCGGAACGAAGGTGTGCGCAAAGCCTCGGCAATACCGCAGCACCTGAAAGTTTTGACTATTGCTGGGGGTGGAAGGCGGTGCTGTCAGTCGAAGGCTAACCGGTCTCTGGCCCGGTCCGGCTGTTCATGAAGGAGCCGGATAACAGCGCCTGCAACCGATACTGAGCTACCGCCTTGGATGCCTCGCTGGAGAACACGACGCTCAGCCCCTTGGCCAGCTCATCAAACGCAATCCGGGCCATCTGGTCAGGCGTGATGCCATGTGTCGTCATCCGGCGCCTCAACTTGCCGAGCAGGTCGGAACTGCCCTCGGCTATACCAGTCTGGACTGCAGCCGGGCAAAGCAGTGCAGCCCGGACGGGCGAGCCGGCTCGCTTCAATTCCGCATCCAGCGCCTCCGTCAAAGCAAGCAAGGCGTGCTTGCTAGCGGCATAGCCGCCAAACCCCGCCCCGGCTGAAAGCATCGACGTAGAACCAGTCACGACAAAGACCGAGGCCTCGGCCTGCGCCTGCGCCTGCATCAATGGAACCAGGCTCTGCGCGGTCCGGATCGTGCCAAAGACATTCACCGCGAACATCTGCTCCAACTCGGCGATTTCCAAGCCGAGGACCTCACCTGCACGCAGAATTCCGGCATTCGCAAAGACCATTCGCAAGGGATCGGCCTGGCTGGTTATGAGGTTTTTGAAGCGGGTCAGGTCGCTATCACTGGTCACATCGCCAGCGCAGATCACGCATTGATCTGGTCCCAATCGCGCGCGCAACAGCTCGAGCGCAGCCTCATCACGATCGAACAGGGCCACGCGATGGCCCCGACTGACGGCTTCGCGGGCCAAGGCCTCGCCGATACCGCGCGCAGCACCGGTGATTGCGACGAGGCCAGCGTTCATCGTTCAATCTCTCCGTTAGCGGAGCAAGGGTTAGGGCTTAAGATCGATCTTGAGAACCTTGCCCGAAGCGTTCCGCGGCAGATCATCAACCACGACCACCCGCCGCGGCACCTTGTAGTTGGCCATGTTATCGCGCGACCAGGCGATGATCTCTTCCGGCACGACACGGGCATCGGGCCGGGGGACGATGAAGGCCACGCCCACTTCACCCATCCGTTCGTCCGGCGTGCCGACAACGGCGATCATGCCGACCGCCGGATGCGCCGCGAGGATTTTCTCGACCTCGGCGGGATAGACGTTGAATCCGCCGGAAATGAACATGTCCTTCTTGCGATCCGTGATCCGGACATAGCCATTGGCATCCATGGTCCCGACATCGCCGGTATGGAGCCAGCCAGCGGGATCGATCGCCTCGGCCGTCGCGGCGGGATCGTCAAGGTAGCCGAGCATTACGCCAATGCCCCGCACCCAGATCTCGCCAGTTTCGCCGCGCGGCACCTCGCGGCCGTCGTCACCGGCGATGATGACTTCGTTTCCGGGGATCGCAGCGCCGCAAGTCTGGGCAATCAGCTCGACCGGATCGCCCGGACGGCACGAGGTGATGTTGACGCATTCGGTCATGCCGTAGGCCGTGATGATATCGCGCATCCCCAGCTCGCTGCGGATCCGCTCGATCAGCACCGGCGGCACCGTCGCCGCGCCGGTCGTACCGCCGCGCAGCGACGAGCAATCGAACGGCTGCTTTTCACGCTCGGCCAGCAGCATCTGGAAGATCGTTGGCGGACCGGGCAGGAAGGCGATCCGCTCCTGCTCGATAAACCGGATCGCTTCGGCCACGTCGAACTGGGGCATCGGCACCATTACCGCCCCCGCCAGCAGGCAGGCAACCCAGCCGACCTTCATTCCGAACGAATGGAAGAACGGATTGGCGATCAGGTAACGCTCACCGTGCGCCAGCCCGGTATTGCCGATCCACACGCCGACCTGCGGCAGGATCCGGCCATGGGTCATCAGGACGCCCTTGGGCAGGCCCGTAGTGCCGCTGGTGAACATGATGTCGGAGATGTCGTCGGGGCCGATCGCCGCCAGGGCCGCATCGACGCGCGGATCGTCCTCGCCCGCACCGATTGCGCTGTATTCGTCGAGCCGCTCAAGCATCACGGTCTGCTCAAGGTCGGGCAGGTCTTCGTTGGCGATCAAGGCGGGGTAGTCGATCCCCAGGAAGCTCTCCACCGTCAACAGCATGCGGCTCCGGGTCCGGCGCAGAATGTCGCCCGCTTCGCGGCCCTTGAGCCGCGTGTTGAGCGGGACAATGGCCGCGCCGCAGGTCTGCGCGGCGACTGCGGCTACAACCCACTGGCGTGAGTTGGGCGCCCAGATCGCAACCCGGTCACCGCGCCCGATCCCGGCCTCGAGCAGAGCGGATGCCGTGCGGCGGCACTCGGCCCAAAGCTGCGCAAAAGTGCGGGTTTCGCGCCCTTCGATCAGGGCCAGCTCGTTGGGCCAGCGCTTGGCGGCTGCCTCGGCGGCGTGGGGAATGGTCGGCGGGATCATTTCGCGATCATGTTGCCCGGACCGAAGAAGGCCCGCATTTCGCGGACTTTCCCGGCAGCATCGAACGCAAAGGTATCGATCACGTGGATTTCCATGTCCTTGCCGTCGAAGTGCAAGGGCACGTGGAAGGCAAAGGCAGCATGGCCTTCGGCGACACGGATCGGACCGTCGAGCACCAGCCGGGCCCCGGTCGCCATTGACGCCTGATAGAATGCGCGGATCTCGTCATGACCGCGTTTCAGCGGCGAGCCGACGGGATCCTCGATCGTCGCATCCTCGGCGAAGATCGCGACGGCCAGTTCCGGATCACCCTTGGCGAAGGCCTCGACATAGGCGTGGACTGCCGCTTCCATCTGTTCGGGCGTCGGCATGGTCATCCTTCCGGGAAATAGCGGCTGATCGTATCGACAACGCAGGCCGGCTTGTCGCTACCCTCGATCTCGACCGTGACGCGAACTACCGACTGGATCGCGCCCTTGACCTCTTCGACCGAAACAATCTCACCAACCCCGCGGATCCGGCTGCCAACCTTGACTGGAGCCAGAAAACGCAGCCGGTCTGCCCCGACATTCACCGCGTGGGTGAAGCCGCGCACCTCGATCAGGTCCGGCAGGAAGAAGTTGACCAGGCTCATCGTCAGATAGCCGTGCGCGATGGTCCCCCCAAACGGTCCGGCCTTGGCCCGCTCTACGTCGACGTGGATCCATTGATGATCGCCAGTCACCTCGGCAAAGCCGTTGACCCGGTCCTGGTCAATGGTGAGCCAGTCGGTCGGACCCAACTGGGTTCCTTCCTGGCCGATCAGGTCGCGGGGATTGCTGAAGATCTTCGGCATAGTCAGGCCCGCTGGCTTGAGACCGAGAGCACTTCGCCGGTCATGTAGGAGGACAGGTCCGAAGCCAGGAACATCATCACGTTCGCCACTTCCCAAACCTCGGCCGGGCGACCGAAGGCTTCCTTGGCAGAGAGTTCGGCCAGCAATTCGTCCGTCGTCACTTTGGCCAGGAACGCGTGCATCGCAATGCTGGGCGCTACCGCGTTGATGCGGACGTTGTGTTCCGCCGCCTCGACCGCCGAGCAACGGGTGAAGGCCATGACCCCAGCCTTGGCCGCAGCATAATGGGCCTGACCTTTCTGCGCCCGCCAGCCAAGCACCGAGGCATTGTTGACGATCGCGCCAGAACCTTGCGCATACATGCTGGGCAAGAAAGCCCGGGTCATCCGGAAGACCGAATTGAGTGTGACGTCGAGCACGCGGAACCATTGCTCGTCGGTCATGTCGACCACCGCGACCTCACCGCCCAGGCCGGCATTGTTGATCAGGACGTCGATGCGGCCGAGTTCCTGCAGGGCGGCGGCATGGAGCGCGTCGACTTGCGCCTGGCTGGTGACATCGCAGACCACGGTGGCAGGCCGCGAGCAGCCCACCTCGGCGGCAATCCGGTCAGCGGCTTCACCCAGCCGCCGCTCGTGGAAATCGCTGATCAGGACCGTTGCACCTTCTTCGGCGGCGCGCTTGGCGGCAGCAAAGCCGATGCCTGTGCCAGCGGCCGCAGTCACAACCACGGTCTTGCCGGCGAGAAGGTTGCGCCCCTTCGGATAGGGCGGGATCGGAGCTGCCATCACACGTCTCCTCGCCGTTCGCGGGGCATCCCGAGCCCGCGTTCGGCAATCAGGTTGCGCTGGATCTGGTTGGTCCCGCCATAGATCGTGTCGGCGCGAGAATAGAGGAACAGGTTGGGCAGCGTGTCCCATTCATAGTCGCTGCCGTCCGCCACTTCGCCCTGCTGGCCCAGCACGTCCATCGCCAGCTCGCCCAGGCTGCGGCGCCAGGTGGCCCACTGGATCTTGTAAGTCAGCGCCGCCCCGTCGATCTTCGAATGGTCGGTGTTGGAGAGCATCCGCAGCGCACCGTAGCGCATCAGCCGCAGCCCGATCTCGGCCTGGGCAATGCGCTGGCGGATCAGCGGGTTGCCCGCCGCGCCGTTGGCCTTGGCTGCCGCAATGATCTCATCCAGCTCGTTGCGGAAGGCCATCTGCTGGCCCAGCGTCGACACGCCGCGCTCGAAGGCGAGCAGGCCCATCGCGATCTTCCAGCCATCGCCGACCCCGCCGATCATGCTGTCCGCAGGACAGCGCGCGTCGGTAAAGAATGTCTCGTTGAACTCAGCATCGCCGTTGATCTGCTTGATGCCGCGAATCTCGATGCCGGGCTGGTCGATCGGCATCATCAGGAAGGTCAGACCCTTTGGTCCCTTCGATCCTTCTTCGGTTCGGGTGACAACGAAAATCCAGTCAGAGATATGGGCCAGGCTGGTCCAGATCTTCTGGCCGTTCACCACCCACTCCCCGCTTTCGAGCCGGCCCTTGGTGCGGACCGAGGCCAGGTCCGATCCGGCGCCTGGTTCGGAGAAGCCCTGACAAAAGATCGTCTTGCCGGCGGCGATATCGGGCAGGAACCGGCGCTTCTGCTCGTCAGTGCCGAAAGCCAGGATCGTTGGACCGGCCAGCTCGATGCCGATGTGGTTGACCCGCCCGGGCACGCCGGCACGGGCATATTCCTCGGCAAAGATCACCTGCTGGGCCAGCGTCGCATTGCGGCCGCCCCATTCCTCTGGCCAGCCAATGCACGACCACTTGTAGGCGGCAAGTTGTTGCTCCCATTCCTTGCGGCGTTCAGGGCTCGCCGTCAGCTTGGTGATGCCCTTGATGTCACGGAATTCGCCGGCCATCTGGCCGTTGAGCCAGTCGGCACATTCCTGGCGGAACAGCTCATCCGCTGGTGAAAAACCAAGCTTCATGCTGCTTCTCCCAGGATCATCGTGGCAATCCGCTCACGATGCCATTCGCCGCTGCCAAGCATCGATTGGATCGCTCGCGCGCGCTTGAAGTAAAGGTGAGCATCGTGCTCCCAGGTGAAGCCGATCCCGCCATGGAGCTGGATCATGTTACCGGCACACATGAAGTAGGTATCGGCCGCAAAGCACTTGGCGGCATGGCATGCGAGTTCCGCCTCGTCCGAACCTTCGTCCACCGCGCAGGCAGCCCAGTAGACCGCCGAGCGTGCCTGTTCGATCTCGATCATCATGTCGGCCAGGCGGTGCTTGTAGGCCTGGAACGAACCGATTGGTCGCCCGAACTGAACGCGTTCCCTGGCATAGGCAACCGTCCGGTCGAGCGCAGCCTGAGCACCGCCGAGTGCCTCAGCCGCGACCGTCACAAACCCGGCCCGGTGGGCTGCGGCGATCGCTGCTGCCGGATCGGTGAGGGCTTCGCCAACGGCCCCATCCAAGGCAACCCGCGCATAGGGACGGGTCTGGTCCATGGTGGTGAGCGCCGTGACCGTAACGCCAGCCGAATCGGCCGGAACGATCCAGGCGCCAGTGTTGCTGGTGACGACAAAGATGTGCGCCGAAGCGCCATGAGCCACAAAGCCCGCCGTGCCGGTCAAGCGATCGCCATCGGCCTTGAGCCCGGCATCGTGGGCATAGCCGGCAATCGTTTCGCCCGAGAGCAGGCCGGGCAAGTGCGCTGCCTGCTGAGCCGCACTGCCGCCAGCCGCGATGGCCTGCGCCGACAAGGCCAGAGACCCAAGCATTGGCAGTGCAGCGACCTGCGCGCCCGCCGCTTCGGCAATGATCGCCAGTTCGACCAGGCCAAGTCCCGCCCCGCCAGCTGCTTCGGCGATACCGATGCCCGACAGGCCCAGCTCCTGGCAAAAAGCGGTCCACAGCGCCCGGTCGATCCCGTCGCCTGCCATCGCCGCGCGAGTTCGTTCGCTGGTGGCGTTCTCGGCAAAGAAGGCGCGCGCCGTCTCGCCGATCATCGCCTGTTCTTCGGTGAAGACGAATTCCATCAGGCGGTCCCCCAGACCTTGCGCGGCGGCACCCGCTCAGCCAGCAACTTTTCCACCACAGCACCGACCTCGGCCGGCTCCCACCGCGCGCCCTTGTCGACCGCCGGGCCTTCGCGCCAGCCGTCTTCCAGCATGATCTTGCCGCCTTCGAGTTCGAAGACGCAGCCGGTTACCTCGGCGCTCTGGGCCGAACCCAGCCAGACCACCGTTGGGGCGATATTGGCCGGATCCATCACGTCGAAGGTCTGGCCTTCGGTCGCCATCTTGTCGGCAAAGGCCTGCTCGGTCATGCGGGTGCGGGCCGAGGGGGCCAGCGCGTTGGCGGTGATGCCATAGCGCCCCAGCTCGGTCGCCTGGACCAGCGTTAGTGAGGCAATCCCACCCTTGGCGGTCGAATAGGCGGCCTGGGCGATCGAGCCCTGCAGCCCGGCGCCCGACGAGGTGTTGATGATCCGCGCATCGGGATTGGCGCCACCCTTCTGCTTTTCACGCCAGTAATTCACGGCATGACGCGCCAGGCAGAAATGCCCGCGCAGATGGACGTGCATGGTCGCGTCCCATTCCTCAAGCGTGGCGGAAACGAACATCCGGTCGCGCACGATCCCGGCATTGTTGACCACCACGTGCAGGTCACCAAAGGCTTCCAGCGCGGCATCGACGATGCGCTTGGTGGCGTCCCAGTCGGTGATGTCCTCGTAATTGGCGATCGCCTTGCCGCCGGCGGCAATGATTTCTGCAACGACGGCGTCGGCGGCCGATGTGTCACGCCCCTCGCCATGGAGCGAGGTGCCGATGTCGTTGACCACCACATTGGCGCCTTCCGCGCCGAAGGCCAGGGCATAGGCCCGGCCCAGGCCGCGCGCAGCGCCGGTGATGATGACAGTGCGGTTTTCGCAGATTCCCATTACAGCCTCTCGATGATCGTGACGTTGGCCTGGCCGCCGCCTTCGCACATGGTCTGAAGACCATAGCGACCGCCCGTCGCCTCCAGCGCGTTAAGCAGCGTGGTCATCAGCCGCGCACCGGTAGCGCCCAGCGGATGACCCAGCGCGATTGCTCCGCCGCGGACATTGACCTTCTCGTGCGGGATGCCGAGCTCCTTCATCCAGGCCATCGGCACCGAGGCGAAAGCCTCATTGCATTCGAACAGATCGATATCGGCAACCGTCATCCCGGCCTTCTTCAGCGCGTGCTGGGTGGCGGGAATGGGGGCAGTGAGCATCCATACGGGATCATCGGCGCGCACCGAAATGTGGTGGATACGCGCGCGCGGCTTCAGGCCATGATCCTTTACTGCTTGTTCGCTGGCGATCAGCAGGGCAGCCGCGCCATCGCAGTTCTGGCTGGCGACCCCAGCGGTGATCACCCCGCCCTCCTGCACCGTCTTGAGGCTGGCCAGTCCTTCGAGCGTGGTACCCGGACGAACCGTCTCATCGGCTTCCAGCCCTTCCAGCGGGACAATCTCGCCCTTGAACAGCCCGCCTTCGCTGGCCGCATGGGCGCGCTGGTGGCTGGTGAGGGCGAATTCTTCCATCGCCGCGCGGCTGATCCCCCACTTCTGCGCGATCATCTCGGCCGAATTGATCTGGTTGAGGATGCCGTCGCCGAACCGTTCGACCCAGCCCTTGCTGGTGTTGAAGGGATTGTCGAAGCCATAGGGCTGGCCCGCAAACATCGCCGCCGAGATCGGGATCGCGTTCATCGCCTGGCTGCCGCCGGCGACGACCAGGTCCTGGGTACCGCTCATCACGCCCTGGGCCGCAAAGTGCACGGCCTGCTGGCTCGATCCACACTGGCGGTCGATCGTCGTGCCTGGCACGTGCAGCGGCAGGCCGGCAACCAGCCAGACAGTCCGGCCGATGTCGCCCGCTTGTGGGCCGATCGTGTCGCAGCAGCCCCAGACCACGTCATCGACGGCATTGGCGTCGATCCCGGAGCGTTCGACCAGGGCCTTGATCGGGTGGGCGCCCAGATCGGCCGGGTGGAGATGGGCCAGGCTGCCCTTCTTGCGCCCGATGGGCGTGCGGACAGCGTCGATGATATAGGCTTCAGCCATGGTGTTCCTCACGCAAAGGTGTGTTCGGGGCCGATCGGCAGGGCGCCGCCGATCACGGCTTGATCGATCCGCTTGAGATGCCAGGCCCGGTCGCCCCAGGCGCCGTTCAGCGCCCAGCTCCGCTTCATCCAGAAGTGCAGGTCAACCTCGTAGGTATAGCCCATCGCGCCGTGGACCTGGATCGCCGTTTCGGCAGTCAGCAGGGCGGCATCGCCCGCGGTAACCTTGGCATGGCTTACATGGACCGAGGCGCTTTCGCCCCCATCCTGCAGCGCCTGGGCGGCGCGCCAGACGGCCGGCTTGGCGAATTCGATCGCCACGGCACAGCTGGCCAGCTGGTGCTTCAGCGCCTGGAACGCGCCGACTGGCTGGCCGAATTGGGTCCGGATCTTGGCATATTCGACCGCCTGATGAAGCATCGCATCAGCGAGGCCAACCAGTTGGGCGGAGCTCATCAGCGCCCCAAGATCGAGCAGATAGGGATCGGAACTGCCCGCGGCCGGGAACATCACCAGGTTGCGCAGCGGGTCGACGCTCTGGAGGGGCTGGCCCGATCCATCAGCCACCCAGGGATTTAGCACATGCGGCAGCGGGACCAGGCGCTCGCCCGCAGCGATGGCCGCAAGATCACCCAGTTCGCCCCTCCGAACCAGCCACGGCACGGCAACAAAGGCCGTGTCGACCAGCGGTTCGGCCAGGCAGGCGCGGCCGCATTCGGCAGCTATCAGCGCAGCTTCCACCAGGCCAAGGCCCAGCCCGCCATGCTCCTCGGGCACCAACAGGCCAGTCAGGCCCATCTCGACGAGTCCCTGCCAGATTGCCGGATCGCGGTTGCCCTGTTCATCCAGGCGGCGTAGCACCTCCGGGCCGTGCGTTCCGGCCAGGTAATCCCGGACACTTTCAGTCAGGGTCAGCTGATCATCGCTGAAGCGGAAATCCATCAGCCTGCTCCCACCCGCGGAAGGCCCAGTAGCCGCTCGGCGATGATGTTGCGCTGGACCTCGTTCGATCCGGCATAGATCGGCCCGGACAGCGAGAAGATGTAGCCCTCGAGCCACTGGTTGATCTGCCCGTTGCCGAAGCGCTTCAGCTCCGCATGGGCACCCAGGATCTGCATCGCGGTGCGGTGCATCATCCGGTCAAGCTCGGACCAGAATATCTTGTTGAGGCTGGCCTCGGCCCCGATCTTGCCCCCGGCCATGATCTTCGAGGCCACGGCATAGGTATTGTAGGCATAGGCCTGGGTTTGCACCCAGGCTTGCAGCACGGCTTCACGCGCGGCCGGCGAAGCCTCGGCTTCATGCGCGCGGTAGAGCTCGACCAAGCGCTTGGCGGTTGCCTGAAACCGGCCGGGCGAGCGCAGCATCAGGCCGCGTTCGAAGCCGGCGGTGGCCATGGCAACGTTCCAGCCCTCGCCTTCGCCCGCCAGGCAGTTCTCGACCGGCACCCGCACTTCGTCGAAGAACAGTTCGGCAAAACCGGTATCGCCGTGGAGCTGGCGGATCGGGCGGCGGGTGATGCCCGGGCTGTTCAGATCGAACAGGATAAAGGTCAGCCCCTTGTGGCGCTTGCTGTCAGGATCGGTCCGGAAGATGCCAAAGCCCCAGTCGGCAAAGGCGGCGCGGCTCGACCAGGTCTTCTGCCCGGTAATGACGTAGTGATCGCCATCCCGCACCGCCTTGGACTGGATCGCGGCCATGTCGCTGCCGGCGCCCGGCTCGGACCAGGCCTGGGCCCAGATCACTTCGCCGCGTGCCATCGGCGGGAGGAAGCGGGCCTTCTGCTCCTCGGTGCCGAATTCCATGATGGTCGGACCCAGCAAGAAGATCCCGTTCTGGTTGGCCCGGTTGGGGCCGCCGGCGCGGAAATACTCTTCCTCGAAGATCAGCCACTGGATCAGGTCCAGCCCGCGTCCACCGTAGGCTTCCGGCCAGGTGACCATGCCCCAGTTGCCGCTGGCAAGCGTCCGCTCCCAGGCGACATGCTGGTCATAGCCTTCGCGGCATTCCAGCGTGACAAGCGGCTCCTTCGGCACGTGCGCTTCTATCCACGCGCGCACTTCGGCCCGGAACGCCTGCTGTTCAGGGGTATAGGTCAGGTCCATCAGAACTTCGCGGCCTTGCCTGTCTCGACGAAGGCATCGCGGCTCTTCTGGCTGTCTTCGTGCATGTACATTTCAAGCGTGAAGCCCTGCTCCCAACGATAGCCACGATCGACATCGCGCGGCTCGAGGCCGTTGAGCGCTTCCTTGGCGATGACCAGCGCCTTGCGGCTCTTGCTGGCGATGACTGTGCAAAATGCACGGGCCTCGGCCACCAGGTCGGCGCGTGGCACGACCTTTTCGACCGCGCCCAGGCGGTACGCTTCTTCCGCCGGAATATTTCCGCCCGTGAAAAAGGCCGCGCGGACCTTGTGCAGCGGCAACATCCGCGAGAGGTGGCTCGCCCCGCCCATCGCCCCGCGATCGACCTCGGGCAGGCTGAAGAAGGCATCGTCGGCCGCGATGATCGTGTCACTGGCGCCGCAGATCCCGATCCCGCCGCCGATCACGAACTTGTGAGCTGCCACCACGACCGGAACCTCGGCGTCGCGGATCGCCTTGAAAGTCAGATAATTGCCGCGATTGAGCACGGTGATCCGCTCGGGGTGGGCCTGCATCTCCTTGATATCGACCCCGCCGCAGAACCCGCGGGCCTCCTCGGCGGCGCGGATCAGGACGCAGTTGACCTCGGGGTTGCTGGCTGCCGCCGTGATGATCGCGGGAAGCGACATCCAGGTCTCGCTGTCGAAGGCGTTGACCGGAGGCACGTCGAAGATGATTTCGGCGATGCGATCCTGGATCGTGGTGGTGATCGGCATGGCGTTCAGTCCTTCGCGCAGAGCGCCGCGATGCGTTCGCGCGCCTGGGTTTCGATCGATTGCAGCAGGTCGGCAGCAGTCGGCAGGTCGGTCAGCCGCCCGGCTACCATGCCGGTGGCCATAAGGCCCTGCTCGGCATCGCCAGACACAACCGCGCGCTGGATCATGACTGGCGCGGCGGCTGCCATCATCGCGGCGCTGAGCGACATTTCCCCGTGGCTGGTCATGCCGCGGGCTGCGCCCAGCACTTCGCCCCAGGTCATCCCGGTCTGGCGCTTCATCTCAAGGCCCGCCTCGATCGCCCGCAGCCACATCGCGGTCCGTCCGGACCCTTCGATCCGGCGCAGCAGGGGATTGAGGATCATCCGCTGCGGGATGCCATCAACCTTGGTCGAAACGATGATGTCGCCGGTGCCGGCCTTGACGTAGGCCGACTTGGGCGCCGCCGGAACCGGGCTTTCGGCGGTCATCAGGAAGCGCGTGCCCATGGCGATCCCGCAGGCACCCCAGGCCAGCGCTGCGGCAAGGCCGCGCCCGTCGCCAAAGCCGCCAGCCGCAACGATCGGCACATCGACAGCGTCCAGCACCTGCGGCAACAGCACGGTAGTCGGGACCGAACCGGTATGGCCCCCGCCCTCGCCGCCTTGGACCGTGATCATCTCGCAGCCCAGCTGGACCATCTTTTCCGCGTGCTTCACCGCGCCAACGGTCGGAATGCACAGGATCCCGGAATCGCGGAACCGGCCGATCATCTTCGCGTCCGGCCCCCGGCCAAAGCTGACCGCGCGAACCCGGTCGGCATTGGCGAGGATGATTTCCACGATCTCGGCCGCGCCGGGCTGGAACGAGTGGAAGTTTACCCCGAAGGCGTGCGGCGTCAGGTCCTTGAGCCGGGCGATCGCCTCGCCCAGTTCGGCCGGCTTCATCACGGCACCGGCCAGAAAGCCAAATGCGCCGGCATTGCTGGTCGCGGCCACAAGCTGCGGCGTCGCGATCCAGCCCATTGCGGTCTGGATCACGGGCAAGCGGCAACCGAGCCGCCTGGTCAGGGCCGTGGCGAGCGGATCAGCCAAGGTTCAGCCCTCGCCCGCCTGCTGCTTCTTGTTGGTGGCAGCAGCCGATTTGCCGCTGACGCCGACGATCGAATCCCCGGTAACCAGGTCATTATGGGCGTGGGCGAAGTGGTGCATATGGAAGACCGCATCCATCGCCGAGCGCTTGCCCCGCAGTTCCTCGACATGATTGATCGACTGCTTGGTCAGCCAGTTGCCCAGCCGCGGGTTAGCCGCCAGCTTGGCCGCCCAGGCAGCGGTCGCCTCGCGCAGTTCTTCGCGCGGAACCACCTTGTTGACCATGCCGAAGCTATGGGCGCGCTCTGCACTCATCCGTTCGCCCAGCAGCAGGAATTCCTTGGCCACCCGGGTCGGCAGTTCGAAGCCGTGCGCGAAGTATTCCACCCCGGGAATGCCCATCAGCGGATTGACCGGATCCTGGAAAAAGGCGTCCTCGCTGGCCACGATCAGATCGCAGACCCAGGCCAACATCAGCCCGCCGGCAATGCAGGCGCCCTGGACCATCGCGATGGTCGGCTTGGGGATGTCGCGCCAGCGGCGGCACATGCCGAGGTACTGTTCCTGCTCGCGCGTGTAGAGCAGTTCGGCCCCCGGCTTGTTGGTATGCGGAGCCAGCATCAGGCGCTTGTCGAATTCATGATGCAGGTCGCGCCCCGGCGTGCCGATGTCATGCCCGGCGGAGAAATGCTTGCCCTCACCCGCCAGCACGATCACCCGAACGTCGTCGTCCTTGACGGCGCGATTGAAGGCATCGTCCAGCGCATAGGTCATCTGCCCGTTCTGCGCATTGTTGAAGGTCGGCCGGGTCATCGTCACCCAGGCGACGTGATCGATCACCTCATAGCGGATCGGCTGATCGGTTTCGTAGACGATGTCGACCTGTTTCGGTTCGACCAGATCGTTACCCTTGCTCATGCGGCACTCCCTTCGGCCTGTCGCTGTGCAGGCGGGTTATCCTTGATCACGCTGGCGCGGATATTGTGCGGATCGAGCCTGGCGATGATCGTCAGGGCCTCGGCATCGGGCAGCGGGGTTTCGCCAGCCACTGCATCGATCAGTTCGAACCCGGTCGCTTCTTGGACCTCGGCAAACCTAACGCCGGGATGGAGCGAGACCACACGGATGGCATGGTCCGGCCCGCCGAAGTCCATCACGCACAGGTTGGTGACAATCGTCCGCAGATCGACCGCGGAATAGTTCCCGCCCGGCACCCGCTTGGCCGGATTGTAGCCCACCCCTGAGACCATATCGACTTCGCCCGCCACGAAGACCCGGGGGGTGTGGCTCGGGAAGAAGAAGCTGTTGGGATGGTAGATCGTGTTCCCCGGAAAGCCCCGCACGCCCAGCATCTGGGTCTTGGGCTGGCGGTGGGTACCGCCCAATTGCGAAAGGTTGATCTGGCCGAACCGGTCAATCTGGGTCGGCGTGACCATGGCATGGCGGCGCCCGGTCCAGACCGCGGCGTCGAAGAAGCGGCTGAACGGCAGATAGCCCGCGGGCTTGCGGTCCTCGTACCGGCGCGGCCCCAGCGGCACCGGCTGCTCGACCAGGTAGGCTTCACCATCGGTCATCATCAGCTCAGGCGTATGGGTGAGCTTGGCGAGACCAGCCGCCACGCGCGGCACGGGGCCGACGCCGGTGGCAATGATCTCGCCATTGTTTCGGAAGGCCTGCGAGCAGGCGAAGATGCAGAGTTCTGCGAGGGAAACGTCAGTCATCAGAAAATCGGCAACGGCAAAGCCGCCACCGCCTCTTTGCCGCCAAAGCCGGCGAGGTAGTCTTCCTCGCTTGCACCGACGAAGCGATCACGCACCGCGGCCCAGTCACCCGGGTCCTTTGCGGCATCGGCATAGGCCTTGAAGGCCTTCATGTCCCAGCCATAGGCCGGGGGCATTGAGCTGGGGTGCGCACCGCCAGTGATTTCCGTGACACCGCTGATGAAGGCGCGTTCCACGATGTTGGCCTGGGCCTGCTCGGGATAGTGGTCTTCCATCCGATCAACCAGTTCCTCGCAGCTGACATAGGTCTTGGCGGCAGCGCGGGCGAACCATTCGTCGTAATAGACGTCTGGTCCGAACGCCTGGATATTGCCGCGCCAATCGCTGCGGTTGACGTGGAGCAGCGCCGCATCAAGCTTCAGCGCGGGCATCGCGATCAGCGTTTCGCCATCGTCATAGGGTGATTGCACGGTCTTGAGCCCGCCAAGTTCGGCCAGGTCCGTGCCCTGGCCGACCCGCGTTGGCAGGAAGGGCAGGCCAAAGGCGGCCGCCTTGAGGCCCCACTGGAACATGCCTTCGTCCAGCTCCAGCACTTCGATCTGGCCGGCCTCACGGGCCTTGCGGAACCATGGTTCCAGCGGGATCGCATCGAGCGAGACGAAGGCGAAGACCAGCTTCTTCACCTTGCCCGCGGCGCAAAGCATCCCGACATCGGCCCCGCCGTAGGCGACCACGGTCAGATCCTTTAGATCCGAGCGCAGGATCTCGCGCACTAGCGCCATCGGCTTGCGCCGGGGACCCCAGCCCCCGATCCCGAGCGTCATCCCGTCGCTCAGCCGCCCGACGATGTCCGCCGGGGTCATGCGTTTGTCCAACATGGTCATTCCGCTGCCGCCTGTTGCTCTTTCATCGCCTTCTGCCACGCCCATTCATGGCCCCAGATGCTGATCCCCTTGTGTCGGGTAACTTCCCAGGTGGCCGGGTCGATCACAAGGCTGTCGCAGCCGATCTCCAGATCGAAGCCGCCGGGGGTCTGCACATAGAAGCCGACCGTCTCGTCATTGTAGTGCTGGCCCAGCGAGGCGCTTTCGGCATAGCCAAGCGCCTTCATGCGGTCATAAGCCTTGCCCACCTCAACCAGGCTGGGCAGCTCGAGCATCAGGTGGACGCAGCCCGATGGCGGCACCGGTCCTTCGCCAAGCGCGATTGAATGATGGCGACCATTGTCGGCGTGCATGAAGGCAAAGCCCATCCCCGGATCGTCGGCACTCCCATCGCCGAAGAAGAACCGCGGCATGTCGGTTTCATGAAAGCCGACCACGTCGCGGTAGAAGATGACGCATTCATTGAAGTTGGGGGCGGAAAACACCGCGTGACCCATTCCCATTTCGCCAGTTACGAAGGCCGGGATCCCCAGCGGCGAAACGAAGGGCGCCTCGGCCACGCTGTCACCGCAATAGAATTCAAGCCCGTTGCCGGCCGGGTCGCTGGTCGCAAAGTACCGGTCGACACCGCGCAGGGCCGCGCCCGCATCGGATCCGAACTCGACCGGCCGCCCGGCAGCCGCGATCCGCTCCGCCAGTTCGGCAAGCGCGGCGGCGCCGTCAATTTCGTAGGCAGCGGCCACGAAGCGGTCTTGCGCACCCGGTTCGATCCGGAAGCGGAACGGACGCTGATCGATCCGGTAGAGATGCGCCCCGTCAGTGGCATCGGCCGCGCGCATCACGCCCGCGACCTGAGTCAGAAAGTGGTCCCAGCGCTGCAACTGCGCCGTCTGGATAACCACATAGCCAAGTGCCTTGATGGCCATGGGCATCAGTGTCCTTTCACGAGGTCGAGGAAATAGGGGCGCTCGCCCCCGCCATCGACATTGATTCTTGCGCCGCTGACCCAGGCGGCAAGCGGGGAGCAAAGCCACAGCACGGCCCCGGCCAGATCATCGCCGGTACCCATGCGCTGCAGTGGCATTGACCGGCCGACCGCTGCCTGGGCCTCGGCATCGCCATAGGTTGCCTCGGCATTCTCGGTCTGCATCAGCCCGGCGATGATTGCGTTGACGCGGATGCCGGAGGGACCCCATTCCTGCGCCAGGCTTTGCGTCAGGTTCAACAGACCAGCCTTGGCGGCACCATAGACTGCCGTGCCGGGCGACGGACGAATTCCGGAAACGCTGGCAATATTGACCACCGCGCCGCCGCCCGCCGCAACCATGTGCGGATAGGCAGCCTGGGCCAGGTAAAGCGGAGCAACGAGGTTGAGCTTCAGGATCGCATCGATGAAGCGCGGGCTGGCCTGCTCGGCTGCCGTTGCGGGCGAACCGCCGGCATTGTTGATCAGGATATCGAACCGGCCATGCTTGGCGGCAATGCCGTCGACCAGCGCGCGGGCCACATCTGCGTCGCGAATGTCGGCCGCCTGGAAGGATACGCCCGGCGGCAGGTCGTCCGGTGCATTCCGGGCACAAGCAACAACCGTGCAGCCAGCCTCAGCCAGCCGCGCCGAAATCGCCCGGCCCAACCCGCGGGTTCCGCCAGTGACCAGGGCAACTTTCCCTGCAAGGTCGATGTGCACTCCCTGGGTCAAGCCGGCAATTCTCCCAAATGGTCCGCTTCGGTGAATCGCGGCACCAACACTGTGTTGAATCCGCATTATCGGAAGTCAAACGGCTTTTCAATTGACGATTTGCGTATCAAACGTTAGAAAATTTTACGAAGCCCGCTTTCAGAGGGGCTGAGTCGAAGCAAGGAAGAGGAATCCGGGAGATGGCCACCGCAGCCCTGCAGGCCGAGCATTCAGGCTCGGTGCCGACCAGCGAAGAATTGATCAGCCGTGCCCGCGCGATGATCCCCGTTCTCAAGGGGCGCGCACGCGATTGTGTGCGCAACCGGAACGTCCCGGCCGAGACCATTGCCGAAATGCAAGCGGCGGGCTTTTTCAAGATCGTCCAGCCCAAGCGCTGGGGCGGTTATGAAATGCACCCCAACGTGTTCTTCGAAGTCCAGAAGGCGCTGGCAGAAGGCTGCATGTCGACCGGCTGGATGTATGGCGTCGTCGGTTGCCACCCCTATGAGCTGGCGCTGTTCCACGACAAGGCCCAGGAAGAAGTTTGGGGCGGCAACCCGGACATGCTGGTTTCGTCTACCTATCAGCCGGTCGGCAAGGTCACGCACGTCGAAGGCGGGTTCCGCCTGTCTGGCCGCTGGGGCTTCTCGACCGGATCGAGTCACTGCGGCTGGGTGCTGCTGGGCGCGTTCTGCCCGCCTAAGGACGATGGCACCCCGGCCGAGATGCGGACCTTCCTGCTCCCGCGTAGCGACTACGCGATCGATGAAGACGCCTGGCACGTGTTCGGCCTCCAGGGCACTGGCAGCCATGACATCATTGTCGATGACGTATTCGTGCCCGATTACCGCACCCACCGCTCGATCGACGGCTTCCTCTGCAAGAATCCGGGGCAGGAAGTGAACACCGGCCCGCTTTACCGGCTGCCCTGGGCTCAGGTTTTCGTCCGTTCGGTTTCGACAGCAGCATTCGGCGGGGCCCAGGCCGCTATCAATGCGGCCATGGCGATCATGCAGAGCCGCGTTTCGACCAATACCGGCAAGGCATCGAAGGACGATCCGATCCTCCATGCCGCAATTGCCCGGGCCGTGGCTGAGAAGCGCGAAATGGAAGTCACCCTGCGCCTGACCTTCGAAGACCTGATGGGCTACGCCGAGCGCGGCGAGGACATCCCGATGGAAAAGCGGGCGTTCTACACCTACCAATCGGCGACTGTCGTACGCCGCCTGGCCAGCCTGATTGATGATGTGGTCCAGCTGTTTGGCGGCCGCGCGATCTATACCAGCAGCGACATCATTCAGCCCTGGCTCGATCTTCATGCCGGCCGCGCGCACGTTGCCAACGATCCTGGCAACCGCACCAGCGATGCTGTCAACGCCATGCTGGGCCAGGCCCCGCTGAACCCCTTCCTGTAAGGAGCCCGGCATGACTGGCCTGACGGAAGCAACCTACGAGGTTGATGGCGGATACCAGATCCACCTCAAGTCGGCGGGCGAAGGCCCGGTCGTGGTCTTTGTCCACGGCAGCGGCCCCGGTGCATCGGGGGCTTCGAACTTTCGGCAGAACTGGCCGGCCTTTGTCGAGGCCGGCTATCAGGTGATCCTGCCCGACCTGATCGGCTATGGTGCCTCTTCGAAGCCTGAGGGGATCGACTACACCCTCCAGCTGTTCACCGACACCTTGTACCAGGCGCTGCGGGCGCACGGGATCGAGCGGGCGGTGCTGGTTGGCAATTCGCTGGGCGGCGGCGTTGCGATCCAGCTGACGCTGGACCATCCGGAGTTCACCGAGCGGCTGATCCTGATGGCGCCCGGCTGCATCGAGGAGCAGGCCGACTACTTCAAGATGCCGGGCATCACCAAGATGGTCTCCAACTTCGGCGGGCCAGACTTCAATCTGGATGAGCAGCGCCGCCTGATCGGCAATCTGGTCCATCCCGATTTCGCCGCGCGGATTCCCGATGCCCTGGTCGAGGAACGGTTCGCCGTGGCCCGAACCCAGCCAAAGGACGTGCTGATGCGCATGCGCACGCCCAACCTCGGGCCATTGGTGGGCGAGCTGAAGGTGCCAATTTTCGTACTGTGGGGCCTTAATGACGAGTTCTGCCCCGAAAGCGG
>DKII01000015.1:21407-22222 GCA_002454125.1 Novosphingobium sp. UBA6722
CCCCGAAAGCGGCGCGCGCCATTTCCTCGATCGTTGTGAAGATGCCCGCTGCATGACCTTCACCCGCACCGGCCACTGGGTTCAAGTCGAACGGGCCGAAGAGTTCAATCGCTACAGCCTGGAATTCCTGCGTGGCTGACGGTTATCCGCTGATCCCGGAGGAATTGCCCGCGCAATTCCGCGCGGCGATGCGGCGGCTCGCAGCCTCGGTGGCAGTCGTGGCAGCTCGCGGAGAGAGCGGGCCGGTCGGCATGGCCGCAACTTCGGTGACTTCGCTGACGGTCGATCCGCCTGCCGTGCTGGTCTGCGTCAACCGCGCGACCGCCCTGCATGGCTTGCTGGTGCCGACTGCCCCCTTGTCAGTCAACCTGCTTGCCCGCGACCAGCAGGATGTTTCGGCGGCTTTCGGAGGCGGTGTTCTGCAGGATGAGCGCTTCCGGATCGGGGAATGGCGCGAAGGCCCGGACGGCGTGCCTGAGCTCGTCGGGGCCCAGGCCAACCTCGCTTGCGTGATCGATGCTATGCTGGCCTATGGCACGCATTCGATCGTCATCGCCCGCGTCCTGCGCGCCACGGTCAGCGATGCGGTCACGCCCCTGATCTACCAGGACGGAGCCTATCTGTGACCGACAGCCGCAATGACCGCCTGGCCGGCGAACTTTACGACGCGCTGCGGGGTCGCCACGTCGTCAGCCCGCTGATCGAGCGCTATCCCGACCTCACGATCGACGATGCCTATGCCATCTCGCTCGGCTTCCTCGCCCGTCGCCGCAAGGATGGCGAGCGGGTGGTCGGCAAGAAGATCGGCGTCACCA
>DKII01000015.1:22272-73600 GCA_002454125.1 Novosphingobium sp. UBA6722
ATCGGCGTCACCAGCAAGGCAGTGCAGGACATGCTGGGCGTGCACCAGCCGGACTTTGGCTTCATGACCGACTGGATGCGTACCGCCGAAGAAATCGACATCGATGCCAAGGCCCTGATCGCCCCGCGCGCCGAGGCCGAGATTGCATTCGTGCTGAAGGACAGCCTCAACGGCCCCGGCATCACCGCCGCCGATGTCGTGGCGGCCACCGACTATATCGCCCCCTGCTTCGAGATCGTCGACAGCCGCATCCGCGACTGGAAGATCGGGATTGTCGATACGGTGGCAGACAACGCGTCGTGCGGGGTCTTCGTCCTGGGCGAGGCGAAGGCCGATCCCCGCGATCATGACCTGCCGGCCCTGCATGTCACGGTCACCAAGAACGGTGCGCCGCTGTCCGAAGGCTATGGCCGCGCGGTACAGGGTGATCCGGCCCAGGCCGTAGCCTGGCTCGCGAACACGCTGGGCGCCTATGGCGTGACGCTCGATGCCGGAGACGTGATCCTGTCCGGCAGCCTGGTTCCGCTGGAGCCAGCAGTGAAAGGTGACGTCTTCGAAATGACCCTGCACGGTATTGGCACCTGCACGGCACGGTTTGTCTAAGGAAGCAGCAATGGCACGCGTGAAGGCCGCAATCATCGGCTCGGGCAATATCGGCACCGACCTGATGATGAAGATGATCAAGTATCCCCAGAACATGGAATTGGCGGCAGTTGTCGGGATTGACCAGAACAGCGAAGGGCTAGCGATGGCGCGCGAGCATGGCATCGCCACCACGCATGAGGGGATTGAAGGCCTGAAGAAGCTGGCCTGTTATCCGGAAATCGGCATCGCCTTCGATGCGACCAGCGCCTATGCCCACAAGGGCCACGACGAGGCCCTGCGCGCCGACGGCATCCAGGTGGTTGACCTGACCCCGGCCGCGATCGGCCCTTTCACCGTCCCGCCGGTGAACATGAGCCAACATCTCGATCAGCCGAACGTCAACATGGTGACCTGCGGCGGCCAGGCGACGATCCCGATGGTGGCCGCCGTCGCCCGCGTCTCCGACAAGCTGCACTATGCCGAGATCGTTGCTTCGGTCTCGTCGCGCTCAGCCGGCCCCGGCACCCGCGCCAACATCGACGAGTTTACCCGCACCACGGCGCGGGCAATCGAAGTGGTCGGCGGCGCAACGCGCGGCAAGGCGATCATCATCCTCAACCCGGCCGAACCGCCGATGATCATGCGCGACACGGTCTTCACCCTGTCCGAGGGTGGCAGCGAGGACGCGATCCGCCGCTCGGTCGAAGAAATGGTTGCCGAAGTGCAGAAGTATGTTCCCGGCTACCGGCTCAAGCAGGAAGTGCAGTTCGAGCGCTTTGGCGACAACAACAAGCTGAAGATCCCCGGGATGGGCGAATTCACCGGCATAAAGTCGATGATCATGCTCGAGGTGGAAGGCGCGGGCGATTACCTGCCGAGCTATTCGGGCAACCTCGACATCATGACCGCTGCGGCCAAGGCCACTGGCGAACTGCTGGCGGCGCGCCGAATGAAGCAGGGGGGAATGGCACAATGAGCACGTTCAACGTCGAAGCGGGCGACAAGCTCTATATCCAGGACGTCACCCTGCGCGATGGCATGCATGCGGTGCGCCATATGTACGGGATCGACCATGTCCGCGCGATTGCCGCGGCGATCGAGGCATCGGGCGTCGATGCGATCGAGGTGGCGCATGGCGACGGTCTCTCGGGCGCAAGCTTCAACTATGGCTTCGGCGCCCACACCGATTGGGAATGGCTGGAGGCCGTGGCCGAGGTGCTCGACAAGTGCGTGCTGACCACGCTGATCCTGCCTGGCGTCGGCACGGTCGAGGAACTGCGTCGCGCCTATGACATCGGCGTCCGCTCAGTCCGCGTCGCGACCCACTGCACCGAGGCGGATGTCAGCAAGCAGCACATCGGCATCGCCCGTGATCTGGGCATGGATGTCTCTGGCTTTCTGATGATGAGCCACATGATCGAGCCGGACCTGCTCGCACAGCAGGCCCTGCTGATGGAAAGCTATGGCGCACACTGCGTCTATGTCACCGACAGCGGCGGCGCGCTTGACATGGACGGGGTGCGCGCGCGGTTCGAGGCCTATGACCGCGTGCTGAAGCCCGAAACCCAGCGCGGCATGCACGCGCATCACAACCTATCGCTAGGCGTCGCCAACTCGATCGTCGCGGCCCAGTGCGGCGCGGTGCGGATCGACGCCAGCCTGACCGGCATGGGCGCGGGGGCAGGAAATGCACCGCTTGAAGTCTTCGTGGCTGCAGCTGACCGCAAGGGCTGGAACCACGGCTGCGACGTCAGCCTGCTGATGGACGCGGCTGAGGACCTGGTCCGCCCGCTGCAGGACCGCCCGGTGCGGGTCGATCGCGAAACCTTGAGCCTGGGCTATGCCGGGGTCTATTCCAGCTTCCTGCGCCACGCTGAAAAGGCCAGCGAGACCTATGGGATCGATACCCGCGAAATCCTGCTCGAACTCGGCCGCCGCAAGATGGTCGGCGGGCAGGAAGACATGATCGTCGATGTTGCGCTAGATATGGTGAAGGCCAAGGGTAACTGAGAGCATGGCTGAGATTTCGCTGCACCGTCCCTACCCCGCCAGCGAGGTTGCGGCCTGGGACTTCGAAACTGACGTTGCGATCATCGGCTTTGGCGCGACCGGAGCCTGCGCCGCGATCGAGGCGGCCGATGCGGGTTCGCGCGTCATGCTGTTCGAACGCAATTCGGGCAGTGGCGGGGCATCGGGCCTGTCCGGCGGCGAGATCTACATCGGCGGCGGCGGCGGTACCGATGCCCAGCGCGCGGCGGGCTTCGCGGATTCAACCGAAGACTTCATCGCCTATCTCAAGCTGGCCGGCGGACCTTGCGTCGATGAGGCCAAATGCGAGGTTTATGGCCGCGAGGCGCTGAACAACTACGCCTGGCTCAAGGCCCAGGGCGTGCCCTACCGCGGCAATTACCTGCCCGGAAAGCTGATCGAACCAACCGACGATTCGACCCTGATCTGGTCGGGTAGCGAGGCGGCGGCGCCATTCTGCGATCTCGCCAAACCCGCTCCGCGCGGCCACGTGATCCAGCACCTGGGCTGGGGCGGCGGACGTCCGCTGGTCGATGTGCTCGAGACCAGTGCTCGGGCCAAAGGGGTTGAAGTCATCACCGATGCCCGGGCCCTGGCGCTGGTGCGCGACGGCGACCGGATCGTCGGCCTGGTCGTGCGGATCGACAACCAGCCGCGCTTCGTGAAGGCGGAGAAGGGTGTGGTCCTGGCGACGGGCGGCTTCGTGTTCAACGAGGCCATGCGGCGCAAGTACTGCCCCGACACCTTCAAGCTGAACGATCCGATCGGCGACAAGGACGATGGCTCTGGCATCGAGCTGGGCCTGGGTGCGGGTGGCGATGCAATCCACATGGACCAGTTCTTCACCACCTGCCCCTGGACTATGCCGGAAAGCCATGCCTACGGCGTGTTCGTCAACACCAAGGGCCAACGCTTCATCAACGAAGACTGTTATCATGGGCGCGTCAGCCGCTGCGCGGTCGACCAGCCCGATGGCAAGGTCTACCTGCTGCTCGACAATGCCCATTTCGTCCAGCCGATGGATTTTGCCCGGATGCGCATTGCCGGGACCGGCGAGACCTGGGAAGAGGTCGAGGCCGAACTGGAGCTGCCACAGGGCACGCTCAGCGCGACCATGGCGGTCTACAACGAACACGCCCGCGAAGGTCGCGATCCGCTGTTCGACAAGCGCCCGCCGATCCTGACGCCTCTGGACCAGGGTCCGTTCATCGCGCTCGAGTTGGATTTCCATGACAGCTATTTCAGCTTCTTCACCCTCGGCGGGCTGAAGACCTCTCCCGATGGCGAAGTGCTGGATCGCGGCGGTGCGGCAATCCCCGGCCTGTTCGCCGCCGGGCGTTGCACATCGGGCCTTCCCGCCTGGGGGCACGGCTATTCCTCGGGGATGAGCTTGGCCGACTGCACGTTCTTTGGCCGCCAGGCCGGACGCAAGGCGGCCAGTGCCTGAGTCGGTCGCCGAACGCCTGCGGGCCCTGGAGGACCGCGAGGCGATCCGCGACCTGATTGCCCGTTACGGACCGCTGGCCGATGCCGGGGATGCTTGGGCGGTTGCCGCGCTGTGGAGCGAGGACGGCAGCTATGCCGTGGGCGGCATGGGCGAAGCGCGTGGCCGCGCCGCCATTGCCGCGCTGATCAGCGGTCCGGTCCACCAGTCGCTATTGGCAGACGGCTGCGCCCATATCCTGACCAGCCCGGCTATCGATCTTGTTGGCGACAGCGCAGTGGCACG
Source organism: Novosphingobium sp. UBA6722 (assembly GCA_002454125.1). Classification (GTDB taxonomy): domain Bacteria; phylum Pseudomonadota; class Alphaproteobacteria; order Sphingomonadales; family Sphingomonadaceae; genus Novosphingobium. The sequence goes on from DKII01000015.1 coordinate 26,615, forward strand.
CTGCCACAGCGTGGTCTTCCGGCATGAGGACGGAGAATGGGCACCGGTGCGGGTATCGGCCAACCGCTGGGAATTGGCCCGCACCAGCGCAGGCTGGCAAGTGACCCGCCGCGAGAATGCCCTGCTTGACGGCAGCGCCGCGGCGCGCGCCTTGCTCAGCTGACGAGCTGACCGCCGTCCACGACCAGCACGGTGCCGGTTGCCTTGCGCGCCTTGTCTGAGGCGAGGAAGGCCACAGCCTCGGCAATGTCTTCCGGATCACAACTGCCATCGACCAGCTTGGGCATGCCGCGCATCACCATCGGCCAGTCGATGGCGCCCTCGGGCGGTTGCTGCTTGGTCATCGGCGTGTTCACGTGGCCGGGGCAGACCGCGTTGATCCGCACGCCCTTGGGCGCATATTCCGCCGCCAGCGCCGTGGTCATGCCGACCACCGCATGCTTCGAGGCGCAATAGGCGGCAGTATAGATCATGCCGCGCAGGCCCGATGTCGAACCGATATTGACGATGTTGCCCTTGCTCTCGACCAGATGCGGCAGGGCCGCCTGGCTGAGCACGAAGACACTGGTCGTGTTGATCCGCAGGATCTTCTCGAAATCCTCGACGGCAAAGGTTTCGGTCGGCGCCCACTTCAGCATGCCGGCAACGTTGCACAGCACATCGATCCCGCCCTCGGCAGCCTTGGCGACCAATGCGCGGCACGAGGCATGGTCCTCGGCATCGTAGACCACAGGCGTGGCCGCCGCACCGATCAGCGCTGCTGTCTCGGCGAGGCCCGCAGCGTTGATGTCGCCGATGATTACCTGCGCGCCCTCCTTGGCAAACAGCTGCGCGGTAGCCCGTCCAATTCCCGATGCCGCCCCGGTCACCAGCACCCGCTTGCCTGCAAACCGCACTACCGTTCTCCTCAGCCGAATGTTGCGGGCGCTTCGCCCATGACGGTCACCGCGGGCCGCCCCTCCCCGTCCACACTGTGGATCAGGCATGAAAGCCGCCGCGACCGTGTTTCCGCGATCCACCAGCGCCCGCCCTGCTTCACGTAGACGTCATCGTATTCAACGCCCATCTGCGTCAGCGTGCGGCTGGCCAGGTTGATGTTGTGGAACAGCAGCGACCATTGCCCGGTCGCGCGGCTGTCGCCATCGAAGGTAATCACCCCGTTGGCGCCGTGGTGAATGTCGAAGATCCCGGGCGCGCAGCCCATCTCCGCATAGATCGCTACGAAAGCGTCGCGATCGGCAAAAGGCGGGAAGCCATCATAGGCAATGACGGCCCCTTCCGGCAGCAGGCAATCACGGACCGTTGCCGGGTCCTTGGTATCGCAGGCCCGCAGATAGCGCGCCTTGAGGTCCCGGATGGACCGGTCATCCTCAAGGCGCTGCAATCGCTCTTCCAGCGTCATGCTGGCGGCCGGCTCAGAACTTGACGCCGACGGTTACCCCGAAGGTGCGCGGTTCAGGGAAGTAGCCAAGCAGGATCCCGCCGAAACCAGGGCCGAAGTCGATGAAGTTCGACGGATCGGCTTCCTTGGTCAGGTTGCGGACAAAGCCCGAGATCTCGGCCTTGACCCCGCCCAGCGGGATGTCAGCCAGGCTGGCACGCAGGTTGACGATCGTGCGCCCCTTTGACTGGCTGGAGTTGGCATTCTGGTCCGAACGGGTCGGCGTCACCAGCGGATAGGGGAAGGTATAGTACTTCGAGACGTAGTTTAGATCGCCGTAGAGGTTCAGCTTGCCCCAGTCGCCGCTCAGCACGGCCCAGTCGAAGCCGACCGAGGCCGTGGTCTTGGGCGCGTGCGGAAAGGCGCGGTTGTTCGATACGTCCACGCCGCCATCGATGAAGCTCTTGTACTTCGGATCGAGGATCGCCAGCGAGCCATTGATCGTCAGGCCATCGACCGGGCGCAGCACCGTTTCGAATTCCAGCCCCTGGATGCGGGCCCCAGCAGCATTGCGGATGATCGATGCCGCGCCGGTGGTGGCGGTAAAGACCGACAGCTGCATGTCCTTGTGCTCATCACGGAAGGCGGCGAAATTGAAGATCACGCGGCCATCGGCCAGCTTGGTCTTGATCCCCACTTCGTAGCTGTCGACCTTTTCCGGACGATAGGGATTGCACAGTTCGGTTGCGCCGCTCGGGCATCCGGCAGTCGGCGCAGCGAAGACATTGGTCTCACCGTTGAAGCCGCCCGACTTGAAGCCCTGGGCGAAGCGGGCATAGACATTGATGTTGTCGCTTGCTTCCCAGGCCAGGGTCGCGGCGGGCGAGAAGTTGTTGTACTTCGCTTCCGGGATCGCGCCGTAAGGCAGGTTGGCAACGACCAGCGGCGAGAAGATCCCGCTGCCGGCATCGAAGTTGACCCGGAAGAAGCGGCGCACGTCCTTCTTCTCGTGCGTATAGCGGCCGCCCAGACTGACCTTCAGGGCATCGGTGAACTTGTAATCAAGCTGGGCATAGAGCGCCAAAGCCTTCGTGTTCGAACCATAGTCCGATTGCAGATCAACCCCGCCGCCAAAATAGGTCTGCGGGTTCAGTGTTTCGGCCTTCTCGTCGAAATAGAAGGCACCCAGCACGTAGTTCAGGCGGCCATCACCCAGCTCTCCGGTCAGCTGCAGTTCCTGGCTGAAGGCATGATAGTCCGTGATGCGCTGGGTAAAGGCGACCGGCAGCGGCGAGCCATCCAGATCGAGGCCATCCGCCCAAGCCAGATCGCGGTAGGCGGTGATCGACTTGAGCGTGGCAGCGCCAAGATCGGCGGTGAGCGTCAGGGCATGGCCATAGCTGCGCGAACGCTCATAGGCCGGGGCATTGATCGCCGCTGCCTCAACCCGGTTCGGGTTGGTGTAGAGGTTGAGCGGGAAGAACGCCCCGCCAAAGGCATAGCCGGGCGAAGCCGGGTCGAAGATATCGCGCGGATCGCCATTGCGGTTGACGCGCAGCAGCTGCGAGAACGGCGGATCCTGGCTCGCCTTGCTATAGTCATAGGTATAGTCGGCGGTAATCGCGTCCGACAGTTCGGCGCGGAGCTGGACCATGAAGCTGCCGGAATCGATTGAGTCCGCGCGGTCCGCGCCGGACGGCGAATTGGGCACCAGATCGATCAGCCCGTCGCGCTTGCGGTACTGCCCGGCAACCTTGACCGAGAAGGGTCCGAACTTTGGCAGGTCGAGCACGCCGCGCACGCGCCGGTCATTGAAGCTGCCATAGGTCAAATCGATCGACCCGCCGGCCTCACCGCTGGGCTTGCGGGTGACGAGGTTGACGGCCCCGGCCAGAGCGTTGCGGCCATAGAGTGTGCCCTGCGGGCCGCGCAGCAGTTCGACCCGCTCAAGATCGGCTACGTCGAAGATCGAGCCCTGCGCCTTGGCGATATAGACCCCGTCAAGATACAGACCGACCGCCGGCTCCCAGGTGATCGCCGGATTGATCGTGACCGAGCCGCGGATCGAGATCTGCGAGATGGTCTTGGAAGCGGGCGCGCGCTCAATCTTCACGTTCGGCGCCACCGCACCCAGCTTGTCGATCGAATCGATCCCGCGGCTTTCGAGGAAATGGCTGCCCAGCGCTGAAATCGCGATCGGCACGTCCTGGACGTTTTCCGAGCGCTTCTGCGCTGTGACGACGATATCGCCGATCCCATCATCCTGATTTTGCGCGGCATCCTGCGCAAACGCGGGGGCGGCAGCTAAGGTCGTCAGGGCGACCAGCGAAACGGTGCTCAACAGGCGCATATCGATCCCTCCCTTGACGCAGCCTTGCCGTCGAGGGCAGCAAGCTTCTGCGTAACTCAATATGGGCCTGATTACGCGATCATCGCTTGAGACGCAATCATAAACGCGATATCGTAGCATTGGTGTAACAAATCTACGCGATTGGAGAGGTATGCTAACGATTGCACTCGCCCTGGCGGCGGGCAGCCTCCCCGATGACGGGCAGTGCCGCTCGATCGCGCAGGATCCGGAAGCTGCCCTGGCCTATGCCAGCGGGCTGCAGGGGTTCATCTACGGCTATCCATTGGTCGACCTGCTCAAGCAGCGGCACAACGAAACGCACCGCGTCAGCCCGGACCAGCCGGTTGCCGCGCCAGTCAACACGATCGCGATCTATCCGCATCTGCTGACCCCGGAAACGCAGGGGCAGCTGCGCGCTGCCAATGCCGATACGCTCTATCTCAATGCCTGGCTCGATCTCTCGAAGGGACCGGTGCTGGTCGACGTCCCAGCGTTCGGCGCGCGCTATTACACTTTGGCCTTCATGGACCTCTACGGCCGCCCCCAGCACCTGGGCACGAGGACCAATGGCGGTTCTGCGCGGCGGTACGCGCTGATCGGTCCATCCGGGGGGAATGTTCCGGCGGGTTACGAGGCCTTCCCCCTTTCGACCGATACGGTCTGGATGCTGGGCCGGGTCCTGGCGACCGACAATGCCGATCTGGTCAAGGCAAAGGCGCTTGCAGCCGCGATCCGGATGACCGGGGCAGCGGGTGAGCCAGTGACTGCCGCCGCCCCGCTGCAACCCTTCGACAGCTTGCATTACTTCGAACTGCTCAATCAGGCCTTGCGCATGGTTCCGGCCAAGCCGGGCGAAGCCGCCCTGATGGCGCAGTTCGACCAGGCCGGGTTCGGTCCGGGCCGGCAGTTCGACCCGGCAAAACTCAGGCCCGGCGAGACATTGGGGCTGGGCTGCGCGGTGCGACTGGGGCCGAAAGTCCTGGCCCAGCGAGGATTTCGTCCATCCCGTATCCAGAACGGCTGGATGTGGTCTGGGGCCATGGCCGATCCGGGCAACGACTTCCTGCTCCGCGCCGAAGTAGCGCGCGGCGGCTATGTCAACGCACCCGAGGAATCGATCTATCCCGCCGCAATCACCGATAATCGCGGCGAAATGCTCGACGGTAAGCGGCTCTATCGCATTCGCTTTGCGATGGGACAGCTGCCCCCGGTCGGCGCCTTCTGGTCGCTGACAGCCTATGATCGCACAACCTCGCAGCTCGTGGCCAACCCGCTGAAGCGCTACAACATCGGCGATCGCACGCCCGGCCTGCGTCAGGATCGGGACGGTTCGCTGTCACTCTATCTGTCCGCCGCAAAGCCGCCAGCTGGGTCCTCGAACTGGTTGCCGGTTCCACCCGGCGCATTCCACGTCGTGTTGCGCCTCTACCTGCCGCGCGCCGAGGCGCTTGACGGGCGCTATGCCCTGCCTCCGATCGAAAGGATCGAGCCGTGATCAGGCCAACCACCGATATCGACGCCTTCTCTCCCGAAGTTTATGCCGACGAGGCGGCGATTGCAGCCAAGTTCGCCGCCATGCGCGCCCAGGGCGACATCCTGTGGATCGAGCAGGAGCCCTATCGCCCGTTCTGGGCCGTGCTGCGCCACCAGGACATCATGGAGGTGGAGCGCAACACCAAGGTCTGGCTCAATGCCCCGCGCCTGACCCTGTTGCCCGCCTGGTTCGAGGATCGCACCATCGCCCAGTTCGGCAGCAGGACTGGGCCGGTGCGGACCCTGCTCGACATGGACGAGCCTGATCATCGCAAGCACCGCCAGCTGACCCAGTCATGGTTCAATTCGAAGTTCCTGGGCACCCTGCGTGAACGGATGCGGCTGCTGGCCCGCGAATATGTCGACAAGATCGAACGGCTTGCACCGCAGGGCGAGTTCGATTTCGTCGAGGAGATCGCGGTGCCCTATCCGCTGATCATGATCACCTCGATCCTCGGCCTGCCCGAAAGCGATGCGCCGCTGGTGCTGCGCCTGACCCAGGAGCTGTTCGGGGCCAGCGATCCCGATCGCAATGCCAACGGCGATTTCGGGCTGGCGACTGCGATGGAGTTCTTCGGCTACCTGGGGGGCGTGGTGCAGGAGCGGCGCCAGGATCCGCAGGATGACCTGATGTCAGTGATCGCGACCGCCTTGATCGACGGCGATCCGCTGTCCGACATGGATACGCTGTCCTACGGCATGTTGCTGGCGGCAGCCGGACATGACACGACCAGCTCCAGTGTCGGGGTCGGCATGATGCAATTGGCCCGCAATCCCGCAGAGTTCGCCAAGCTCAAGGCCAATCCCACCTTGATTGCCCCGGCTGCGCAAGAGATTTTCCGCGGGGCCACCCCGGTACGCCACTTCATGCGCACCGCTGCCGTCGATACCGAGTTGGCCGGTCAGCCTATCGCGGCGGGAGAGCAGGTGGCCATCCTCTACCTGTCCGGCAACCGCGACGAGCGCGCCTTTGACGAGCCCGACGCCTTCCGGATCGACCGCAGCCCCAACCGCCACCTTGGCTTCGGCTATGGTGCGCACCACTGTCTTGGCCGGATCCTGGCAGAGATGGAGCTGGAGGCCCTGTTCGCCGAGATTGCCGCGCGCGTCGCGACGATCGAGCTTGCTGGCGAGCCCGAATGGGTCAAGACCAACCACACCGGCGGATTGAAGCGCCTGCCGGTGCGGGTAACGATGCAATGATTACGACGAGAGCCATGACCATGACCGACCTTGAAGCCCGTATCGACCGCCTGGAATCCCTCGACGCGATCCGCCAGCTCCCGGCCAAATATGCTCTGGCGCTCGACATGCGCGATATGGACGCGATGGTCTCGCTATTTCCGGCCGATGTCCGGGTCGGTAAGGATGCCAGCGGCCGCCAGGCGCTGCGGGCCTATATGGACCGCACGCTCCGTTCGCCCTTTACCGGCACCTCGCACCACATCGGCGGCCACGTGATCGAATTCGACGATCCGGACCACGCGCATGGTGTCGTCTATTCCAAGAACGAGCACGAGACCGGCGATGAGTGGGTCATCATGCAGATGATGTACGTCGATGACTATGTGCGGCACGACGGGCGCTGGTTCTTCGCCCGGCGCCTCCCGCTTTACTGGTACGCCACCGACCTCAACAAGCCGCCGATTGGCGACAAAAAGATGCGCTGGCCGGGGACCGAGTGGGTGGAAGGCAACTTCCACAAGCTGTTCCCCAGCTATGCCGAGTTCTGGGCGCGCGCGGGCGATCACGGTGGCCCGGTGCCGGACCCCGCACCGCTCGAAAAGTTCCTGGAGACCATGCGGCGGGGTGCCGCCCCGCCCAAGGTCAAAGTGCGGGCAGACTAGAAGTAGTAGCTCGCCCCATTGGCGACGAGCACCGAACCGTTGACGTAACTGGCGTCATCGCTGGCCAGGAAGGCAACAGTTGCCGCAATCTCAGCCGGATCGGCCATCCGGCCGAGCGGAATCGCCGCTTCCATTGAGGCAATCCATTCGTCCGGAATGCCCTGCATGATCGGCGTGTTGGTCGGTCCGGGTGCCACGGCATTGACCCGGATCCGGCGCGGCGCCAGTTCGCGCGCCAGCTGGCGGGTCAACCCGATCACGGCGGCCTTGCTGGCGCAATAGTGTGCGCTGCCCTCGCCCGACTGGGCGCTGGTGGAGCTGAGGTTGATGATCGCGCCCGGATTGCCATCCTGCGCCAGGACCCGCGCGAATTCGCGGCAGACATAGAAGGTGCCGTTGAGGTTGACCGCCAGAACCCCGGCCCAGCCATCGTCCTCCATGTGGATCACCTGGTCGACGATCGTTTCAGAGCTGCCCTGTTCGGCCAGCTCGGCATTGCGCTGGGCCATGCTGGCATAGAACTGGTCAGAACCGTCATGCGCAGCCTTGCCGATACCGGCGTTGTTGACTGCAATGTCCAGCCGCCCGAACGCCGCACGCGCGGCCTTGACCGCAGCAGCGACCGAGGCGGAATCGGCGACATTGCAGGCCAGCGCCAGCGTCGCGCCGCTGCTGGCAGCCTGGGCCTGATCCAGATCGAGCGCGGCAACCTGCGCTCCTTCTTCCATGAGCCGCCGGACGATCGCCGCGCCAATCCCTCGGCCCGCGCCGGTCACGATTGCCGCCCGCCCGGCCAGCCGCCCGCTCATGCCGCGTTGCTTCCGGTCAGGTGGTTGGCGGCGATATAGCCAAAGGTCAGCGCCGGGCCGATTGTTACTCCGGCACCCGGATAGCTCTCACCCATGGCGGAAGCGGCGCTGTTGCCGATCGCATAGAGCCCGCCGATCGGCTTGCCCCCTGCATCCAGCACGCGGGCCAGGGCATCGGTCTTCAGGCCGCCATTGGTGCCGATGTCGCCAGGGTAGATCGGCATGGCATAGAACGGGCCCTTGTTGAGCGGACGCAGGCACGGATTTGGGGCAACCCGCGGATCGCCGTACATCTTGTCATAGGCTGCTTCGCCGCGGTGAAAGTCGGGGTCTTCGCCCTTGGCGGCATTGGCATTGAAGCGGCTGACCGTTGCTTCGAGCTGCGCCGGATCGACCCCCATCTGCTCGGCCAGTTCGGCAATTGTCCGGCCCTTCTTGAGGATCGTCTTGACCATGCCGTTCTGCGCCCAGTCCGGCACCAGCGGATAGACCGGCCCCACGGGATAGGAATGGCGATAGGTGTGATCGAAGACGAACCAGCTGGGGCTGGCATCGCCATGCTCACGCTGGCGCCGGGCCATCTGCTGGCCAACGATGTGATAGGACGCCGCTTCGTTGAGATAGCGCGTGCCCTGCTGACTGACCATCATGCAGCCCGGCAGTGCCCGCTCGATCGTGCAGAGCCGGCCGCGGTCCTCGCCCGGCACGTAGAACACCGGGGCGGCCCAGGTCGATTGCAGGTTCATCGTTTCGGCGCCCAGCGCCTGTCCGGCGCGGATCGCATCGCCCGTATTGCCGCTGGTCCCGCCCGAATAGAGCGCATTGGGATAGAGCGGCGCATGGGCATCGCGCATGGCCTGGTTCTTGTCGAACCCGCCGGCTGCCAGCACCACGCCCTTGCGCGCGCGGATCCGCATAGGTCTGCCATCGCGGCGCACCACGGCGCCGACGACCTTGCCATCTTCCTTGATTAGCTCCTCAAGCCCGCTGTTCAGCCACAGCGGCACCCTGGCCTCGTTCAGCGCCAGCCGCAGCCCGCCGGCCAAGGCATTGCCCAGCGTCAGGCGGCGGTCCTTGCGCGAGATGAAGCGGAACGGCCAGTCGAACCAGTAGCGCATCAGGCTCTTGGCCAGATGCCACGGCCAACCCTTGGCGCGGAACAGCAGGATATAGGTCTCGTCGAAATGCCAGTTGAGATAGCCGAACAGCGAGGCCGCGGGCGAGGCAAAGCGCAAGGTCCGCACATCCTTGCCCAGCCGGCGCCCGTCCAATGGCAGCGGCATGTGGGTGCGATAGCCGGTGGGCGATCCGCCCGGGTTCTCGGCGTGGTAATCGGGATAGGGAAAGGCGTGGTACTCGATCTCGGTATTGGCACCCATCCAGCGCAGCATCTTGGCCGCGTTCTCGACATAGGCGCGGATGTTCTCGTCGGGCACGTTGTCGGCCGACAGGGCCCGGACATATTTGAAGGCATCGTCGACGCTGTCGTGGAAGCCAGCTGCCGCAGCCTGGTCGCTGGCCGGAATCCAGATCCCTGCGCCAGAGGTGGCGGAGGTTCCGCCCCACAGCTTCTCCTTCTCGATGATCAGCACATCGGCATGGTTCTTCGCCGCAACCAGCGCCGAGAGCATGCCCCCCGCCCCCGATCCCACCACAAGAACATCGACTTCCGCGTCCCAGCCAGTGCTCATCTACGTGCTCCCGCAGCTCAGGACGGAATGTACAGCTGGGCCGACTTGCCGCCATCGACCGGCAACGCCACGCCGGTGATATAGCTGGCGGCATCGGACAGCATGAAGACGATCGCTTCGGCCAGTTCTTCCGGCTGGCCGCCGCGGCCCATCGGGATTGCCTCGGCAGTCTTCGCCGCCAGTTCCGGCGCCTTGGTCGCGAAATCGAGCGTGGCGGCCGTATTGACCTGACCCGGCACGATCGCATTGACCCGGATGCCCTGCCGCGCACCTTCCATCGCCGCAACAGCCGTGAACTGGATCAGCGCCGCCTTGGAAGCCGAATAGCTTGAATAGTTGGCCATCGCCCGGATCGCCGTGGTCGACGAGATGTTGACGATCGAGCCCTTCCCCTGCGCCGCCATGACCTTCATCGCCGCCTTGGTGCCGACAAAGACGGCATCGGCATTGACTGCGAAGTCCTTGCGCCAGTGCTCAAGCTTCAATCGGCTGATCGGGGCATAGTGGGTCGACATGGCATTGTTGACCAGCATGTCGAGCCGGCCATGGCGGGCGGCGACATCCTCGATCAGCGCCTCGAATGCAGGGAAATCGGTCACATCGAGCTGCACAGCCTCGACCTTGCCGCCCTCGCCGGTAATCTGCGCCTTGGCGCTGTCGAGCAGCTCCTGGCGCCGGCCACAGATTACAACCTGGGCACCCCGACGCGCCAGCAAGGCAGCAGTAGCCAGCCCGATGCCGTCGCTTCCGCCGGTGACAATGGCGACCTTGCCGGTCAGATCCTGGCTCATGCCCTCTCCTGTGTTTCGTCTTGCGCGCAGCACGGCGCGGGGGATTCCAAAGAAACGCAATTGACGCAGCTATGCGGTTTCTGTCAACCTAATGCGTAATCAAACTGTCCAACTATTACGAATCTTTCGAGTTAGGAACACGCATGACCGATCTTTCCGGCAAAGTGGCACTGGTAACGGGTGCCGGGCAAGGGGTCGGACAGGGAATCGCCCTTGCGCTAGCAGCGGCCGGCGCGAAAGTGGCGGTAACCGGCCGGACCCTGGCCAAGCTGGAGACGACCTGCGGCCTGATTGCCGAGCGCGGCGGCGATGCCCTGGCGATTGCCGGAAACGTCAAGGATACCGCCAGCCTGGCCGACATGGTGGCGCAGACCGTCGCGCGGTTCGGCGGGCTCGATATCCTGGTCAATAATGCTCAGGAAGTACCCAACGGCGAACTGCTGGATGTCAGTGACGAGGCTTTCCTGGCCGGATTTGAATCCGGGCCGCTGGCCAGCTTCCGGCTGATGAAGCTGGCCCACCCGCACATGGTGGCGCGAGGCGGCGGGGTGATCGTCAACCTCGCCTCCTCGGCCGGGATCCGCTGGGACATGACCGGCTATGGCGCCTATGGCGCGGTCAAGCAGGCAACCCGGGTCCTTACCCGCGCGGCAGCTGCGGAATGGGGCCGGCAGGGTATTCGCGTCCTGACTATCGCGCCCCATGCCGAAAGCCCCGGCCTGAAATGGTGGATCGCCAACAATCCGGAAGAGGCCGAGGCCTTCTTCCGCACGATCCCGCTTGGCCGGATCGGCAAGCTGGAAGAGGATATCGGCCGCGCTGTCGCGGCATTGTGTTCATCGGACATGGCCTACCTGACCGGTGCAACGATCCCGCTTGATGGCGGGCAGGCCAATTTCGACTGACCGGCGGATGGAAAAGGTCATCGCCCTGCTTTGGTGCACGGACGGTACTGACCGGGCCGCGTTCAATGCCGGGCTCCTGACGCGGCTGCCAAAAGCCCTGATCGCCGCCGGGGCCAGCAATATCAGGCTCAACCTGGAGGATGCGATCAGCGCGGCCGGCGCGCACCTGCGCCAGTCGCGCGGTGCCCGGCAGCATGATGCCGCCGTGCAATTCTGGTTACCCTCGGCCAACCGTCTGCTGCGCGGCGGGATCGACGCGGCCCTCTCGGCCGCCGCTGACCATTGGCATGGCTGGATCGTGGCGGAATCAACCATTATCGCCAACACAGCCCATCCGGCCGCGCCTGGCCAGCGCACGACCGGCTGGGCCCAGCTGGCCTTCCTGACCCTGCCCAAGCGCCTTTCGCACGGCGATTGGCTCGCGCTCTGGCAGGATCGCCATACCCAGGTCGCGATCGAGACCCAGGCCAACTTTGAGTATGTCCAGAACCTCGTCGTCCGCCCGCTCACCGACAATGCGCCGCCCTATGTGGCAATCGTCGAGGAGTGCTTTCCCGAGGCAGCCCTGACCGATCCCTTCGCCTTCTTCGACGCCGTCGGTGATCCGGCCAGGTTCAAGGCCAACCTTGATCGCATGATGGAAAGCTGCGACCGCTTCATCGAGCGCGGGACCATCGACGTGATCCCGACCGGGCAATACACTGCCTGACGCCGCTTTTCACGCGAAGCCCAAGCGTTTTGCCCAAACCGGCGCAATTTGCGTAACTAAATACTATTTGAAATCCGCAAAACGGCGCTATAAGCGCATCGAAACGCATTAATGCGTCGAATCATGGGAGAGGTTGGGATGACGAACAAGGTAGCACTCGTCACCGGCGCCAGCCGCGGCGCGGGTCGCGGGATTGCCCGCGGCTTTGGTGAGCTGGGCTATACCGTCTATGTCACCGGCCGCACTGTTGCCCCCGGCGATGCCAAGGGCTGGGACGGCTCCGTCCTGCCTGGCACGGTCGCCGAAACCGCCGCCGAAGTGACCGCAGCCGGCGGCAAGGGCATTGCCGTGATGTGCGACCATTCCGATGATGCCCAGGTCGCCGCGCTGTTTGCGCAGATCGAACGCGAACAGGGCCGGCTCGATGTGCTGGTCAATAATGCCACTTACATCCACCACCAGCTGATCGAGAAAATGCCGTTCTGGGAAAAGGACCTGGATGCGGTGAAGATCCTCGATGTCGGGCTGCGCTCTGCCTATGTCGCCAGCTGGCACGCGGCCCGGATGATGGTGGGGCAGGGCTCGGGCGTGATCGCCTTTGGATCGTCGTTCGGCGGCTCGTGCTACATGCATGGCCCCGCCTATGGCGCGCAGAAGGCCGGGGTCGACAAGTTCGCCCACGATATGGAGCATGACCTGCGCGGGACCGGGGTAATTGCGGTATCGATCTGGATGGGACCGCTCGTGACCGAGCGTTCGCTGATCGCCCAGAAGACCAATCCCGAACAGTACGAGGGCTTCATCGACGCAGCCGAAAACCCCGAATTCACCGCGCACATCATTGATGCCATCGCCAATGCGCCGAACCGCGACGAGTTGTCCGGGCAGACCCTGATCGGGGCCGAGATCGCCAAGGAGCTGGGTGTGACCGACCGCGGGCGGGAGAAGCCGAGCTACCGCGAAATGCTGGGTAGCCCGCGCCCGAAGAACCCAGCCGCCGTCTACTGACATGGCAAGCCGGTTCCACCTGGCCGACCTGTTCGAAACCGTCGCCCGCACGGTGCCCGATCGGCTGACCCTGATCAGCCAAAGCCAGCGCGTGACCTTCGCCGAGCTGAATGACCGGTGCGACCGCCTCGCGGCTGGCCTGGCGGCTCATGGCGTGGGGCGCGGAGATCCGGTCGGCCTCTATCTCCATAACTGCCCCGCCTATCTCGATGCCTTCATCGCAGCCTGCAAGCTGGGCGCTGTGCCCTATAACGTGAACTATCGCTACCGCGCCGATGAGCTGCGCTACCTCTTCGCCAATGCCGACAGCGTGGCCATCGTCCACGGCGCAGAGTTCTCGCCGATCATCCGCGACGTGCGCGGCGACGTGCCGACGCTGAAGCTGACGGTTGCGGTGGAGGATGGCTCCGGCGCGGATATTGCCGGATCGATCCCCTATGCCGAACTGCTGGCGCACGAGCCGGGCGGCCCGTGGGAGCGCAGCGAGGAAGACTATCTGCTGTGCTATACCGGCGGCACTACCGGTATGCCCAAGGGCGTGATGTGGCCGCACCGGGCCTTCGTCTTCGCCTGCGCCGGCGGAGCCGGCTATTTCAATCCGCATGGGCCAATCACCAAGCCCGAGGACATCGAGAGCCGCGCCCGCGATGGCTATCCGCTGAAGATGTTCCCCCTCGCCCCGCTGATGCACATGGCGGCGATGTGGACGGTCTGGAGCGCACTGCTGAACGGCGTGACGATCGTGCTCGACGAAGGCCACATCTTCGATCCCGAACGGGTCTTCGATATTGCCGAGCGCGAAGGCGCCAACATGATCCAGTTTGTCGGCGATGCCATGGCGACACCGCTGCGCGATGCGCTGCGCGCCAACCCCGGGCGTTGGAACCTGTCGGCGGTGGTCAATCTGGGTTCGGGCGGCGCCTTGTTCTCGCAGCATCTCAAGGATGATCTCAAGGCCCTGGTGCCCAGCGCCAACATCACCGACGGGATGGGCTCATCAGAAACCGGCATGTCGGGCATGGCCGAAAAGTCCGATGAAGGCGTCATGCGCTTGCCGGCCAACGAATTCCAGCAAGTGGTGGTCGATGGCCGGATTGCGGCAATTGGCGAGACCGGGTTCGTCGCCCGCACCGGCAATACGCCAGTCGGCTACTACAACGATCCGGTGAAGACGGCCGAAACCTTTGTCACCATCGATGGCACGCTCTGGGCCGTATCCGGCGATGCCGCGCGGCGCGACGAGGACGGAATGATCACCGTCTTCGGCCGCGGTTCGACCTGCATCAACACCGGCGGTGAAAAGGTCTTTCCCGAGGAAGTGGAAGAGGCCCTGCGCGCCCATCCGGCGATCTTTGATGCCGTAGTGGCAGGCCAGCCGGACGAGCGCTGGGGTCAGCGTGTGATCGGCGTTGTCTCCGGCCGGCCCGGAATAGCGCGGCCCACGTTCGATGACGTGAAGTCCTTCCTGACGGAGCGGCTGGCAGGCTACAAGGTGCCCAAGTCGCTGATCTGGGTCGATGAGGTGAAGCGTTCGCCCGCAGGCAAGCAGGACTATCGCTGGGCCACCGAAGTGGCGGCAGGAGCACAATGAGCCAGGTCGATCCCGTCTTTGCCGCCGTTACCGGACCCGGCACACCGTTCGAACTGATCGAGCGCGAAGGACTGCTGCAGTTCGCCAATGCCGCCCCGGATCTGGCGCTGATGATCGATCATGCCCGCCGGCATGGCGACAAGACCTTCCTGGTCGACTTCTCCTCCGTCGGGGCCGAACGACGGCTGACCTTTGAACAGGTCTTTGCCTGGCGCGACCAGTTGGTGCCGATGCTCCAGATCCGCCGCGGCGATCGGGTGGCGATCTGCATGCGCAACCGCGCTGAATGGATCGTTGCCTTTATGGCCGTGATCAAGGCCGGCGGGATCGCCGCCCTGCTCAACAGCCGCGGATCGCCGGCCGAACTGGTGGCGATGATCGAGGACGTCACGCCAGCCCTGGTCCTGGCCGATAGCCGCCGCGCCGCACTGATCCGCGAAGGCGGCTACCCGGGCCGGATGCTGGACCTGACCAAGCCCTTCGACGAGCAGGAGATCGAACGCCGCAGCGCCGAAGCTCTGCCCGATCCCGGCCTGGCCCAGCCGCTCGATCCCGCCGCGATCTTGTTCACTTCCGGCACGACCGGGCGGGTTAAGGGCGCGGTTTTGACCCATCGCAGCTTGATTACCGGGCTGATGCTGATGCAGCTGTCTGGCGTCATGGTGCTGCACAACATGGCCAAAGCGCACGGCATTCCGGCCGAAACGCTGATGGCCAGCCTGCCGCAGCAGTCCGTGCTGCTGGTCTATCCGCTGTTCCATATCTCCGGACTTGGAGCCGCCTTCCTTTCCCCGCTGTTTGCCGGATCGAAGGTGGTGATCATGCGCCGCTGGGACGCACAGGAAGCCGTGCGGCTGATCGAGGCGGAAAAGATCACCATGTTTTCGGCCGTGCCGACCATGCTGTGGGACATGCTCCACCGCGCCCGGTTGGGCGATGCCGACCTGTCCTCGCTCCGCAACATTGCCTCGGGCGGGCAGGCGCTTCCGGTCAACCTGCTGGACGAGATCCGCGCGGTCTGCCCACAGGCGGTGATGGGCACTGGCTATGGCATGACCGAAGCTTCAGGATCCTTGGCCCAGGCCGTAGGCGAAGACTTCATCCGCAATCGTTCCTCGGCCGGACGGGTCCTGCCGCTGGCGCAGGTACGGATCGTCGCGCCCGACGGCACGGTCATGCCAACCGGCCAGAGCGGCGAGATCCAGCTGAAGGGCGCAATGGTCATGGCCGGCTACTGGAACCGGCCTGAAGAAACCGCTGCCGCCTTTACCGCCGATGGCTGGCTGCGCACCGGCGATGTCGGCTATGTCGATACCGAAGGCTACATCTTCATTGTCGACCGCGTGAAGGACATGGTCATTTCCGGCGGTGAGAACATCTATTGCGCCGAGGTCGAACGCGTCATGGGCGAGATGCCGGGCGTGAGCGAATGCGCCGCTTTCGGCGTTCCCGACGAACGCCTGGGCGAACTGCTGGTCGCCGTGGTCAAAGGCGATGGAATGGACGAACAGGCAGTCAAGGACTGGGTCGGCGAGCGGCTGGCGCGGTACAAGGCGCCGGGCAAAGTCGCGATCATTTCCGAACCCCTGCCGCGCAATGACGTGGGCAAGGTCAACAAGGCAGCACTGCGTGCGGCCTGGTACGAATTATCCGGAGAACAATGACATGGGCATGCCCAAGGATATCGGCATTATCGACTGCATGCTCGGAATCCCCGAGGCCGAGGATCGTTCGGACTGGTTCACCGCCTTCCGCCCGCTGATCAAGGACGCGCAGACACTGCAGCAGTTCTCGATGCCGGCGCAGTACATGTTCAAAGATGTGCCGCAGACCGGCCATGCTGACGACTATGTCAAATGGACCGTCGACCAGATGGACCAGCACGGCATCGCCAAAGCGCTGGTTGGCTGGAACGACAACGAAACCTCACGCCGCGCCAAGGAGCTCTACGGCGACCGCTTCTTCTTCGATCTGCCCTGCGATCCCAACAAGGGCATGGAAGAAGTGCGGCGGATCAAGCGGATCCATGCCGAAGTTGGCCTGTCCGCGATCAGCGTGTTTCCGGCCGGCACGCTCCCGCAGGTGGCGATCAACCACAAGTACATGTTCCCGCTTTACGCCTGCGCGGTAGAGCTGGACATTCCGATCTGCCTCAATGTCGGCATTCCGGGGCCGCGCATCCCGATGGAGACCCAGAAGGTCGAGCATCTCGACGAGGTCTGCTGGTTCTTCCCGGACCTGAAGATCGTGATGCGCCACGGTGCCGAGCCGTGGCAGGACCTGGCGGTCAAGCTGATGCTGAAGTGGCCGAACCTCTATTATTCGACCAGCGCCTTTGCGCCCAAGCACTACCCCAAGGCGATCATCGATTACGCCAATACCCGCGGTGCTGAGAAGATCATCTACGCCGGCTATTTCCCGATGGGCCTCAGCCTAGAGCGGATCATGTCCGACATGGAGCATGTGCCCCTCAAGGACGAGGTCTGGCCCAAGTTCCTGCGCGAGAATGCCGAGCGCGTCTTCAAGCTCTGATCACCACTACGACAACGAGACCGGTTCCCCGGGGAGAATGACATGACCGAAGCCGCAACCGACGCCCGCACTGCCCCCGTGGCCGTGTGGCAGGTGCTGGAGAAGATGACGAAGGAAGAGCGCGAGGCCTGGCGCGTTGCGCCGATCGCCAACCGCCCCAGCCCGGAGCAGCGCAACCTCGACATCGGCTTCCCGTTTGGCTGGTACCCCTTCATGCTGGCGAAGGATCTGGCCGTGGGCGAGGTCAAGCCAGCGCGCTATTTCGCGCGCGATCTCGCGGTCTGGCGTGGCGAGGATGGCCAGGTCCGGATGATCGATGCCTATTGCAAGCATCTGGGCGCCCATCTGGGCCACGGCGGCAAAGTGGCCGGCAACCTGCTGGAATGTCCGTTCCACGCCTGGCGCTATGATGGCGAGGAAGGCGTGGTGAAGGAGATCCCCTATGCCAAGGCGATCCCTCCGCAGGTCAAGCGCAAGTGCACCCGCACCTGGCATATCCGCGAAGCCAACCAGTGGCTGTGGGTCTGGTACCACCCGGAAGACGCGGCCCCGCTTTACGAAGTGGTGCACCTGCCGGAAGCCAGCGACCCGAACTGGACGGCCTATGACGTGGTTGAGTGGCGGATCTTCGGCTCGCTCCAGAACATGGCCGAAAACGGCGTCGATTTTGCGCACTTCAAGTACATCCACGGCACGGCCGAACTGCCGAGCTCCGAACTGTCGTGGGGCAAATGGGATCGTTGCGGGATTGTCCGCGCCAAGATGGGCACGCCCAAGGGCATGGTCGATGGCACGATCACCAGCAATTCGATGGGCCCGGGCCAGGCCTGGGTCCGCTTCACCGGAATCTGCGAGACGTTGCTGGTGGCCTGCATCATCCCGGTGGAACTAGACGAGTTGCAGGTAATCTATTGCTACACCCAGCCCAAGGAACAAACCGAAGGGCCGATGGCCGGCCTAGCCCGCGCCATCATCAAGGACGTCAACAAGCAGCTCGACCAGGACAAGGTCGTGTGGGACCGGATGCGCTACGAGCCCAACCCGATCATCTGCGATGGTGAC
The DNA here is from genome assembly GCA_002454125.1 of Novosphingobium sp. UBA6722. Taxonomy (GTDB): domain Bacteria; phylum Pseudomonadota; class Alphaproteobacteria; order Sphingomonadales; family Sphingomonadaceae; genus Novosphingobium. Next base: position 44,824 of record DKII01000015.1, read on the forward strand.
GGTCCGATCCCGCATTTCCGCAAGTTCTATTCGCGCTTCTACGCGGCAGGTGATGGCGTGCCCTCATCGCAGCGGTCGGCCGGATAAGGTGGCAACCCGGCGCGAAGTGGTCGCAGGCGGCGCTGCAGCAATGGCCGTCTCGGCGGCAGGAGGAGCAAAAGCCATGGCCGGCACGGCAAGCATCGGGGGGATTGAGGCCCTGCTTTCCAGCCGCGATGCGCTTGGCCTGGCCGAACTGGTGCGCAAGCGCCAGGTGTCACCCGGCGAACTGCTCGATGCGGCGATTGCCCGGACCGAAGCGCTTAACCCGCGCTTCAACTTCATCGCCCAGCGCCATTACGATCATGCCCGCAAAGCCATTGCAGTCGGCCTGCCAAAGGGCCCGTTCACGGGCGTGCCCTGGCTGCTGAAGGACCTCAATACCAATATCGCCGGCGAACTGACCGAAGGCGGCAGCCGGTTCTACAAGGGCTTCCGCGCGCCGGTGACCTCGGAACTGGTCAAGCGAGTGGAGCGCGCGGGCTTCGTCGTATTCGGCAAGACCACCACACCGGAACTGGGCCTGACTGGTACAACCGAGAACAAGCTGACCGGCGACACCCGCAATCCCTGGGATCCGGCCCGGATTGCCGGCGGCTCGTCGGGCGGCGCGGCAGCAGCGGTCGCGGCCGGCGTCCTGCCGGCGGCCCATGCCACTGACGGGGGCGGATCGATCCGCATTCCGGCATCCTGCTGCGGCCTGTTCGGGCTCAAGCCCAGCCGCGGCCGGGTTCCGATGGGCCCGCTGCGGACCGAAGGCTGGGGCGGCCTTTCCACCCACCACGCGGTGAGCTGGTCGGTGCGCGATAGCGCCGCCATCCTTGATGCGACCCACGGTGCGGAGCCCGGCTCACGCTATGGCGCGCCGGCACCGGCGGAAGGATTCCTGGCCCAGGTCGGCAAGCACCCAGGCAAGCTGCGCATTGCCTTGATGCTGGATGCGCCCGCTGGCAGCCCGGTCGATCCGGAATGCCGCGCCGCTGCCGAAGCGGCTGCGCGGCTGTGCGAAAGCCTTGGTCATCACGTTGAGATCGCCCAGCCCAATTGGGATGTCGGCGCGGTGGGCCTTGCGGCCTTCCAGGTCATGGCGGCAGCGATCGCGGCCGACCTGATCGACCGCGGCAAGGCAACGGGGATTGCCCCAGGGCCGGAGGTGCTGGAGCCGATCACGCTGGCCTTCCTGGGCTTTGGCCAGACCGTGTCGGGCATGGACTATGCCCGGGCCAACAATACGTTGCAGACGCTCGCCATAACGGTCGGACAGTTCATGGAGCGGTTCGATGTCATCCTGGCGCCGACCCTGGCCGCACCGCCGCTCCCGCTTGGCCGGATCAACCTGACGCCCGATTGCGATTTCCAGCAATGGGGGCAGCGGGTCGCCGTCTTCTCGCCGTTCGCACAAATGGCCAACCTGACCGGGCAGCCCAGCATGTCGGTCCCGCTTGGCCAGTCACGGGCGGGCCTGCCGATCGGGGTGATGTTCACTGGCCGGTTCGGGGAAGAGGCGCTGCTCTATCGCCTGGCTGCGCAGCTTGAAAAGGCCGCGCCCTGGTTCGCGCGTCGGCCTGGCTTGTGAGCGCGGGGGCGGTTTCCATCCTGGCTGCGCTGGCCGGCCTGCTCGGCCTGATCGGCCTGGCTGGCCTGGCTGGTCTGCGCAATCCCTGTGATCCGGGGCGGCCTGGCAAGGCCGTCCGTCTGCTAGGCCTGCTGGGGCTGCTAGGCCTGACCGGATTCTGGATCGACGGCGCCGGCGCCCTCGGCGCAGCCGGTGCGCTGGGTCTGTGGAATCACCAGGATCCCAGGCTGGCAAGGTGGGGCCGGCTCGGCTGGGTCTTTGTCGTCGGCTTACCGTTTCTGCTCGCGCACTTCGCCTAGCGCAGCGCCATCGCGCTGGCGTGCCACGCGGACCGGACCGGCAATGCCCGGAATGAACACATCGCCATCGGGCAATAGCTGCAGCACGCCCCAGGCGCCGTTGAACTGCTGACTGCGCCCCAGCACCATACGTGTCTCGGTCTTACCGCTATCGAAATCGAGCCCGGTCACGTTCCAGCCCTCGCTGTCCCAGGCCATGACATAGGCCTGGCGGCTGACCGTGCTGAGCACCGGAATGATCGCGGCCGGCGTGCTGACATCGGCCCGCGCCCACAGGCTGTCCCAACCGTTGCGGGCATGGTCCCAACGGAACATCTCCACACCTCGCGGCGGAGTGCGAAATGGCCCCTGGACCAGCAGGTTATCGAGGTCCGGCTTGATGTTCTGCGGGGCCATGCCGTTCAGGACAAAGGCATAGGGGCCGGCCACTCCGATCGAGGCCTCGGTCTGGATATAGGGGTCGGTAATCCCACCCATCGTTACTGCCATCTGCCCGGCGATCCGGCGTGAAGCGGTACCGGGCTGGCGACGGGCATCGCGGGGGATCGCATCGCGCCAGAATGCCACGATGTTCATCCTTTGCTGGCCATCGGCAATTACCACCAGCCGGTCCTCGCCAGGACCGAAACCGAGCAAGGTGGCGGTCGTGCCCGATCCGGTGCCGCCCCCGCGCACACCCGGCAGCGGGTTTTCGGTCAGGTCATAGGGTGATGACCAGGCTCCATCCCGCTGCCGGTCCGAGAGTTTGCCACGGCGCCAGGCGAACTTGTGCATGCGGCGGTCCCCCACGGCATAGATGCCGCCATCCGGATCGACCGACAGCGAATTGGTGAACAACTCGCCCGGGACGGTGACCACCTGCGGGACATTGCGAAACTCGCGGTCGATCACCACCACGCTGCCGCCGACCATCGAAAAGACGATATGGCCGTCATAGGTCATGTTGATGCCGAGCGGCATGTCGCGCATCAGGCCAATGCCGCGCCGCATTTCGGCATTGGCGCCATGGCCAGACCGTTCGAGCCGCGTCAGCAGCAAGGCGCGCGCGGCTTCGTCGCGCTTCAGCGACGCCGGAATCGCCCACTTGCGCAGCAGGATCACCGCCGAGCGGGGATCGCGATCGTCGGCCTGACCATAGACCAGGATCGCACTGCGGGTGAGAACATAGAACTGCCCGCGCTCGTCAGTCATCGAATAGATCCCGGCCTCGCGCGCCTGCGTTTCGGCGTAGAATGGCAGGGCGTGGGCCAGGTAACTGCGCAGCTCTGCCTCGCTCGCCGCCTGATCGAAAGCTGCCAGGTGGGCGTTGACCTGGGCGGCGGACAGCAGGGTCATGCCCTCAATCGGCAGTGCCGCCAGTTCCTCCCAGTGGCCATTGTCGATCCGGATCTTGGTGACACGGTTGTTGTTGGTGTTCCAGGTTGCCTGAACGCCGCCAGGATAGCGCAGCAGCCCGGCATAGTTGATCGTCAGCAAGCCGGTTGCGATACGCTGGATCCGTGACGGTGCGACCGGTCCCTGCTCGCGCGGGCCCTTGACCGGCATGGCGTCCGATGCCCCGGAATCGTTGTGCGTGACCGCCGGTGCGCCCTGTGAAAGATAGGGATTTGGCGGCGGGAGCGTGATCGCGCTTGCAGCGGCGGCCAGGGCGAAGAGGATCATATGGCGGCTCCGATAGCTTTCCCTGAAAGGCAAGCATTGGATTCCGCAAAAGGCAAGGTTCAATTGGTGTTTGACAGTTATTTGCGTATAAAATAGCCGTCAAGATAACGCAAAATGTTCGGGAGTGCGCGATGCGCGGTTTGAATGGCAAGGTCGGAGTGGTTGCGGGCGGGGGCCGCGGGATCGGTGCTGCGACAGCACGGCGGCTGGCCGAGGAAGGCGCTGCGGTGGTGATCGGCGACATTACCGAGGAATGGGCCAAGGAAACCGCCGAGGCGATCCGCGCCGCCGGCGGTCGGGCGATCGGCGTCTACCTCGACGGGACCAAGGCCGCCTCGCAAGCCGCCATTGTTCAGGCCGCGCTGGATGAATTCGGTGCGCTCGATTTCTACCATTCGAACCTGGCTGGCGGCACCGAGGGCGATATCGACGCGCTCAACTGCCCCGAAGAGGTGCTCGACCGGTCCTTCGCCATCAATACCAAGAGCCACATGTTCGCCACTCAGGCCGCGCTGCCGGTCATGATCGAACGCGGCGGCGGAGCGATGATCTATACCTCGTCGGGCGCGGCGATCGGCGGCAATGCCTTCCAGGTGGCCTATCCGATGACCAAGAACGCGATCCACGCGCTGGTCCGCCATGTTGCCGCCAAGTATGGCAAGAAGGGCATCCGCTCGAACGGAATCTGCCCCGGCGTGGTGCTGACTGAGGCGGTCAAGCAGCATCTGACCGATGACTATGTCGCGGGTGCCCTCAAGACCGTGCCGCACACCCGCCTTGGTGAACCTGAGGACATTGCCGCAGCCGTAGCCTTCCTCGCCTCTGACGATGGCGCCTGGGTCAACGGGCAGGTCTGGCACGTCAACGGCGGCATGATCAAGCGCGACTGATGGAAAGCACTGCGCCCCGCCTGTCGAACCCCTGGGTGGTGCTGGCCACCCTGCTGGTCATCTACATCTTCAACTTTGCCGACCGCTATCTGCTGACCGGACTGATCGGCCCGATCAAGGCGGAGTTCGACATCGGTGACAACCTGATCGGCCTGCTGATGGGGCCGGCCTTCGTGGTGCTTTACGTCCTGATGGGCGTCCCCTTTGCGCGCCTTGCCGACCGGGGATCGAGAATCCGGATCATTGCGGCGGGGTGCGTGCTGTGGAGCCTGGCGACAGCGGCAACCGGCCTGGCGACCGGACCGGTTTCGCTGGGCCTGGCCCGGGTTGGCGTGGGTGTGGGTGAAGCGGCCTTCGTGGCTCCGGCATACTCGTTGCTGACCGATTACTTCAAACCTGAACGACGGGGGCTCGCCTTCGCGATCCTTGGTCTTGCGACTTACATTGGCCAGATTGCCGGTCAAGCCGGCGGCCCAGCGCTCGCTGCTGAACACGGGTGGCGCATGACCTTCCTCCTGGTTGGTCTTCCCGGTGTCGCCTTGGGGGCACTGGCCTTGCTGCTGGTGAAGGAGCCGCCGCGCACGATGGCGGCTGATGGCACGCCAATGGCGGCGATCCCGCTGGGGCGGCTGGTCGGGCTGCTGCTGCGCAGCCCCGGCTATGTGATGATGGCGCTGGGCTTCGGCCTGGGGACGCTATCTGGCGTTACCTTCGGCTATTGGGGGCCGGAACTGTTCGCGCGCAGCTTTGCGCTCGATCCGGTTACCATAAAGACGGCCTTTGCGCTGAACTTCGGCCTGGCCGGACTGTGCGGGATGCTGGCCTTCGGGGCCTTGTCCGACCGGCTTTCGCGACGGGGCCGGGTCTGGCCGGTGCGGCTTTCCGGACTGGCCTTGCTGTCTGCGACGGCCCTGGTGCTGGTGGCGGTCTGGGCACCCAGCTTTGAATCGGCAATGCTGGTGGCGATCCCCTGCGGACTGCTGGGCGGCGGGTGGTCGGTGGGTCTTTACGCCGGGCTGCAACACATGCTGCCTGCCAGCTACCGCGCCAGCGCCACGGCCCTGTTCATCGCCTTCATCACCCTGCTGGGCTACTTCGTTGGCCCCTGGGCGACTGGCGCGCTGAGCCAGGCGCTGGGCGATAATGCGCAGTCGCTGAAGCTGGCCATGACCGCAGTTGTGCCAGCCGGGTTCATCGCCGCGCTGTTTGCTCTGCTCGCCGCCGGACGGGTCGAGGATGACCGCCTCCGCCTGGCCGAAGCCGGGTAGCGAGCATGGCCCCGACCGCGCCCTACACCGCCCCGCAGGAATTGCATGACCTGGCGATGCGCTATGGGCTCGCCGTCGACAACCGCGATGCGGCAATGCTTGGATCGATCTTCATCCGCGACGGCGTGATCCGCGGCCATGGGCAAAGCGGAGCGCGCTACGCCGGTCCGGCGGGCTGGGACAAGATGATCGCCGAGGTCAGCGCCAGCTTTGGGCGGACCATGCACAATGTCTTCAACCAGACCTTCGAGATCGCCCCCGACGGCACCATAACCGGGCTGACGACCGGGGTGGCCAGCCACGTCCTGCGCGCGGAACCGGAAGCGGCGGAGCAGCCGTTGCTCGACTTTGCCATGCGCTACCACAACCGCTATGCGATCGAAGACGGCGCGTGGAAGTTCGCCGAACGCGCGCTGGAAGTGCTGTGGGTCGAAACCCGGCGGGTACGGCCATTCAGCGCAAGCATGCTGGGTAAGGAACTGCAGGGATTCGCAGCGGTGGATTGAACGGGCCCAAGATGGTCCGGACGGTTGACCTGGCAAGGAAATGGGGGTTGTTCCGGCACGATGAGTGATGATTTCCCGATCGACGATATCGACCGCGCGATTGTCGAGCAGCTGCGGCTGAACGGCCGCGCGACCAATCAACAGATCGCCAATGTCCTGGGGCTTACCGCGGCAACCGTTTCCGCGCGGATCCGCCGCATGGAGGATGCCGACAAGTTGCGCGTGGTCGCCGTGTCGGACTTTTCGGCCCATGGCTATAACGTGCTGATGGAAGTGGCGATCGAAGTTGATGGCCGCCCGGCTTCAGAAGTAGCGGCCGAACTGGCCGCCTTTCCGGAAGTCTTCGCCGCGCACCTGGTGACCGGTCGCTACGACATCGACATGCTGGTTGTGCTGCGCGAATTCGATGACCTGCCCGGCCTGTTGCTGGAAAAGTTCTCCAAGGTACGCGGCATCCGTTCGATGGTCCCGGCGATTGCCGTCGACGTGATCAAGTACAAGTTCGACGTTGCACCGATCGAAGCGCGGGGGGATTTATGAGCGCGCCACAGCTTGACGATCTCGACCGCCAGCTGATCGAGGTGCTGGCCCGCGATGCCCGCGTTTCCAACCGCAAGATCGCGGTCGATCTTGGCGTTACCGAAGGGACCGTGCGGGGCCGGATCAAGCGATTGCAGCAGGATGGCCTGATTTCCTTCACCGCGATCACCAGCTTCGGTCTGGCGGATTCGGCCCGAATGGCCTTTATCGGGGTTCAGGCCGAAGTCAGCGACGTCCGCGAAGTGGCGCGCCAGATCGCCGACCTTTCGCAGGTCAATGCCGTGATGCTGACCATGGGCCGGTTCAACATCCTGGCGATCTGCCTGTTTAACTCGCTCGATCACCTGCACGAAGTGGCCTCGGACAAGATCCTGGCCATCCCCGGGGTTCATCACGTCGAAACCTCGATCGCGGTAAAGACGCTGAAGTACAATGCGCGCGTCGTGCGGATCACCGAGGTGCAGTCGGGCGCCGAGGATCTCGACTGAGTTCGCGTAAAAGTCTCTCAAGGACTTTACGCATATCTCAAGATCAGAACGCATAATCGCACCATTCTCGTATCGCACTTGCCTTATCCCTGCGTTTTGAGCTATTGCCGACTCAAACCTGAGGGGAGAGACAATGGCCACGACCGCAGAATATGGCCTCGGCGAATTCACCTATCCGCGCGGCTGGTTCATGGTTGCCCGCTCAGAAGAGATCGGCACCACGCCAGTCGCAGCGCGCTATTTCGGCGAGGACGTCGTGCTTTATCGCGGCGGCCAGAGCGGCAAGGTCTTCATGCTGGAAGCCTATTGCCCGCACATGGGCACGCACCTGGCGCGCAACACCACCTCTTATGTCGTCAAGGACGGCGAGCATGTCGAGGGTGATAACATTCGCTGCCCCTACCATGGCTGGCGTTTCGGACCTGATGGCCGGGTCAACCAGATCCCCTATTCGCCTGCTCCGGTGCCCAAATCGGCCTGCATCAAGAGCTGGAAGGTGGTGGAACGCGCCGGCTGTCTCTGGACCTGGTACGACCCGGAAAACCAGGAGCCCGAATACGAGTTGCCGCCCTTTGAAGGCTATGACGCGCCGCATTGGGTAAACTGGAACGTGCGCGAACTGGGCGAGCTCAAGTGTCACCCGCAGGAAGTGGTCGACAACATGGCCGACAAGGCCCACCTCGAGCCGGTCCATGGCTCGATCGACATGGTCTCGTTCGAGAACGCGTTCGACGATCACGTCTGCCGGCAGATCCTCTCCGCCGGGCACAAGACCCTGGCCTCCGATGGCGGGGAGCCGATGACCAATGACACCTGGTACACTGGCCCCGGCATTCTCCAGTCGGTAATGGTCGGGGCCAACCCGTCGCACATGTTGATCGCCCATACCCCGATCGACGATGGCGTGATCAAGGTCTGGTACGGCCTGATGGTGAAGGTCGACAATGCCGAGCCATCGGCTGACGATGTCGCGCTGGCCCGGGCTTATGAGGAAGCGGGCGTTGACGCGTTTGCTCAGGATTTCGAGATCTGGTCGAACAAGCGCCCTTGCCTGCACCCGATGATGGTGCGCGGCGATGGGCCGTTCGACAAGGTGCGGATCTGGTACCGCCAGTTTTACAACCCGCGCGCCCAGGCCGAGACCTTCCAGAAGCGGGTCAACGGCCGCTACACCACCAAGGGCACCAAGACCGCCCCGTGGGAAACCGCCGCCTGATCTATTGAGCACTCCACTGAAAAGGCCCGCCCCGGCAATCCGGAGCGGGCCTTTTTTCGATAAATTCGCCGCGCTCGCTCAGCTCACGGTAGCGCCGCCATCGACCACCAGCGGATGACCGGTGATAAAGCTAGCCTGGTCAGAACAAAGCCACAGCACGGCCGCCGCGATCTCCTCGGCCTGCCCCATCCGGCCCATCGGGGTCATGTTATCGAGTATCTTCTTCATGTCGGGATTGGCGGTCAGCGGCGCAGTCATCGGCGTTTCGATCACGCCGGGGCAGACCGCGTTGACGCGAATGCCGTTCTTGGCCCAGCGCAGCGCGCCGTGGCGGGTCAGGCCGATCACGCCATGCTTGGTGGCGGTATAGCCCGGCTGCGCGCCATTGCCGACCAGGCCATTGATCGAGGACGTGTTGACGATCGCGCCCTTGCCCTGGGCCAGCATCACCTCGGCCTCCTCGCGCATGCAGTACATTACGCCCGAAAGGTTGATCGCGATCGCGCGGTCCCAAACCGCGTCATCATATTCGTTGGCACCCATGTTGTTGATGCCGGCATTGTTGTGCGCGAAGTCGAGCCGGCCAAACTCGCTGACCGCGCGCGCCACCAGCGTCTTGACCTCGGTCGGTTCGGCCACGTTGCAGCGCTGGTAAACCGCCTTGCCGCCGGCTGCCGCGATCAGTGCAACGGTCTCCTCGCCGCCGGAATCGTTGACATCGGAGACGACCACGGCTGCACCAGAGGCAGCAAAACCAAGCGCGGTCGCACGGCCGATCCCGCCGCTGGCCCCGGTCACCAGCGCAACCTTGCCGTCAAACCCGTAATTCATCCCGCCTCTCCTTGATATGCGTAGAAATTTGCTTACAGGATAACGCAAATAGCGGTCAATCACCGAATTCCGGAGCGAAACTCGAATGCCCAGCAGCCTCTTCACCCCTACCGCCTTGGGCGAAATTGTGCTGGCCAACCGCGTGGTCATGGCCCCGATGACGCGGGACCGCGCCGGACCTGGCGACGTGCCTACCGACCTGATGGTAGAATACTATGCCCAGCGGGCAAGCGCCGGACTGATCGTGACCGAAGGTGTGCAGCCGAGCGCGGTCGGCAAAGGTTATTGGCGCACGCCGGGCATCCACAGCGAGGAACAGATCATCGGCTGGCGCAAGGTTGCCGATGCGGTCCATGCCAGAGGTGGACGGATCGTGATGCAGCTGATGCACTGCGGGCGGGTGGTCGTTGCGGCCAACCGCGGGTTCGATGCCGATGTCATCGCCCCCTCGGCCGTGCCCTGCCCAACCCAGGTACCCGGGCCCGACGGCGTACCGGCCGACTGTGCGGCCCCGCGGGCAATCACAGTGGACGAGATTCCTGCGCTTGTTGCGGAATATGCCCAGGCTGCCCGCAATGCTGTCGCGGCAGGGATGGACGGGGTGGAGCTGCACTGCGCCAGTGGCTACCTGATCAACCAGTTCCTCAACCCGGCCAGCAACCACCGCACCGACGAATATGGTGGACCGGTCGAGAACCGCATCCGCTTCCCGATCGCGGTCCTGCAGGCGATGGCCGAAGCGATCGGGCCAGGGCGCGTGGGCTTCCGCATTTCGCCCGGCAACCCCTACAACGGGATGGACCGGTCAGACCCGGCGGCAACCTTTGGCCCCTTTGTGAAGGCGGCGAATGCGTTGGGATTGGCCTATCTCCATGTCGTCGACATGGGCCTGGCCGATTGCGACACGCTTAACCTGCTGCGGTCCAACTTCGACGGACCGATCATCGCCAACAACAACCTGAAGGCGGAGAGCGCGGCGGTCCTGCTCGACACCGGCCGGGCTGAGGCTGTCAGCTTCGGGCGCGCCTTCATCGCCAATCCCGACCTGGTCGAGCGGATCGCCGCCGGTGCGCCGCTGGCCAAGCCGGATTATGCGCTGCTCTATACCGGCGAAGAGCGCGGCTACACTGACTACCCGGCCTGGGCCGGCTGACACAGAACGGGCCCCAGCGCAGTGCCAGGGCCCGTTCCCGCCGCCAGCCGGGGAGATCAGCCGACGGCGCGCAGACCGGACTGGTCGCCCGCGCTTTCGAGGGCGGCGTAGTACCGGCTGTACCACTGGCGGAATTGCGGGATCGGCCCATCACCATCGCAAATGATCGGGTTGGGCTCGTACCGCATCCGGTCCCAGATCACCTTGTCCTGATCGAGCTGCTTGCAGATGTCGCGGATCAGCGCCTTGGCCAGACCCGCGCCGGGGCCGCTCGCCTGGCTCTTGGGCTGCATGAAGCCATAGCGCACCCGCAGGACGTCCTCTTCAACCGGGACCAGGCTGGCGACCAGCAGCGTCTCAGAGATGCCGCGAAACCGCACCCAGCTTTGCCCGGCACCCATCGTGTCATAGCTGATCAGGCCATCGACCACGCCCCCGGGCGTGCCCATTTGCGCCTTCACATCGGCGCCGCGGCCCCACTCGCCCCAGCGCAGTTCGGCCTTGGGCACGTCGGCCGTGCCGTGAATGTACTTGAAGTGGGCAACATCGACGCCGTTCTCGGCCATGTTCTGGATCGAGCCGTAGACCGTCCATTCGTGCATGTCGTACTCGGTCCACTCCGGATCGCCGTACTCCTCGTGCACCACCACATCCCACATCGGCGCGACATTCTGGTCGGGATGGTACCAGACCCAGATCCAGCCATTGGCCTCGGTCACTGGCCAGGTACGCAGGCACTTGCGCTTGACCTGCGGGGGGATCGCCTTGGCATAGGGGATCTCCTTCACCACGCCTTCCTCGCTGTCATAGCGCCAGGCGTGGAACGGGCATTCCAGCAGGTTGCCGTGAACCTTGCCGCCGTGGCCCATGTGTGCGCCCAGATGCTTGCACCAGGCATCGGTCACGCGGACCTGGCCATCCTCGCCGCGCCAGATCGCCAGGTCCTTGGCGAAATAGCGCAGCGGCTTCACCTGCCCGGTGGCGACGAAATCGACCTGCTCGACCGCGTACCAGCCGAACGGAAAGCCGATATCCAGCCCGCGCTCGGCCGGCGTGGGGCGGCCATCAAGCGGGGCAACCCGCCAGTCGACCAGGTCCTGGCCGCGCAGCTTTTCAAGGATCTGCCAGACCGCTACGGGGGCCGTGCGGGCGTCAGTGGCATTTGCCGGATTGTTCATCTTGGGTGCCTCCTCACGCAGCCTTGGACTTGGCGCCGGGCCGCTTGTCGATTGTGGTGTGGACGCCGTTCACGCGCCGCTGGAAATCCGCAGCCTTGTCGCGGGGGTTGTAGAATTGCCGGTACCAGATCCGTTCCTTGTGGAACGGCCCGTCATCGGGGATCTGCATGATGGTGAGGGCCGGTTCCTTGTACTTCCAGACCTCGAAGTCCTGGGCAAAAGCGTCCAGCGCAACGTCCTGATAGGACCGCGCCATCGACACCCCGGCCTCGTCGGCGGGGCCATCGCCCACCTTGACCATCAATGCGTACCACACCCGTACTTCGCCATCCTCGACCGGCGTGTTGCAGATCATGATAATCGAGGGATGCTGGCCCTCCATTCGCGAAAGCAGGATGCCGGGGCCGGTGTACCAGGTGTCGTTGATCAGCACGTCGGCGTTGCTGTCGGTAACCAGGGTGCGATGCCCGGCACCGAAGCGCTGAAAGATCAGGTGATCGCGAAACTCGTTCTCGAAGTAGACGATGTCCTTGCTGCCGTGGACCGGCACGAAGTGCGCCACGTCGACCATGTTGTCGACAATCTCCTGCGGGTGGATCGGCAGGGTGCCCAGGTGATCGATCCGCCAGCGGACCCAACCCTCACCCTCCATGTCCCATTCGGGGAACAGCGGCAGGTCGAAGTCCGGCTGGCCGCCTTCCTCGTCATGCCACATCCAGATGCAGCCAGCGCGCTCGACCACCGGAAAGGTCTTGATGCAGGCTGCCTTCGGGATGCCGTGGGTGGAATAGGGGATATCGTCGGCCTTGCCGTCCGGGCCAAAGCGCCAGCCGTGGCCGGGGCAGCGGATCGATTCGCCCTGGATCTGCTCACCGTCCTTGACGACGTAGCTGGTCGTATTGCGGCCGATGTGGATCCGCATGTGCGGGCAATAGGCGTCGACCAGGTAAACCCGCCCGCTTTCCCCGCGATAGGCCACGAATTCACGCCCGAAGTAATGGAGCGGCACCGGCTTGTCGGCGATCTCCGCGCTTTCCGCGATCATGAACCAGCCGCGCGGGAAGGTCAGGGGGCCTAGCCCGTATTCGGCAGTTTTCGCCATGGTTTCTCTCCCTTTCGCGGATCAGATGAACGTATCGGTGTTCGGATTGCCGAGCAGCACCGCGCCGAGGTTGCGGCTGACCGAACCGGGGTTGTTGGCCACGTGAGTGCGGCCCGAATGGATATCGACGAAGGCCCGGACCAGCGGACTGGAACGGTAGATGCCCAGCGCCCCGCAGGAATAGAACATCCGCGTGATCAGGTTGGCGCAGCGATCGAGGATCTGGCCCGACTGGAAGCGGAACAGCAGGCGCTGCTCCAGTTCATAGTCAGCGCCAGCCGAGGCCTGGCCCATCAGCACATCGAAGTTGCGGTTCAGCACCAGCTGCATCTCGTCCACCGCAGCAGCGGTTTCGGCAATCACGCGCTGGGCATCGGGATCGTTGGCCGTGCGTGAGAAGTCGTTCGAGCTCACCCGCTCCGAACCATAGGCGCGGAAGGCATCGAGCGCGCCCTTGAGCGCCCCGATCGCCGAGGAGGAGACCGCCCGCACGAAGATCTGCCCAAACGGCAGCTTGTACAGTGGCGCATCGTTGACCTTCAATCCCGGGCTGGTGGTCTGGAAGCCGTCCTTGGAACGGTGCGTGCGATAGGCCGGGACAAAAGCGTCCTTGACCACCACGTCCTGGCTGCCAGTGCCGCGCAGGCCCAGAGTGTCCCAGACCCGGTCAACGACGAAGTCACTGCGCGGGACGAGGAAGGTGCGATAGTCCGGCGGACCGCCTTCGGGATCGGGCACCAGCCCGCCCAGGAAAGCCCACTGGCAATGGTCGACCCCCGATGAGAAACCCCAGCGCCCACTGATCCGGTAGCCGCCCTCGACCGGGGCAACTTCGGCGCGCGGCATGTAGGAGGATGATATGAGGACAGTGGGATCATCACCCCAGACATCGGCCTGGGCCTGGGCATCGAACAGGGCGAGCTGCCAGTTGTGGACCGCGACCACGCCCAGCACCCAGGCCGAGCTCATGCAGGCCTCGGCCAATGTCATCTGCACGGCATAGAAGCTTTGCGGATCAAGCTCGTAACCGCCCCAGCGGCGCGGCTGGAGGATCTTGAAGAAGCCGGCCTCCTGGAAATCCCGGATCGTCGCATCGGGCACCTTGCACTCGTCCTCGCACTGCTGCGCGCGTTCGCGCAGCGCGGGCAGCATGGCGCGGGCTCGGTCAACCAGGGTCTGGGTGAGGTCAGTCTTGGCGGCATTGGTCTGCATGGGTGTTCTCCCGCTGAAATGGTCAGGCTGCGTCAGCCAGGGCAGCCTGTTCATCGGCCCCGAAGCCAACGCTGAAATCGTGGCCCCACAGGCTGACCGAGGTGCTTTCAAAAACGGTGTGGTGATCCCAGTCGATCGTCCGCCCGCCGAAGCCGTATTCGATCGCGAAGCCGCCGGGGGACATGAAGTAGAAGCTGGTCATGTGATCGTTGGCGTGCTTGCCCAGCGTCGCCATCAGCCGCACGCCACTGGCCAGCATCCGGTCATAGGCGCGGCCAACCTCGTCCAGGCTGTCGACCTCAAACATCAGGTGGACACAGCCCGAAGGAACCTCGCCCTCGAACAGCGCCAGGCTGTGATGGCGGCCGTTGCCGCAATGCATGAAATCGATCCGCTGCGCGATGCCGGGCACCGGGCGGTGGATCAGGATGTCCGACAGACCGAAGCCCAGCACCTCCATCAGGAAGGTGCGAGTTGCGGCAATCCTGGGCGCGGGCAGGACCATGTGACCCAGCCCCAGTTCGCCGGTCACGAAGCGCGGCACGCCTGCCGGCGATACGAACCGGGCGAAGTCGGTCTGGTAGCCCCAGGCCAGCTCGTGCCGATTACCCGAGGGATCGAGCAGCCAGACCATGTCGAAGACATGGCGGAGCGCAATCTCTGCGGCAGTTCCGGCATGGAATACGATACCGCTCGACTTCAGCTGATCGCAGGCAGCCTTGAAGGCAGCCTCGCTGCGCAGTTCCCAGCCGGAGGCGAAATAGCAATCGGCCGCACCCGGTGCGATGAAGACCCGCCCAGCCCGCTCGTCCATCTTCAGTCCAAGCCCGCCTGGCAGATCATGCGCGGCCATGCCCAGCACGTCCTGACCGAAATGCCGCCACTGCTCCGGATCGCGCGCTTGGACGACCACATAGCCAAGTGCTGCAATGTCCATCCCGGTCCTCCACCTTGATTGCGAGCAGAGGCTAGGTCGGAGACGGGCTGCGAAACATTGACCGGAATCAAATCAGCCGATGTTCGCGTAATTATGATGCACTGTTTTAACGCATATCGCGATCTAGATACCGGAATATCTCACACTATGCGGACTATCGGACCAGTCAAAGTGTCGAATCGCATTGACCCGCATCACCACCTGCGACAAAGCTGCACCAAGGGATCGAGGAGTTGAACGGCATGGCTGGCACCGCGCACTTGCTGTCTGCAGGACGCATCGGATCGATGGAGCTGCGCAACCGGATCATCGTGACCGCCATGGGGGTCAGCCTGTCCGAAGCAGACGGCCATGTGGGTGAACGCCTGCTTGCCTATCACGAAGCCCAAGCCAGGGGCGGCGCCGGCCTGATCATCTCGGGCGTCGCCGGGGTCGCCTGGCCGGTCGGTGCCGTGCAACCGAACCAAACCGCCATTTCCGACGATCGCTTCCTGCCCAGCCTGCAGGCCCTGACCGAGCGGGTCCACCGGCACGGGGCCAAGATCGCGGCCCAACTGCATCACGGCGGGCTGGTGGCCGGCTATTCGTCCGATGCGTTCGATCAGGAACTGTGGGCGCCGTGTTACCCGCCACCAATGCAGGGCGATTTCATCGACTATTTCCTGCCCGAGGAAATGGCCGGCTTCTCTGGCAAGATGCCGCGGATCAAGCTGCTGGAACCAGCCGACATCGACCTGGTGGTCAGCCAGTTCGGCGCCGCTGCCGCCCGGGCCAAGACCGCCGGGTTCGACGCGATCGAGATCCACGGCGGCCACGGCTACCTGTTGTCCTCGTTCATGTCGCCCAAGACCAACAGCCGCACCGACGAATACGGCGGCCCATTGGAAAACCGTGCACGGCTGCTGCTGCGAGTGATCGGCGCGGTGCGCGATGCGGTCGGGCCGGACTTCCCGGTCTGGGTCAAGCTGGACTCCGTCGAATACGGCAAGGACGGCGGCATTACGCTGGACCTGGCGACCGAGGCGGCGCGGATGGTCGCGGCCGCCGGGGTCGATGCGATCACTGTTTCGGCTTACCACGACACGGGCAAGGGCAAGCTGCACTCCGCCTCCAACATCCCGCACGAGCCGGAAACCAACGTGCCTGCAGCCGCCGCGATCAAGGCGGCGGTCAAGGTGCCGGTAATCGCCTCTGGCCGAGTCGAGGTCGAGGCGGCGGATGCGCACATTGCTGCGGGCAAGTATGATTTCCTGGCGATGGGCCGCAAGCTGCTGGCCGATCCGGCGCTGCCGGCAAAGCTGGCCGGCAATGCCCCGGAGATGATCCGGCCCTGCATCTATTGCTACACTTGCGTATCGACCGCCTATGTCCGCCAGCCGCTACGCTGCGCGGTCAATCCGGAGACCGGCTTCGAATGTGAGGAGGTGGCACCGACAGTCACTGGCAAGCACTATGTCGTCATTGGCGGCGGTCCGGGCGGCATGGAAGCTGCCTGCCGTCTGGCCGATGCCGGCAATCGGGTAACCCTGCTCGAAAAAGGCGCGCGCCTGGGCGGAACCCTGCGGATCGCCTCCCTCGCCTATCCAGCCAACGAGCGCCTGCTCGACTGGCTGATCGAGCGCGTGGCCCGCTCGAATATTGAAGTGCGGCTCGAGACCACGGCGGATGAAGTGCTGCTGCGCAGCCTGGCGCCCGATGCCGTGATCGTCGCGACGGGCGCACGGCGCGACATGCCGGAACTGCCGGGCAATGACCTGCCCCATGTCTTCAGCGGTGAAGACATGCGCCGGATGCTGCTGGGCGAGAATTCGGATGAGCTGAAGCGCAAGACCGGCCTGATGACCCGGCTGGCGACCATGGTAGGCGCGGCGACCGGGCTGACCGCGAACCTCGATTTCGTGCGCACCGCGACCAAGGCCTGGATGCCATTGGGCGAGCACGTGGCAATCATTGGCGGCGAACTGGTCGGGATCGAACTGGCCGAGTTCCTGCACGAGCGGGGCCGCAAGGTAACCGTGATCGAACCGGCCCCGCGCCTGGGGAAGGGCCTGTTGCTGGTCCGGCGGATGCGGATCCTGGCCGAGCTCAAGGAACATGGCGTCGCGCTGCATGGCGGGGCGAAAGATATCGCGATCGGCGCCGATGCCGTGACCTTTACCAATGCTGCGGGCGATCTCCAGACTGTTCCGGCCGACCATGTCATCGTGGCGATGGGGGCAGAGGCCGATACCGCCCTGGCCGACCGGCTGCGCACCGCGGGCTTCACGGTCGAGACCGTGGGTGACTGCAATGGCGTGGGTTACATCGAAGGCGCAATCCGCGGCGGGGCGGAAGCGGCGCGGCGGCTGACCGCCTGATACCTCAATAGCGCGAGCACCAGGGCGCCTTTAGCGCCTGCGTCCGTGCGTCCGCATGCCGGGCCGTTCGGCCTGTCATCGCCCAGCAAACGAAGAGCGGGGGTGCCTTCCGGTCCTGATCGAACCGGCTGACACCCCCGCCCTGTTTTCCCGTCAGGCGGGCTGGCTTCAGTCCCTTAGAACTTCAGGCCCAGCGTCACGCCATAGGTGCGCGGATCAGCGTAGTAGCCGCCGGCATAGCCGAGCGCACCGAAATCGATCCCGCGGGCGAATTCGTGCCGGTTGGTCAGGTTCTTGCCCCAGACCATGAGCTGGGCTTCGCCGCCCGCGACCTGAATGCCGTCGATCGAGATCTGGGCATCGATCTGCTTCTTCGGATCGGACCGCAGCTGTTCATTGAACGGCGTCGAGATCGTGTTGGAGAAACTGTATTTCGGCGATTCATAGGTGTAGCCGACCCGCGCATTCAGGGTCATGCCGTTGTCGCTCAGCGGCACGCGCAGGTTGGCGGCAATGTTGCCGGTGTAGCGCGAGGTGTAGCCTTCGCGGGCGATCGAGGCGATATCCACGATCGGCGCGCCTACCGCACCCGAGGTCGGAACCAGGAACTCCTTGTAGTCCACGTCCACGTAACCGAAGGTCCCGTCGATCGAGAGGTAATCGTTGATCACCGCCCGGGCTTCGACTTCGAAGCCGGTGTAATTGACCTTGCCGACGTTGACGATGCGCGAACCGAACACGCCAGGGGTCGAGGTGACGACCGGGATATTGGCGGCCAGGTTCTTGAACTGGTTGCGATAGCCGGCCAGGTTCACCCGCAGGTGGCGATCGAACAGTTCCGCCTTGATCCCCGCTTCGTAGGACACGATCGTTTCGGAATCGAAGGGCAGCATCGTGCTGGTGCCGGCCTGGCTGGTATCGGGCGCGTTGAAGCCGCCCGAACGATAACCGCTGGCCGCCCGCAGATACATCGACACATCGTCGGTGAACTCATAGCGGGCCATCGCATTCCAGGTCAGGCGGCTGAAGTTGCCCTTGCCCTGATCGGGCACGGCCAGCGCCGTTGCACCGGTCTGCAGGCGGATGATCGACTTGTTGTCCCAGGTATAGCGCAGACCACCGGTCAGGCTGAGCTGGCCATCGCGGCCGCCGACATAGTAAGTCGCCTGGCCATAGAGCGCGGTCGATTCAGCGCGGGTGGTGTAACGCAGCAGGCCGTTGGTCACGACCAGGCGATAACGCGCCGGGTTGGCGGCGACAAACAAGGGCCCCAGCCCGCCAAAGTTGGCCGTGAAGACCTGGTTGGTATCAAGCACGAAGCCCGAATTCTGCGGGTTGTTCTCGCTTCCCTTTTCCCAGAAGTAGAAGCCGCCGACGACCCAGTCGAGCACATCGCTGTCGCCCGAAACTTCGATTTCCTGGCTGAACTGCTGGTGCTTGCGGACATTGTTGGTGTCGAACAGGCCCTGCGTGGTCGTCGGCACCGGCGAAGCTGCGATGAACGGACGGAACGCTGCCGGGATGGTCGGAATGAAGGCCAGCAGCGAGGCCGGCATGCCATTGAACAGGGTCGCGTTGCTGAACAGCGGGCCGCGGAAGGTGCCCAGGCCATCAAGGTCCGAGCTCTTCGAAATGCTGTCCCACTTGCGGTAGCCAGCGGTCATCTTGATCTTGAACCCGCCGAAGTCGTTCTGGAGCTGCAGGTTGTGGCCCTGCACTTCGTCGATCGCGTCCTGATCGGCATCAAGGCAGATCGTGTCACGATAGACCCGGGTCGGCGCCGAAAGTGCGGCGCAGGCCGGGTTAAGGAAGGTCGCGCCGGCCAGGTACTGCTGGACCGGGGCCTGCTGCGTCTGGGTGATGCCCGGCTGGCCATTGACCACCAGCGGCGCACGGAAAGTGCCGTCTGCAACATTGGTCAACTGGAAGGCGACATTCCGGCCCGTCGTCTTCGACCAGTCGAAGATGTACCGGATGCTGCCCGTTCCGCCGATGTCCAGCTTGGCCGCGGCCCGGATGGCGTCCGTCTTGCGGGCGCCAGGGTCCTTGGAATCATCTGCCTGCAGGATGTTGTCGACAGTGCCGTTGCGCTGATTGCGCGAGTAGGAGAAGCTGGTCTTGAGCCCCCCGAAAAGCTCGCCGGTATCGAGCGAAACCTTGGCATTCCAGGCACCGTAATTGCCATAGCCGCCGCGAGCGGCAACGCGCAGCTCGTCCGACGGATCGCGGCTGATGAAAGCGATTGCGCCGCCGGTCGAGTTACGGCCGAACAGCGTGCCCTGCGGGCCGCGCAGCACCTCCACGCGCTGCACGTCGTACACGTCCAGCAGCGCGCCCTGCGGGCGGGCGATGTAGACGTCGTCGAAGTAGATGCCCACGCCCGGGTCCACACCCCACAGCGGGTCGGCCTGGCCCACGCCGCGGATGAAGGTGGTGATGGTGGTGTTGCTGCCACGCGCGGCGTAGATGGTCAGGTTGGGCACCTGGCCCTGCAGATCGCCCAGGTCCTTGATGGCCAGCTTCTCCAACTGCTCGGCCGTCAGCGCCGTCACGGCCACCGGCACGTCCTGCAGCGNNGCCGCGCAGCACTTCGACGCGTTCAATATCCATCACGTCGAGCGCGCTGGCGCCCGAACGCGCGATGTAGACCCCATCGACGTAGAGGGCGTTAGCCTGGTCGAGACCGAACGATTCGCTGGCCGGGGAGGTGATGCCGCGGATCGAGATGACCGCAGCCGAATTGCTGGTGGTGCCCTGGACAATCGTCACGTTCGGGGCAAGGCCGCTGAGATCGCGGGTATCGCGGACGTTGAGCCGCTCAAGCTTTTCCGAGCCAATGGCGCTGATCGCGATCGGCACGTCCTGCAGGTTCTGCTCGCGCTTCTGTGCGGTCACGACGATCTCGTCGAGCCCGCCTTCATCGGCAGCTTCCTGAGCGAAAGCGGGGCTGGCAACGGCAAGCAGGCTGGCGCCCAGCATCAGGCGAACGGCAACACGCGGGCTTTGAGCAACTTTCATGATTCCTCCCCTCAACCTTGGTTTTCAGGCTTGAGATGGGACCCGAATGCACATTTGCGTAAAAAATGTCAACTGCTGTTGCGCAATACGCCAGAGATTACCTCTGATCATGCGGGAATGTGTCGGATTTGCCGGCCAGATCGCCGGAATCGGGGATTCAGTCTGCAGATGGGCGGCGCTGGCGTCAGTCGTTGCCGCAGGCGGCAAGTGCCGACTCCATCTCGCGCAGGTAGCGCAGCGTGCTGGCAGTCAGGTCGCGCAGTTCTTCATTGGCCTGATCGGTCGCGGTCACGAAGCGCAGCTCGTCGCGCCGTACCCAGCCCTTGGCGATCAGCTGCTCGACCTTGCGGCGTACAGTCTCGCGCGGGATGCCGCTGTAGTCGGCGATCGACTGGAGGTTGATGGCCAGCGGCTCGACCGATTCGACGGTCCCTTCCAGGAACTCGGTGTGGCTCATGGCGTCGGGCGCAAACCGCGGGCTGAAGGTACGCTCACCGATGATGGTCAAGACCAGGAACAGGTCGAGATCGCCATCGCAGGCGCGGCGACATTCGATCAGGTGCCGCGTGAATGCCGAGACGTGCAAGGCATGCAGCTTGCCGAAATTGCGCTCCAGGCGGTCGCCTGCCACTGTCCGCTCCCGTCAGCCCGGCCCGGTAGGAAAGGCCGGTGCCGCTGACCGGTTTATGCCTTCATAGCCCTGCCGACAACCGCTGCCTGCCGGACGATCAGGGCTCGATGATGTTGAAGTCCAGCTTGGGCTGCTCCAGCATCGGCAGAAGCTGTTGGATCGGGGCGGGATCGCCGGCCATTGTCACTTGCCCCGCAGCAACCATCCGGTCGAGCGGCACCTGGCGGAACAGGATCCCGAGCAGGACGGGCTTTGGCCCGGTCAACGTTGGAGCGCCGGCCAGGGTCTGGCCCTTTTCGCTGACGAGGACCGAGTTACCGAGCGACACAGCAAAGCGATCGCCACTGATACTATCGACAAGGTTGAAACCAAGCCGGGTCTCTCCGGCGCGCTCTGGCACCAGGGTTGTCGCCAGCAGGTCCAGGAAGCTGCCAAGCGGCGTCGCCATCATCAGGTAGCTCGGCCCACCCTCGGCAAAGCCATCCGGGCTGCCCTGCCGAAGCTCTCGGGCGCCGGTCAGGTAGATGTTGCGCCAGATCCCGCTTTCGGCCTGATAGCCCAGCTGTTCGTAGCTATCGGCTAGCAGGTTACGGGCGATGCGGTCCTGCGGATCGGCAAAGACGCCATAATTGGCCAGTTCGACCGACCAGCGATAGTCGCCAGCCGCAAAGGCGGCTTTGGCTTGCTTGTGCAAGGCCTTGGCCCCGCCCATTGTCCGCACCATCCGCTTGGCCTTTTCGCCCGGAGGAAGCGGATTGAGGTTGGCCGGAACCCCATCGTACCAGCCCATGTAGCGATCGTAGACCGCCTTGGCGTTGTGGCTGACGGTCCCGTAGTATTCGCGAACCGACCAGTCGTTGCGCAGCGCCGGAGGCAGCTTCAGACCCTCGGCGATCTCGGTCGGCGTCTGCCCCTGGTTCATCCGGCGTACCGCCTGATCATGGATGAATTTGTAGGCATCGCGTTGGTGGGTAATGTGTTGAACAACCGCCGTGGTGCCAAAGCGCGGCCAGTGGTGCGAGGCAAAGCTGAGCTCGGCCTGGCCGCCCCACATCCGCAGCGCTTCAGTCAGATAATCGGCCCAGGCCTTGGCATCGCGCACCTTGGCGCCGCGCAGGGTTTGCACGTTGTGCAGGGTCGAAGTGGCAGTTTCGGCCAGGCACAACGCCTTCAGCGAAGGGATCCAGAGGTTGAATTCGGTCGGTGCTTCGGCCCCCGGGGTCATCTGGAAGACCAGCTCTACCCCGTCGATCGTGACGCTTTGGCCGGTGCGTTCGATTTCCAGCGTTGGCGGGATGAAGCCTTGCTTGCCCGCCGCGATCGCCGTGCCCATGCCCATGCCGGCATGGCCCTGGGGGCCGCGCGGCAGGAAATAGCCGAACTGGTAGAAGGCCCGGCGCCCCATTGCCGTGCCTGCCAGCATCCATTCGCTGATGACCTCTTCCACGAAGCCCTTGGGCGCGATCACCTGAATCTTGCCCGCCGCAACATCGCGCGGATCGATGATCCCGGTGGCACCGGCGAAATGATCGGTATGGCCATGGGTATAGATCACCGCCAGCACCGGCTTGTCCGCGACATGCTTCTTCAGCAGGTCAAAGGCAGCCTTGGCCACCTCCTCCACCGTCAGCGGATCGATCACGATCCAGCCGCGCGGCGTTTCAATGAACGATACGTTGCTGTTGTCGAAATTGCGGACCTGGTAGAGCCCGGGAGCAAGCCGGAAGAGCCCCTCGGCGCGCAGCACGCGGTTCTGGCGCCATAGCGCGGGATTGACGGTATCGGGCGCCGGACCTTCGATGAAGTCATTACCGGACAGGTCGAACGAGGGTTTGCCATTGGCCTGGCGGATCACCGCCTCGGGCCAGGTGGCGATGAAGCCACGGTTGGCGAATTCGAAGTCTGCACCGTCTTCAGGAGGCAGAGATTTCGCGGCCTCGGCCAGCACGGCCCGCGTCGCAGCCGTTGCCGGACGCGCAGCAGTCGCTGCCGATGGCAGACCCGGTTGGGCCTGAAGGGTTCCAGCTCCCAGGGCCAGCAGGCCAAGGCCAAGACTAAGGGCACGGCTCAAAATGGGCATCGAGGTCCTCTCCAGCAATCCTCGCCCGCTTTATAACAGCCCGCCAGACGGCCCGGAATGCGTTCGCCGCCCATTCCGGGCGCAACCGCAACTGGCCGGGGACAGGGAGGTCGAAAGGGTGGAAGCCGACTATGTGATCGTTGGTGCCGGATCCGCAGGCTGCGTCCTGGCCAACCGCCTTTCCGCCGACCCGGCCAATCGGGTCATCCTGATCGAGGCCGGTGGCAATGGCACCAGTCCCTTCGTCACCATGCCGGCGGGCTACGGCAAGACCACTGCCGAGTTCGGCCATTCCTGGCACTATTCCAGCACAGCGGAACCCGGCATCGGCGGGCGGCAAATGCTGCTGCCGCGCGGACGCGGACTGGGCGGCTCTTCCAACATCAACGGCCTGATCTACGTTCGCGGACAGCAAGCTGATTACGACAGCTGGAGCAACCTGGGTGCGATCGGGTGGAGCTGGGCCGATGTTGCCCCCTACTTCCGCCGCGCTGAAACCTATGCCGGCAAAAGCGATGAATTGCGCGGCGACAACGGGCCGCTGCGCGTCGAAGAATTGCGCCACCGCGACCCCACCAATGATGCGGTGTTGGCCGCCTTTGCCGAGATCGGCGTTCCGCTGAACCCGGACTACAACGGAGCCGAGCAAACCGGCGCGTTCTATTATCAGACCACCATGGCCAACGGGCGGCGCTGTTCGGCCGCCGATGCCTATCTGCGCCCGGTGATGGGCCGGGCCAACCTGACCGTGCTGACCGAAGCGCACTGTAACCGGGTGGTGTTCGAGGGCAAGCGAGCCATCGGCGTCGAACTGGAACGTGACGGCGAAAACCGGATCGTCAGCGCCCGCCGGGAAGTCATTCTGGCGGCGGGTGCCTATCACAGCCCAAAATTGCTGATGCTGTCCGGCATAGGCCCGGCCCAGCATCTTGTTGATCTCGGCATTCCTGTAATCAGCGATTGCGCCGCGGTCGGGGCCGACCTGCAGGACCACTACATCCTGCCCATGAGCTGGCAGCTCAACCCGGAAGCCTTCAGTTACAACCGCGAACTGTCCGGCGCGCGGCTGGTCTGGAATGTGCTGCGCTATTTCGCGACGCGTCAGGGCGCCATGACGATCCCGGCCGCCCAGACCGGTGCCTTCGTCAAATCCGACCCCGGTCTCGATCAGCCGGACATCCAGTTCCATTGCCTGCCGGTCAGCGGCGAACTGGACAGCGCCTCGGCCGACGGCAAGCCGCAGCTTTCAACCTATCCCGGCCTCACCCTTGCCCCGACTGTGCTGCGCCCGGAATCGAGAGGGCACGTCAGGCTGGCCAGCCCCGATCCCCGCGCCGTGCCGGAGATCGTGCACAATTATCTTGAGGCCAGGGCCGACCGCGAGCTTTCGCTGAAAGCCATGCGGATGACCCGGACGCTGGCCGAAGCGCCATCGCTCGCCCGGCTGATTGAACGGGAAGCCTACCCTGGCCCAGCGGCAGCCGATGATGAAGCCTTGCTAGATTATGCCCGGCGGACCGGAAACACCGGTTACCACCCCGTCGGGACCTGCCGGATGGGCCTGGATGAAGCAGCCGTCACCGATCCCCAGCTGCGCGTACGCGGGGTCGAAGGGCTGCGCGTGATCGATGCCTCGGTCATGCCCCGCCTCATCTCCGGCAATACCAATGCAGCCGCCATCATGATTGGCGACAAAGGCAGCGATCTGGTTCTGGCAAATGGAGGATCACCCGCATGAATGCCGATGCACGCCCGGAGAGTGTGGGCCAGGACGTTCTGTTCCAGGTGACGGGCCAGGTTGCCACAGTCCTGCTCAACCGGCCTGACAGCCGGAATGCCATCAACGGCAACGTCGCGCGCGCCTTGCGCTGGACCATCGACGAGATCGATCGGTCTCCGTCGATTGCCATTGCTGTACTCGGATCGAGCACCCCTGGCATGTTTTGCGCCGGTGCCGATCTTGCCGAGATCGCCCGTGGCGGCGGCGCCGATCTGGTCGACCCGGACTATGGTTTCGCCGGCTTCGTCCGTGCGCCGCGCGCCAAGCCGTGGATCGCTGCGGTCGACGGCCCGGCCATGGGCGGCGGCTTCGAGATCGCCCTGGCTTGCGAAATGATCGTCGCATCGGACAAGGCGCTGTTCGGATTGCCGGAAGTAAAGCGCGGCCTGATGGCAATGGCAGGCGGTGCGATCCGGCTTCCGCGCCTACTCCCCCGGGCGCTGGCGATCGAGGCGCTAATGACCGGGGATCCCATCGCGGCCGCCACGGCGCAGGCGCATGGCCTGATCAACCGGCTGATCAGCCCGGAAGAAGTGCTGCCCGCCGCCCTCGGCCTCGCCGAACGGATTGCGCGCAATGCGCCCCTCGCGCTGCGCGAGAGCCTCGCCCTGGCCCGGGCCGCCAGCACTGCGGATGAGGCAGCGCTGTGGGCTGCCAATGACGCCGCCATGCTTCGCGTCGCCAGCAGCGAGGACGCCCGCGAAGGCCCCCGCGCCTTCATGGAAAAACGAGAACCCAACTGGAGTGGCCGCTAAGATGGAAGCGATGACCGTAAGCGAGGCCGTTGTTGCGCGGAGATCGATCCGGGCATTTGATAGCCGGCCAGTAGATCCCGCGCTGTTGCGCGACCTGCTCGACAAGGCCCGCCTCTCCCCATCCGGCGGCAACCTGCAGCCCTGGCACGCCACCGTCCTCAGCGGAAAACGGCTCGACCTGCTGCGGCAGGAAACCCGGGCCGCCATGCTGAAGGGGCGTGACGGCGTGGAGGCGCCCGAGTACCAGATCTATCCTTCCGACTTGCCTGACCCCTGGCGCAGCCGGCGCGGCAGCAATGGCGAGGCCATGTACGCCGCGCTGGGTATCGGGCGCGAAGACAAGGCGGCACGAATGGCTGCAGTCGCCCGCAATTTCGATTTCTTCGGAGCGCCGGTCGGCCTGCTGGTTCACACGCCGCACTGGATGGGGAAACCGCAATGGGCCGATCTGGGCATGTGGCTGCAGACCCTGATGCTACTGCTGGTCGAAGCAGGCCTTGGGTCCTGCGCGCAGGAAGCCTGGTCAACCTATCCTGAAACCGTCAAGCGCGTGGCGGATATCCCGCCCGATCACATCTTCTTTTGCGGTCTCGCGATTGGCTATCCGGACCCTACGGCGCCCATCAACAGCTTTCCCAATCCTCGGGCACCGCTGGACGAGATCGTGCGTTTTCTCAACGATTGAAAAGTCGGATCAAAAAACCGGCACGATAGCCACAAGGACTATGCCGGATTGGCAGACGGCTTGAACCCGATGGTTGGCTTGAGTGGCGGAGAGGGTGGGATTCGAACCCACGGTACGGTTACCCGTACACCGCATTTCGAGTGCGGCGCATTCGACCTCTCTGCCACCTCTCCGCAGAAGTGATCGGGGCGGGCGCAAGGGCCGGCCCCCGGTCGGGAAGCGCGCGGTTAGCCGATGAACCCCGGCTTGCCAAGCCCTTCTCGCGTGAAATCGGGGGATCGCAGAAAACCCGGCGTTGTTTCGCGGCTGCACAATGCCTATATTGCCCAAGATGGAACGGGCGACCTTCTTTTCTCCGCAGGCTGGCAAGCATGTCGACGCCCCGCAGCGCGCCAAGGCGCGGTTCGGGATCGGCGATGTGGTGCGCCACCGCGTGTTCGATTTCCGCGGCGTGGTCTTCGATATCGATCCGGTCTTCGCCAACAGCGAGGAATGGTACGAATCGATCCCCAAGGAAGTGCGGCCGCATCGCGAACAGCCGTTCTAC
The DNA here is from genome assembly GCA_002454125.1 of Novosphingobium sp. UBA6722. GTDB lineage: Bacteria > Pseudomonadota > Alphaproteobacteria > Sphingomonadales > Sphingomonadaceae > Novosphingobium. The sequence continues at coordinate 71,574 of DKII01000015.1, forward strand.
CACCTCCTCGCCGAGAATGGGGACAGCAGCTATGTCGCCTATGTCAGCCAGCAGAACCTGCTGGCCGATGGCGATGGCGGCCCGGTCGATCATCCCTCGCTGGATGAATTGTTCGAGGATTTCCGGAACGGGCGCTATCGCCTGCGCCGTTCAATGTCGCACTGAGCGCTCCTCAGCCGAGCCGCCGGTCGATCCACACGGCCAGCCAGCCAACCAGCACGAAGCCCAAGGCGATTGCCGCCATGTTGCCGATTGCGGCGGCCCAGCCGAACGTGTCGACATCCATAAAGAAGTAGGGGTAGCGCGCTGGGGTCCCGGCCGGCTCAAACTGCGCGCGGGTTATGACATAGGCAGCGTAGGCGAGCGGATAGAGTGCCCAGGCGAGCGGTGAGCGCCAGCTTAGCCGGCCGTGCGGGGCAAAGACCAGCCACCACAGCGGCACGGCCAACGGCACGATCACGTGATGGACCTTGTCCCCCAGATAGTCAGCCCAGGTCGCGTGCTGCAGCCCGGGCAGCAGCAGATTGAAGACCAGCCCGACCAATACGATCGCCAGCATCACTCCGCCCTCCAGCAGCGGCGAGACCGACAGCGAACCGCGCCAGGCGATGCGGGCGAAGACCGCCCCGATCGCCAGATTGGTCAGGATCGTGAAGAACCGGCCAAGCCACCACAGCGCGCCGAGCAGGCCGCCCTGCTTGTCGAGATTGCCCAGTACCGGCGGGATCATCGCCAGCAGGGTCGCTGCCGCAATGATTGCGGCGGTCAGCCGGGCCCAGCTCTCCCGGCTCCGTGGCATCAGCCCTTCAGCTTCCAGCCGCTGCGCAGCAGGCCATAGACCAGGCCGGCCAGCGCCAGGTTGAGCACGCCCAGCCCCAGCGCGCCGTGCAGCACGGCCAGGTTGGTATCGCCAATGTCGCTCTGTCCCAGGAAGCCGAAGCGGAAGCCCGAGATCACGTAGAAGAACGGGTTCAGGCGGCTGATCGTCTGGAACAGCGGCGCCAGGTTATCGATCACATAAAACGTGCCAGACAACAGCGAGAGCGGCGCGATCACGAAGTTGGTGACGGCCGCATTATGATCGAACTTTTCCGCCCAGAGCGAGGTCAGCAGGCCGACCGTGGCCAGCATTATCGCCCCCATCAGTCCGAACCAGGCAATCGCCCAGGGGTGCGCGAAGGTCAGGTGCACCCCTGGCCACAGCAGCATTGCGCCATAGAGCGCCAGGCCAACCAACACCGCGCGGGTCACCGCCGCGCCGATCAGCGCCAGCATCAGTTCGGCATTGGACAGCGGCGGCATCAGGTAATCGATGATCGTGCCCTGGATCTTCCCGGCCAGGAAACTGAAGCTCGAATTGGCGAAGGCATTCTGCATCATGCCCATCACGATCAGGCCCGGGGCGATGAAGGTGGCAAAATTGACGCCCAGCAACATCCGGCCTTCGCGGCCCATGGCAACGGTGAAGATCACCAGGAACAGCAGCGTTGTTATCGCCGGGGCCCAGATCGTCTGGGTCTGCACCTTGAAAAACCGGCGCACTTCCTTCATATAGAGCGTCCACAGCCCCAACCGGTTGAACCGGTGGAATACGGGCACTCCCTGGGCCGGAAATGTGCTTTGTCCCAGACCCGCATCGGGCTTCTGGGCAGCGGCGTTGACGCTGGGGGATACAAGTTGATCGGCCATGATAGGGCGACTATCGGCAGGTCGCACGAATGGCAAGCGCAAGGCCCCACAGAAGGGGTGACAGGGAAGTGACACGGGCATGAGCTGGACCGACGAACGGATCGAAAAACTGACCAAGATGTGGGAAGGCGGCGCGACCGCCAGCCAGATCGCCGAGGAACTCGGCGGGGTCAGCCGCAATGCCGTCATCGGCAAGGCGCACCGCCTTGGCCTGAAGGCCCGTCCCAGCCCGGTCAAGCCGAACGAAAAGGAAGCCGCGCCCGCTCCGGCACCGCGCGCACCCAAGGCTGAGGCTGCGCCTCGCCCCGCACCCGCGCCGCGTCCGGCCCCGGCCGCTG
>DKII01000171.1:0-160 GCA_002454125.1 Novosphingobium sp. UBA6722
GATGATCGAGCTGGACGGAACCGAAAACAAGGCCCGCCTGGGTGCCAACGCGATCCTCGGCACCTCGCTGGCCGTGGCCAAGGCGGCGGCCAATGCCCGCGGTCTGCCGCTCTACAGCTATGTCGGCGGAGTTTCCGCCCATGTCCTGCCGGTGCCGATG
>DKII01000171.1:223-15456 GCA_002454125.1 Novosphingobium sp. UBA6722
TGCCGGTGCCGATGATGAACATCATCAACGGCGGCGAACATGCCGACAACCCGATCGACTTCCAGGAATTCATGATCATGCCGGTCGGCGCACCGACTCTGGCTGAGGCGGTGCGTTGGGGCGCAGAAGTGTTCCACACCCTCAAGAAGGGGCTCCACGAAAAGGGCCTGGCGACCGCGGTGGGCGATGAGGGCGGCTTTGCCCCGAACCTCTCCAGCACCCGCGCTGCGCTCGATTTCATCATGGCTTCGGTCGAGAAGGCCGGGTTCAAGGCCGGGACCGACATCAAGCTGGCGCTCGACTGCGCCGCGACCGAGTTCTTCAAGAACGGCAAGTACGAGATCAGTGGCGAGGGCCTCTCGCTCAGCCCGGTCGAGATGGCCGATTACCTCGCCGCGCTCTGCGCCGATTACCCGATCATCTCGATCGAAGACGGCATGAGCGAGGACGATTTCGAAGGCTGGAAGGCCGTGACCGACAAGATCGGCCACCAGGTCCAGCTGGTCGGCGATGACCTGTTCGTGACTAACCCCAAGCGCCTGACCATGGGCATCGGCAAGGGCCTGGCCAATTCGCTGCTGGTCAAGGTCAACCAGATCGGCTCGCTGTCGGAAACGCTCGACGCGGTCAGCATTGCCCAGCGCAATGGCTACACCGCCGTCATGTCGCACCGTTCGGGCGAAACCGAGGATGCGACCATTGCCGACCTGGCGGTTGCCACCAACTGCGGCCAGATCAAGACCGGCTCGCTCGCCCGTTCGGACCGGCTCGCCAAGTACAACCAGCTTATCCGCATCGAGGAAGAGCTGGGCGATGCCGCGCGCTATGCCGGGGCAGCCGCATTTGGGCGGCTTGCCTAGGCTCTCTGGCCTAAGCCCATTGCCAAACCCCGCTCCAGTCGTTTAACCGTTCGTTTAAACGACCGGAGGAGAGGGCCGGGTGACAGCGATACCGTCGCACCCAGATTCGATTGCGCCTGCCTGGCTGACCGAGCGCCTGCGCGCTGCGGGGCTGCTTGAGCGCGGTTCCGTCACCGCTATTCGCTGGGAGCCGATTGGCACTGGCCAGGTCGGTGACAGCGTCCGTTTCCATGTCAGCTATGACCAGCCCGGAGCCGGTCCGGCGACGCTGGCGGGTAAGTTCCCGGCGGCCGATCCCACCAGTCGCGGCACGGCGGCGATGTTCGGGCTCTATGCCAAGGAAGTCGGCTTCTACCGAGAGCTCCAGCAGCACCTGGGGGTGCGCGTGCCGCGGACGATTGCAGCCGAGATTGCCCCCGATGGGGTCGATTTCATCCTGTTGTTCGAGGACCTGGGACCGGCGCGGGGCGGCAACCAGATCGCCGGGTGCACGGCGGAAGATGCCCGGGTCGGGGTGATCCAGGCAGCGGCCCTTCATGCACCCAGCTGGGGCCATGCTGAGATCCTGGCGACCGAATGGCTCCAACCCAAGCCCGAGGTCATCACCCAGATCGGCGCGCTCTACCCCAACGCTCAGGCAATCTTCCGCGAACGATATGCCGACAGCCTCGAGCCGGAATTCATGGCGCTCTGCGAGGAACTGGCGGAGGTCAATGCAGAGCGGATGGGGCGGCAGGACACACCGCAGTGCCTGATCCACGGTGATTTCCGGCTCGACAACATGCTGTTCGATATTAAGGGCGGCACCGAACCGATTGCCGTGCTTGATTGGCAGACGGTCGCGCTGGGCAATGCCATGACCGACATCGGCTATTTCCTCGGCACGGGCATCGGCGACGAACTGCGGCGGGCCCATGAGGGTGAACTGCTCGATCTTTATTGCTCAGAAATGACTGCGCGCGGCGTACCGCTGACCCGCGAGGCGATCTGGGACGATTACGTGATCGGCGCGCTCCATGGCGTCTCCACCGCCGTCTTCAGCGCCGCCTATGTCGAGCGCACCGAGCGCGGCGATGCCAATTTCCTCTCGATGGCCCGCGGCGGCTGCGCTCTGGCGCTGCAGCACGGCAGCATCGCCAAGCTGAAAGGCTGAATTGATGGTCCTGACCAAGGGTGACGATTTCCCGCTGCACCAGACGCCCGAACCGGTCGCCTATGCCGGGACCGATCGCAATTTCTACGACCGCTATTTCTTCAACGGCTATGCGCCCGATGGCTCGGGCTTTTTCGCCGTGGCCCTGGGAATTTACCCGCACCTCAACGTCGCCGACGCGCACTTCTCGGCGATCCGCGACGGGGTGCAGCACAACGTCCACGCCAGCCGCGAGCTCAGCATGGAACGGTTTGACCTGCAGGTCGGGCCGATCCGGATCGAAATCATCGAGCCGCTGCAAAAGCTGCGGGTCGTGGTCGACGGGGAAGGGCTCAAGGCCGACCTGACCTTTACCGGCCGGGCTTTCCCGATCGAGGAGCCGCGCTTCATCCATCGGATCGGGCCGCGCACCTTCATGGATTACACCCGGCTGACCCAGAACGGCCACTACACCGGCTGGATCGAAGTCGACGGCGTGCGGCAGGACTGCGCACCCGGCACCGCCGGCACGCGCGATCGCTCCTGGGGCGTTCGCCCGGTCGGCTCGCGTGATGAGCAGCCCCACGGCCACGGCGTGATCCCGGGCTTCTTCTGGCAATGGACCCCGCTCAACTTCGCCGACCGCTCGGTCTTCTTCCACATCAATGCCGATGCCGGCGGCCATGCCTGGAACACCCGCGCCGTGATCGCGCCCGATGGCAGTGGGGGAGAAGGGCACTACGAGACGCCCGCCGCGCAAATGGCATCACCACTGACTCCGGGGACACGCTGGCCCGATGGCGGGACGATCACGGTCGAAACCCCGGACGGCCCTGACACCATCACCTTTGAGCCACTCGGCCGGTTCCAGATGCGCGGGCTTGGCTATACCCATCCCAAGTGGGGCCACGGCCTCTACCACGGCAAGCAGGTGGTCGAGCGCGAGGATTTCGGCCTGGCGCAGTGCGATCCGCGCACGATGGACAATTACCATGTCCAGTTCGTCTCGCGCGTTCATTCGGAGCGCTATGGCGAGGGGATGGGGGTGTTCGAACAGTTGATCATCGGGCCCTACAAGCCGCTTGGCCTGAAGGAGTTCATGGATGTCGGGTAAGCTCGTCTCCGCCGGCGTGTTGATTGCCGGCCTGGTCGCCGGCGCGGCTTCGGGTTGGTACACCTTGCAGCACGGCATGGTGCAGGGTGAAACCTACTCCGGATGGCGCGGCAGCAAGGTGACCGGTTCGGTCGATGCCGATCCCTGGACTCGCGCGCGGGTGGCTGTTTCGGGTCTGCTGGCGCTAAACAAGAGCCAGGCGATCTACTTCAGCCGCAACACCGACGATAGCGGCGCCCGCCTGCGCGAGGATTGCCGCTACCGGGTGAGCGGCGGGGCCCTGCCGGCACGGTGGTGGTCGATCACGGTCTATGCGGCCGACAACTACTTGCCGCTCAACGACGACGATGCCCTGTCGTTTGACCAGACCGAGGCGCAGCCGGCGGGGAAGGTAGAATGGACCGGCATCCTTTCGCCCAAGCGGCGAGAGGGCGAACCCTGGGCCTCGACCAACAAGGCGGGCGACTACGACATTACCCTCCGGCTCTATCAGCCGACGCCGCGGGCGCAGCAGGATTATGGCGCGATCCCGATGCCCAAGGTGACCAAGCTTGATTGCGGAGGTGCAGCATGACCCGCAACCTCAAACTGCTGGCACTGTTTGTCGGCGCGGCGGTGGTTGGCCATGTCGGGCTGGTCATGGCCGTGCCACATGCGCTGATGAAAGTGGCGATGAGCCGGATGTCCGGCGATGGCACCCGGATCAACCAGTTCAGCTTTGGCCCGCGCACCACCAAGGATTCGCGCGGCGTGGTGCGGCCATCGCCGGATCTCGCCTATTCTTCCTGCGTGTATGACCTCAGCAAGGGGCCATTGCTGGTCAGCGCGGCACCGTCACCCAGCCAGGGCTATGTCTCGCTCTCGGTATTCGCCGCCAACACGGACAATATCGCGGCGCTGGACACGACGCAGTACCCGCAAGGGATCCGCTTCGTGCTGAAGCGCAAGGGGCAAGCCGCGCCAGTTGGCGTTCAGGTGGTGGAATCGCCCTCTGACAAGGGGATCATCCTCGACCGGCGCCTCGCACCGTCTGCTGAGCTATTTGCCGAGGTCGACCAGGCCCGCCGCGCCGATAGCTGCGCGCCGCTGGGCTGACCGAAGGCAGATCAGCCGAACTTTTCGCGCAGCTCTAGCAGGGCAATCGCGGCCTTGGCCGCTTCACCGCCCTTGTCCTTCTGGGCCGGATCGGCGCGGACCAGGGCTTGCTGCTCGTTCTCGACCGTCAGGATGCCGTTGCCGATGGCCATGCCATCCATGGTCAGCGCCATGATGCCGCGGGCGCTTTCGCCGGCGACGATCTCGAAGTGATAGGTTTCGCCCCGGATCACCACGCCGATCGCGACATAGCCGTCATAGAGCTGGGCCTGATCGGCAAGGCTGATCGCGCCGGGGATTTCCAGCGCACCGGGGACAGTGATCACGTCAGCATGGTGCCCGGCAGCCTTCAGCGCGGCCTTTGCCCCGGCGATCAGCTGATCGTTGAGGTGGTCGTAAAAGCGCGCTTCAACGATAAGAAATTTTGCCATTATTCGCCTGCCGTTCCGGTGATGGGCCGCTCCCCGACGATCGACAGGCCATAGCCATCGAGCCCGGCAAGGGTGTGGTGGGTGTTGGTGAGAAGGATCATGTCATGCACGCCCAGTTCCGCCAGGATCTGTGCGCCGACCCCGTAATCGCGCAGCTGCTCGACCTCGGGTGCGCCGGCACCCTTGCCCTGCTGGCGCAGCTCGATGAAGCGCGAGACCATGCCCGGCATGCGCTTGTTGATCAGTACCAGCACCCCGGTGCCTTCCTCGGCAATGATCTCCATCGAGCGCGAGAGCAGGCCCGAGCGCTCGTTGGTCTCACCAAACACGTCCACGAACATGCTCATCGTGTGCATGCGGACCAGGGTTGGCTTGTCGGCGGTGATGTGGCCCTTGACCAGGGCCATCGTCTCGTCCTCGGTCGCCTTGTTGAAGAAGGTATAGGCGGTCCAATCACCGCCCCACTTGCTCTGGAACCGCAGTTCCGCCCGCTTTTCGACCAGGTGGTCATGCTTGCGGCGATAGGCGATGAGGTCGCGGATCGTCCCCATCTTTAGCCCGTGCTTGCGGGCGAAGGGCAGCAGGTCATCCATCCGGGCCATGGTGCCGTCTTCGTTCATGATCTCGCAGATCACGCCCGAGGGATTGAGGCCGGCCAGGCGCGAAATGTCGACCGAAGCTTCGGTGTGGCCGGCCCGCACGAGGACGCCGCCATCGCGCGCGATCAGCGGGAAGACGTGGCCGGGGGTAACGATATCCTGCCGGCCCTTGCTGGCATCGATCGCCACGGCAACGGTGCGGGCGCGGTCGCCGGCGGAAATCCCGGTCGTCACGCCTTCGCGCGCCTCGATCGAGACGGTGAAGGCGGTTTCATGCCGGGTGCCGTTGTTGCGGCTCATCAGTTCGAGGCCCAGCTGCTCGGTCCGCTCGCGGGTCAGGGTCAGGCAGACCAGGCCGCGGCCGTGCATGGCCATGAAGTTGATCGCATCGGGCGTGGCCATCTGCGCCGGGATAACGAGGTCGCCTTCGTTCTCGCGGTCTTCGTCGTCAACCAGGATGAACATCCGGCCGTTGCGGGCTTCCTCGATGATCTCTTCGATCGGCACCAGCACCGGCTCGTCGTCGCTATCCCACAGGAAGCGTTCAAGCTTGCGCAGGGTCTCGGCCGTGGGGTTCCAGTCGGTTTCCGTGCAGTCACGCAAGGTGTTGGCATGGAGCCCGGCTGCGCGGGCGAGGCCGGCGCGCGACATGCCGCCATCGTTGATAAGACGGCGGACGCGATCGATGAGTTCAGCAGACATGCGAATCGCCTATCACATCACAATGTGATGCAACAGGCGGAAAATCACATCGATGTGATTCAGTCACCCTTGAAGACGGGTTTCCGCTTTTCCAGGAAGGCGTTGACCGCTTCCTCGTGATCGCCGGTGGCATGGGCGACGGCCTGCATGGCGGCCGACATCTCCAGCACGGTGGCGAGGTCTGCGCGGCGCGCTTCCCACAGCAGGCGCTTGGTCATGCGCACGGCGTGCGGCGGATTGGCGGCAATCTTGGCGGCGAGCGCGCGGGCCTCGGTCAGCAGATCGGCATCCGGCACAACGCGCGAAACCAGTCCGCAGGCCAGGGCTTCGGATGCATCGAGCATGTCCCCAGTCAGCGACATTTCCGCCGCCTTGGAGAAGCCCACGACACGCTGGAGCAGCCAGGCCCCACCATCGCCCGGAATGATCCCCAGCTTGACAAAGCTCTCGGCGAACTTGGCGCTTTCACCGGCGATGCGCAGGTCGCACATGCAGGCCAGATCAAGCCCTGCGCCGATGGCCGGGCCGTTGACGGCGGCAATCACCGGGACTTCCAGCGCCGCGAAGGCCAGCGGAATGCGCTGGATGCCGCGCTTGTAATTGCCGCGGGTCCCGGCGGGGAGACCGGCGTTGAGCCCGCCGCCGCCCGGCTTCATCGCGTTGATATCGCCGCCCGAGGAAAAGGCCTTGCCCGCCCCGGTCAGGATCGCAACGCGGACCTTGGGATTGGCTTCCATCGCCGCCAGCGTATCGCAAATGCCGCTGACGACATCGTCGCCCGAGATCGGGTTGCGCATATCCGGGCGGTTCAGCGTGATCGTGGCGATGCCGGCATCGTCAAGGTCGAACAGGACGGCGGGTTCCATCGGGGGTCTCCTCTAAGTCTTTGCCAGCGCCTTGCGGGCATCGCGGCGGTTTGTCCACCACACGATTGTGAGAGCGGTCGCAAGAGCGAGCGGGATCGCCTGCCACTTGCCGCCACCCAGCTCCCGGACGGCTTCCAGGATCGGCAGGTGGACCGCGAATAGCGGGAACGAGATCGCCGCCGAGAGCCAACCGAGCCGGGTCTGGCGCGTTATTGCCGTCGCCGCCGAGATGATCAGTGGGCAGAGCAGCACGACGAATGCCAGATCGAATTGCCAGGTGCGCCAGTCGCCATACCAGCTGCCCATGATGGCAATCGGCATGGCGGCGAGGACCACGGCGGCGGGGAGGGGGAGCAGCACCCGCTCCTGCCGCCAGCGCCACAGGCCGATGCCCAGGCAATAGGCAAAGAACACCCGCGGGATCGCCGCCCAGACATGGCCTGGCCGGGCGCCCACATCGAGCGAGTCCCAGGCCATGGCAACCCACACCGTCAGCCCCCCCAGAACGATGGTCAGCAAAGCCAATCCACGGTTGGAGAGGTGGCGCAGCGCGAAGACGTGGGCGCCATTGGCGACCAGTTCGGCAAAGATGGTCCAGGCCGGGATATTGAGCGCGAACAGCAGGTTGGCCACAGGCCAGGGCAGCAACGCGAAGTTGGCAAGCAGCGCCGGCAGGAACGGCCACCATTCGCCACCTGCGCGGATCCACAGGTACGGAATGCCGATCAGCGATCCCAGCGCCACCATGCCCCAGAACCGCTTGTAGCGCGCGACCATGAAGCGCTGCGGCAAGAGGCCGGCAGCAAGCCGCGGTTCGGTGATCCGGGCCATCAGGAAGCCCGAGAGCATCAGGAAGAAATCGACCCCCAGGTAGCCCTTGGAAAAGGCCCCAAGCCCGCCAAAAACGGCATTGGCATGCAGGCCCATGACTAGCAGCGCGGCAATTCCCCGCAGTGCATCAAGGCCCGCCAGGCGTGGTGCAGCAGCGCTCACGCCCAGATCCGTTCGATGAACCAGAAGCTGGCGATTGCACCGATCAGGTAAGTGCTGATCAGCACCGCCGGGCGGCGAGCCTGCGGCGCAAAACGGGCAAGGGCGGTGAGCACGGCTACGGTTGCCGCGATGATCAGCATCTGCCCGGCTTCGACCCCCAGGTTGAAGGTCAGCAGCGCCATCGGTACGTCAGTCTCCGGCAGGCCGATTTCACGCAAGGCGCCGGCGAAACCGAAACCGTGGAGCAAGCCGAACAGGAACGCCACCACCCAGGGCAGGCGTTCCGACAAGCGGGGCTCGCCGGGCCTGGCCTTGATGATCTCGACCGCCAGGAACACGATCGAGAGGGCGATCGCCGCCTCGACCGGCGCCTGCGGCAGGCCAAACAGGCCCAGGGTCGTGCCGGCCAGGGTAATCGAGTGCGCCAGGGTAAAGGCCGTCGCCGCCGCCACAACCGACCAGCCGCGTTGCAGCAGCAGGACCAGCGCGATCACGAACAGCAGGTGATCGAACCCGCCGACAATGTGCTCCACCCCGATCACGAAATAGGTCCGCGCAACCTGCCAGCGATCGGGCACGGCGCTGACGGTGAAGCTGCTGGCGGCAGGCGTCAGCCGCTCGGTCTGAACCGGGCGGCCAAGCGGCGCGACGCGCAGCAAGGCGTCGGTCGATCCCGGCTCCATGCCTTTCAGGCCAACCACGGCGCCATCCAGCGGCTTGCTGCACGTGACGATGCCCTTGGCGACAACCGCCGGGCCAGCCAGCTGCGGCGTCTCCAGCGCAAGGCGGCAATAGTCTGGCAGCAAGGGTTCGGCGCGGGTCGCCAGCCCGCCCAGGATCGGGGCCTTCCAGACCAGCTTCCACTCCGTCGCAGTCTGCTGGGTCAGCTCGATATAGCCGGGGCGCAATTCGTCGGCATGGGCTGGTGCCACGCCGGCCAGCAGCAACAGCCCCAGAAGGAACCGGACCAGCTGCCTCACTTCGGCCGCTCGATCACTACGTCGTAACCCTTGAGCAGCGCGTTGAGGTTGTCATCTTCGGCCTTGCGCACTGCGGCGCTGCGCCAGTCGTTTTCCAGCCGCTGGCGCACATCGGCCAGCTTGGGCGGGGGCGGCCGGTCGCGCCGGATCACCTTGACCAGGTGGAGGCCAAACCCCGATGGCACGGGTCCGGTCCAGACCCCTTCCGGCGCCTTCTCCAGCGCGAGCGCAAAGTCATCACCGAACTGGGTGGCGATATCGAGCACGGGGCTGTCCTGAAGCTGTCCGGGCAGTGGGAAGGGCTCCCCCGGTAGCGCCGGGTCAGCCCCTGGCTTGAGCGCGGCTAGCTGGGCCTTGGCCGCTGCCCGCAGGGCCGGCGTGTCGGCACCCAGGTAGCGCTGCTCCAGCGTGTAGCGCGGCGGCAGCGCATAGCGCCCCGGGTCCTTGTCGAGCAGCGCCTGCAGCTGGGCATCGCTGGGCCGGGTTGCTTCCGCTTCGGCCCCGGCAATCGCCAGCATCTTGTTGCGCAGCCGCTTCTTGACCACGTCGTCGTCCTGGTCGAGGCCCAGTCGCAGCGCTTCGCGGTAATAGACCTCGCCGCGAACATAGTCGCGGATCAGCCCGTCCAGCTCCTCGTCTGAAGGGGGGCGGCGAAAGGCCTGGACGTAATTGTTGACCAGTCCGGTCACGACCGCCTCGTCGACCACGATCCGCCGTTCGCCCGTATCGGGAGGACGGCCGGACAGAACGACGAAGATCAGCGCCCCGGCGACCAGAAAGTGCACCAGAGGTTCGCGCAGCAGCGCTGCTGCGCGGGTCCGCCACGCGGTCATGAAAGCTCCCTATGACTTGGCGGGGTTATACCAGATCGCCGAGGTATAGGCGCGCTCCTGCTGCTTGACCCGCACGTCCGGGGTCAGCTTCAGTTTGAAGCGAACCGCGTCATAGGCCGGCCAGCTTGGCGTCGGGATCTCCATCACGCGCACGTAATAGAACGCGCGCACGGCGGGATCGAATTCCGGATCGGTCCAGACGGTGGCCAGGGTCGGCGCGCCGATGGAGTTCTTGTAGGTCGCCGTGGCAACATCAACCGTATCGCCCACCGCCGGCACCTTGCCGCCCACGGGCTTGCGCTTGCCCGGATCACTCCAGACCACGTCGAAGACCTTTTCCTGGGCCTTGCCCGACTTGTCGACCCAGCCCTTGACCACCTGGACGCGGTCCAGATTGGCACCAATCGGATCCTTTAGCGCCGAAACGATGAAGCTGGGCGCGCCCTTCTTGCCGCCGGACAGTTCGCCGCCCATCGGCACGCCGCGCTTGTACCCCGCCTGGACCCAGTTGCCCTTCAGGTCATCGGCCTTGAAGTCCCAGCCGCCGAAGAACCGCACGGTCATGCGCGGGCCCGTGCTGGCATAGACTTCGCGCCGCTCCATCGCATCGAAGATCGCGGCGCGGGTGTTGGCCTTGGCCCAGACCGCGGCATAGCCGCTGGCCAGGTAGTGCCAGCCGAACCGGCCCTTGCGGGTGCCCAGGTTCTGCGGCTGCATGGCGCGGTTGGGGTTGGGTTCGTTGCCGGTGTGCTTGCCGAAGAATTGATCCTCATCGGCAGTTGAAAGCGCGGTGTGGCTGTCGGTCGAGCCGATCACCCCGAACTTGTAGGGGTTCACGCCCATCTGCGCTTCGAGCAGCAGCCCGCGCTTCAGCGCTTCGCGGACATACTCACCCGCGAACATGTTGGGCGTCTTGGGCTGGTTGCCCAGTAGGTTGCTCAGCTCCCAACCTGCCACGCCGAACCCGGCGAATTCGTCATTGGGGGACAGGAACGGATGGGCTTCACTGTCACCCTTGATCTGGGTGATTTCGACCACCGGCTCCAGCTTGGCGCGGCGCTTGGCATAGGCGGCCGTCATCGGCCCGCCGCCAGGCTGGGTCAACTCGAACATCAGGCCGTTAGACAGGTTCGAGTTGTGCGGAATCGCCAGCACCCGCCCGCCGGTCGCCTTTTCATAGGCTTCCATGTAGTTCCAGATCTCGTCCGGCGTGGCCTTGTAGGTCGGGTCGATTGGTGCGACCGTGCCAACCTTGTCGGCGCCGTCGCGGAAGATCACGTTGCGGTGCAGGTTATTGCCGCCCTGCATCAGGGTATATTCAAAGCCGTGGAAGGCCGTGAACTTGCCGGGCTCGTTGTAGTCCTCAACCGTCTCCATGTTCGACTTCCAGACCGACTTGGTCCGTTCGGCCGCATCGCCAGCATTGAGCATGGCTTCGGGCAGATCGTTGCGCCCGCGCGCATCGAGGATTTCTGCCATCGCACGCTGCGAGCCTTCGGGGCCCTCGTGCATCATGTCGTACCACCGGCGCATGGTCGGATCGGTGATCAGCATGCGCGGTGCATCGTAAAGCGCCTTGGTGGCGCCGAGTCCCTCGGCGTGGTCGGTCACGACCAGGAAGTCGAGCGGGCGTGGCAGCTTGGCCTTGAGCCCCGTGGTCGAGGTAACTTCCTCACCCCGGGCAAAGCGCAAGGCATCTTCGGGCGAAAGGCGGACACCGAAACCAAAGGCATCGACCGAGTTGGCGGTATGCAGGTGGGTATCGCCCCACAGCACCTTTTCCGGATATTCGGTTTCCTTGACCTCGGCCGCGCCCCCGCCGACCGCGTTCTTGACCTGATCACAGCCTGCAATCAGCCCGCTTGTTCCCAGCAGCAATGCCGCCAGCACTACCTTGCGCCGCATACCCATCCCCTCCGCGTTCATTCGGTTTTGCTTTGCAATGCACCATGCCACGGGAAAACAGAGCGTCAATCCCGAGTTGTTGCGGAATCGGTCGTCACCGCACCGTGATCGCCACAACTTCGATGGCATCGGGCCGGCCGGAGAAATCGAGCACTTCGCCAGCCTCTGCGCCCATAATCGCGCGGGCCAGCGGGGCGGTCCATGAAATCAGGTCCCCGGCGGGATCGGCCTCATCATCGCCAACAATCCCCAGGGTCCGCTCCTTGCCGTTGAGGCGGAAGGTCACGTGCACCCCAAATTCGACTGTCTCGCCCGACGGAATTGGCATCAATTCGGCGGTGATCTGCCGGGTGTGCCAGTAACGCAGGCTGCGCTTGGCCGCCTTCAGTTGCGGATCGTCCGCTGCCAGCCCGGCCAGCGCGGCCACTTCGGCTTCCAGCGCTTCGACCTGCTGCGCGATCAGCGCCAGGCCGCGCTCCGTCACCCGGTTCGGTCCGGGCGGGATCGGCAGTTCGAATTTCGGCTCAAGGTGTTCCTCGTCGCCGTCGCGCCGGAAGGCAACGCTCATGCTGGCCTCCGCGTCACGCGACGAGTGCTTCGAGGGCTTCGCTGGCCTCCAGCCAGGCGGTTTCCGCTGCCGCGATCCGAACTTCCAGTTCGGCCCGGTGCTTCATCAGCTCGGTCATGGTCAGCTTGGCAAGGTGGGCTTCCGCGCTCTTGGGATCGAACATCGCCTGATCGACCGCCTTGAGCTGGGCCGTCAGCTTTGCCAGTTCGGCCTCGGCCGCGTTGGCGCGCTTGCGCATCGCCTGGCCTTTTTCGCGGGCTTCGGCAGCGGCCTTGCGCTGGTCCTTCTTGTTGATCTTGCGGTTATCGTTGTCATGCGCGCCGCCGCCGCGGGACTGGGCGGGATCCTTGGCGAGGACAAAGGCGATGTAATCGTCGATCGAGCCGTCGAATTCCCGCGCCGTGCCGCCATCGACCAGCACCAGCCGGTCCGCCGTGGTCTCCAGCATGTGCCGGTCATGGCTGACGATCACCACGGCGCCCGAATAGGCATTGAGCGCCTGGATCAGCGCCTCGCGGGTATCGACGTCGAGGTGGTTGGTCGGCTCGTCGAGGATCAGCATATGCGGCGCCTCGCGCGTGATCAGCGCCAGGGCGAGGCGGGCGCGCTCACCGCCTGACAGTTTGCCGACCTCGGTCGTGGCCTTGGGGCCGGAAAAGCCGAAGCGCCCCAACTGGGCCCGCACCGCTGCCGGGCTTGCGCCCTTCATCAGCACGGTCATGTGCTGGAGCGGCGTTTCGGAGCGATCGAGTTCCTCGACCTGGTACTGGGTGAAATAACCCACGCGCATCTTGCCGCTGGCGGTCATCGACCCGTCCAGCGGAGCAAGCTGCGCCGAAAGGAGGCGCGCGAGAGTGGTTTTGCCGTTGCCGTTGCGGCCCAGCAGCGCAATCCGGTCATCCGGATCGATCCGCAGGTTGAGCCGCTGCAGCACCGGCACATCGCCATAGCCGACCGAAGCGAGATCGAGCGTGATCAGCGGCGGACGCAATTCATCCGGATCGGGAAAATCGAACTGCAGCGAGGGATCGTCGATCATCTCGGCGATCGGCTGCAGCTTGGCCAGCGCCTTGGCGCGCGACTGCGCCTGCTTGGCCGTGCTGGCCCGCGCCGAATTGCGGGCAACATAATCGCGCAGCCGGTCGCGCAAGGCTTCCTGCTTTTCCCGCGCCGAGGCGAGCTGGGCCTGACGCTCGGCACGCTGGCGTTCGAACGCGTCATAACCGCCCGGATAAAGCGTCAGCTTGCCGGCGGCGAGATGCAGGATGTGATCGACCACATTGTTGAGGAAATCCCGCTCGTGGCTGACCAGCAGGATGGTGGCCGGGTAAGACCGCAGGAAGTCCTCCAGCCAAAGCACGGCTTCGAGGTCGAGGTGGTTAGAAGGCTCGTCGAGCAGCAGCAGATCGGGCTGCGAGAACAGCAGCGCGGCCAGGGCGACACGCATCCGCCACCCGCCCGAGAAACTCTCCAGCGGGCGGTGCTGGGCATCCTCGTCAAAACCGAGCCCGACGAGGATCCGCGCGGCGCGGCTCGGCGCGGAATGGGCTTCGATCGTGATCAGGCGTTCGTGAATCTCGGCCAGGCGGTGCGCGTCCTTGCAGGTCTCACTTTCCAGCATCAGCGCGGCGCGCTCGGTATCGGCGGCCAGCACCGTCTCGAACGGCGTGGCATCGCCGCCGGGTGCTTCCTGCGCGATGTAGCCCAGCCGGCTGCCGCGCGGCATGGTCACTTCGCCGGTATCGGCCTCGAGCATTCCCGCGATTACCCGCACCAGCGTGGACTTGCCCGCGCCATTTCGCCCGATCAGCCCGATGCGCCCGCGCGGCGGCAACTTGGCGGTCGCATCGTCAATTATCGTGCGTCCGCCAAGGCGGACCGTGATCCCGGTCAGGTTAAGCATGGCGCGCGCCTAGCAGCACCAGGGCGGAACCGAAAGCCAAGTCTGCCAAACGGGGGCTTGCTGCTTGGACACGAACTATTAACCAGTTTCAGTCAGGAGTTGGTCATGACACTGAACGCAACCGGCGAACGCATGATCGTTGAGGAGTACAGCTCCTCGATCGAAGACTATGTCATCTACCTGATGCATATCGCGTCATATCGCTGGGTGGCGGATTACGTTCGCGGCAAGCATGTTTTGGATTTTGGCTGCGGCAGTGGCTATGGGGCGGCGGAAATGGCCAGCTACGCAGCCTCGGTCGATGCGATTGACGTGTCGCAGGAAGCTGTCGACCATGCCCAGGCAAACTTCGCCAAGCCCAATCTTCGCTTTGCCAGCTTTGACCCTGCAAAGTTGCTGCCCTTTGCCGATGGCTCGTTCGATGTCGTGACTTCGTTTCAGGTGATCGAGCATGTCGACGATTTCGACCTCTATGTTGCCGAAGCGAAGCGCGTGCTTGCGCCCGGCGGCCAGTTCATCGTGATCACGCCGGATCGGGCCTATCGCTTGTTCCCGTGGCAGAAGCCGTGGAACCGCTGGCACGTTGACGAGTTCAGCGCGCGCGGCCTCGAAACCTTGCTGGCCCGTCATTTCGGCGCGGTCGACATGATGGCGATGAGCGGTGATGCGGCCCTATGCCAGCCCGAGCTGGATCGCTGCCGCAAGCTCAAATGGATCACCAGCCCATTCACCCTGGCAATCTATCCCCGGGCACTGCGCGTCGGTCTGTTGAACCTGATACATGGACTCAAAGGTCGCAGCGCTGGCGGGCCGAAGCGTGATTTTCCGCTCGATGAGAGCCAGGTGACGATCGGCCACAACCTGCAGCCATCGCTCAACCTGGTTGCCGTCGCCCAAAAGGCTTGAGCGGCGCGCGCAATCGCGTGTGGAAATCGGCTTCAAGTTTGAAGAGGTGGTGGACGCACTAGGGCTCGAACCTAGGACCCGCTGATTAAGAGCCATGATCAGAGGGTCCTAGCACGTCCGCATGTGTCCAAAAATGGCGGAAATCTGCGATTCATAGTCCGCTTTGTTCTTGAAATGTTCGCCAGTATCCACTACAAAAAGCTACCTAAGGTAGCAGGTACATATGGCGAACAAAGTAGGTTTGACGGATGCGAAGATCGCAGGGCTGAAGGCGCCGACAGCGGGTCAGATTGAGCTCGCCGATGGTATCGTACCCGGACTTAGGCTCCGCATGGGTGCCAGTGGT
>DKII01000085.1 GCA_002454125.1 Novosphingobium sp. UBA6722
CGCTCGGCACCGTGGCGCCAAGGTCAGCGGCGGCCATCTGGCGGGCGCGAGTGGCGTCGGCCTGGCTGCGCAGTTCGGCGGCGAGTTCAACCGCCTGCTGGCGCTGGGCCATGGGTACGTGCTGGTCCATCTGGGCCAGCGCGCCGGCCGCCTGGGTCAGGCCGGCCTGCTGGGCCAGGCTGACCAGGGCATAGGCCCGGACCCAGTCCTTGCCGACGATATCGCCGTTGAAGTGGCCAAGCCCGAGCAGGTACTGCGCGCGCGGATCGCCGCGATCGGCCGCGGCGCGGATAAAGGGCAGGGCCTGGGTGCGCTCGCCGCGCTGGAACAGCAGCAGGCCGTAGTTGTCGCTCGCCTGGATATGGCCCAGCGCAGCGGCCCGCCCGAACAGCGCTTCGGCCTGGGCCAGGTCCTGCTTTACGCCATTACCCAGCTTGTAGGCCTGCCCCAGGTTGAACATCGCATCGGCATCGCCAGTGGCAGCGGCCACTTTCCAGGCCTTCACCGCACTGACAAAATCCCCGCGAGTCCAGGCATCTACGCCTGCGCGGGTATCGGCGAGAATCGGTCCGGACGCGGCAATTGCAACGCCGCCAAGCCCGGCAAGGAGAAAAATCTTGAAACTCATCTGCGACACCCCGACTTCGCCCGGCGCTTAAGGCGGCAAGGCAAAGATTTGCCCGCCCGCCCCGCTGCGCTGCGACGCATTCCACTTAACTGACATAGTAAAGCACCGGTTAGCAAAGAATTTATCAGCCCCTTTTGACCGGGCTCCGCATCCGACCGGCGCGCGGCGTTAACCCAAAATTAGGAACGTTCTGCGATCCCCCGGACCAAGGTCATTTTGACCGTAGTGGCATTTCGCAGGGGGAATTGGCTTTGCGCGTACTGGCTTTGGCATCGCAGAAGGGCGGATCCGGCAAGACTACCTTGTCCGGGCACCTCGCCGTCCAGGCACAGCGCGCCGGCGCTGGTCCGGTCGTGCTGATCGACATCGACCCGCAGGGTTCGCTGGCGGACTGGTGGAACGAGCGCGAGGATGAATATCCCGCTTTCGCCCAGACCACCGTGGCGCGCCTCGCGAGCGATCTTGCCGTCCTGCGCCAGCAGGGTTTCAAGCTCGCCGTGATCGATACGCCCCCGGCCATCACCATGGCGATCCAGTCGGTGATCTCGGTCGCAGAACTGATTGTTGTGCCGACCCGCCCGAGCCCGCACGATCTGCGCGCTGTCGGCGCGACGGTTGACCTGTGCGAACGCGCCGGCAAGCCGCTGATCTTCGTGGTCAATGCCGCCACGCCCAAGGCCAAGATTACTTCGGAAGCCGCTGTCGCGCTGTCGCAGCATGGCACTGTCGCCCCGGTTACCCTGCATCACCGGACCGATTTTGCCGCTTCGATGATCGATGGCCGCACCGTGATGGAAGTCGAACCCAACGGCCGTTCCGCCCAGGAAGTGGTCGCGCTGTGGAACTACATCTCCGACCGCCTCGAAAAGAACTTCCGCCGCACCGTCTTTGCTGCCCCGACCGCAGTATCGATGATGCCCGGCGCTGCTGGCCGTCCGGCCGGTGGTTTCGGCCGCCGCGTGGCCGGTTCGTAAGTGAGGGGTCCGGGGGGCATGTCCGAACCCAAATCCTTCGCTTCGCTTTCGCCGACGCTGCTGGCCCGCAAGGGCGGCGCGCGCCCGGCGATGCGCCCGCAACTCGGCCCGATCGGTGGCGATGCCCTGGCGCGTCAGCTCGATGATCTGGGCTGGAACGACATGGGCCACGATGCCGATGAACCCGCTGTGCAGCACAGCGCCGAAGTCGTCTCGATCGCGCCCGATTCGCTCGCCCCGGTCTTTGCGCCGGTGCCCGAAGTGGTCCGCCAGCGCAGCGAAGTGGCCCGCCGGGTCAGCGCCGAACGCCGCTCGGCGCTCGCCGATGGCCGCCGCGCCGCCTTTACGCTGCGGGTCGATGCCGATCGCCACCTCAAGCTTCGCCTTGCCTGCGCCCTGCGCAATCGCAGCGCGCAGCAGCTGGTGACCGAAGCGCTCGACAAGCTGCTCGATGAATTGCCCGACGTCGCCGATCTCGCCGCGCAGGTCGCGCGCCGGCCTAACTGACTGTGAAAGAGGGGAGAACTCCCATGTTCGCCAGCATCAACCGCACCAAGCTTGTCCCGCTCGGCATGACCGGGGCGCTCGCCCTGGCGATCGCCGCTTCGGCCGGTTTCAGCGAGGATGTCGTCGCCAAGCAGGCGCCGGACAAGACGGCTTCGGCCGCCCAGTCGGCGCTCAGCAAGGGCCAGGTCGACAAGGCGATCGAACTGGCCGAGGCACTGGTTGCGGCGAGCCCGCGTGAACCGTCGTATCGTGCGCTCCTTGCCCATGCCTATCTCAAGGCTGGTCGCTTCCAGTCGGCTTCGGCGACTTTCGACGATGCGATGAAGCTGGGTGACAACAGCGCCAAGACCGCGCTGGGTCTGGCGCTGTCCTATTCCGCCGCCGGCCGCCACCGCGATGCCGTGGCGATCCTGGAAGACTGGCGCGATGCCATTCCGGTGGCCGACCTGGGCCTGGCCCTGGCGCTGGCCGGAGAGCCGACCCGCGGCAGCGCGGTGCTTGCCGATGCGCTGCGGAATGGTGAAAATACGCCTAAGCTGCGCCAGAATCTGGCCTATGCCTATGCGCTCGACGGGCGCTGGCGCGAGGCCCGCATCATGATGATGCAGGATGTGCCGGCCGACCAGATCGATGCCCGCATCAGCGATTGGGCCGCCAAGACCCGTCCGGAAGACAACCAGCTGCGCGTGGCCGGCCTGCTTGGCGCGCCGCTGCGCAGCGATCCGGGCCAGCCCTCGCGCCTGGCGCTGAACAGCAATCCGGTCAACGAACAGCTTGCCGCGCAGACCGCTGCGGTTGAGCCGGTGCAGCAGGTTGCCGCCGCCGCTCCCGCTGCCGAGCTGCCGCCGGTTGCCGCTGCCCAGCCGGCTGCGGCGCTTGCCAGCTATACCCCGGTCACTGCGCCGGCCGCCGAACCGGCCCCGGTTCAGGCGCCGAGCAAGTTTGCCGCGGCCTTTGCCGAACCGGCTGCTGCCCCCGCGCCGATCGCAGTGGTCGATGCCTCGGGCATGGCCTTCACTTCGCAGCCCGTGGTCCAGGCCGTTCCGGCCCGCCAGTACCGCGCGCCGCGCGGCGTGGCGGTTGCTCCGGTCCGCACTGCAACGCGCCGCGTCGCCTATGCCGCACCGGTCCCGACCAATGCGCCGGGCACCCATATGGTCCAGCTTGGCAGCTTCTTCACGGAGCAGGGCGCTCGCCGCGCCTGGGGGATCTACACCGCCAAGAACCCTGAGTTGCGCGGCTTCCGCATGACGATCACCCAGGCCCAGGTGCGCGGGAAGACCTACTTCCGCGTCGCTGCCGCCGGGATCAACGGCAGCCAGGGCGCCTGGGGCCTGTGCTCCGCGGTCAAGTCGCGCGGGATGGGCTGCTTTGCCTATGCCGCTCGCACTGGCGTGCCGGGCACCAAGGCTCCGGCCGCGACGCAGATGGCCCGCGCCAAGGTGCCGGCGCCTGCGCCCAAGGCCGCTCCGGCTGCTCCGGCGCTGGCCCGCAAGCGCTAAGGCCCAATTTTCGACGTCACCGAAAGGCCTCTTCCCACTTCGGTGGGAAGGGGCCTTTTCGCTATTGGTCGATGACCGCGCCGCCCTTCAGCAGCACCAGCGCGCGGCCCTGAACGCCCTGTTTGTCGAACGGGGTATTGCCGGCCGCTGCCGCCATCTTGTCCGAATCGACGATCCACGGCTTGTCCGGGTCGATCACGGCAATGTCCGCTTCGGCGCCAACCGCCAGCACCCCGGCATTGACGCCAAGCAGCGCGGCCGGATTGCCGGCCAGCAGGGCAAAGGCGCGGGCCGTGTCGATCACGCCATCGCGCACCAGCCCCAGCGTCAGCGGCAGCAGCGTTTCCGCCCCGGCCATGCCCGGTTCGGCATCGGCAAAGGGCAGGCGCTTGTCTTCCGGCCCGCGCGGATCGTGGCCCGAAGAAATCACGTCGATCGTTCCGTCGGCCAGCGCCGCGAGCACGGCCTGCCGGTCTGCCTCTGAGCGGAGCGGCGGGGAGAGGCGGGTGAAGGTGCGGAAATCGCCCACGGCCACGTCAGACAGCAGCGCATGGGCGGGCGTCACCCCGGCGGTCACCGCCAGGCCGCGCGCCTTGGCGGCGCGAACCAGGTTCAGCGCGGCAGCCGTGGTCACTTGCCGGAAGTGCAGCCGCGCGTTAGTCAGCTCAGCCAGCGCGATATCGCGGGCAACGGCCAGCGCCTCGGCCTCGGCCGGGGCTGAGGGCAGGCCCAGCCGGGTCGCCATTTCGCCCGCCGTGGCAACGGCCGCGCCGGTCAGCCCGGCGTCCTCGGCATGGGTCACCACGACCAGGCCCAGCATGGCGCAATAGGACAGCAGGCGGTGCATCACCCCGCTATCGCCGATCCAGCGCCGCCCGGTGCTGACCGCGCGTGCACCGGCATCGCGCATCAGCGCCAGTTCGGCGAGCTCGGTTCCGGCCAGGTCCTTGGTCGCGGCGGCCAGCGGGTGGACCCACAGGTCAGGCTTGCCCGACTGCGCAGAGAACCGCACCGCCGAGCGCTTGTCGAGCACCACGCCCTGGTCCGGCATCAGCGCGGCGCGGGTGATCCCGCCGAAGTGGAAGGCCGGCTTGTCGATCGTGAAGACGCCCAGATCGACCAGCCCTGGCGCGATCAGCTTGCCCTTGGCGTCGATCACGGTGTCGCCATCGTGCGGGGTGATATCGCCCAGCGCGGCGATCCGGCCCTCAACGCAGCGCAGCGCGCCAGCTTGCGGCTCACCGGTCGGCAGGACGAGGCGGCCGTTAGTGATAGTGATGGGTGCGGGAGTGCTCATGACCAACCCTCCACGCCCCGACTTTTTCGGGTCAGCACGTCCAGGCAGGCCATGCGGATCGCCACGCCCATTTCGACCTGGGTGGTGATGGCCGAGCGGCCAGCGAGGTCCGCCACATTACTGTCGATCTCGATCCCGCGGTTCATCGGGCCGGGGTGCATGACCAGGGCATCGGGCTTGGCCTTGGCCAGCCGCTCCAGCGTCAGGCCATAGAGGTGGCGATATTCACGCGGGGAGGGGATGAACTGCCCGCTCATCCGCTCCTGCTGCAGCCGCAGCATCATCACCACGTCGGCCCCGTCCAGCGCGGCGTCGAAATCGTGGAACGGGGTGACCTTCATCGCCTCGATCCCGGCCGGCATCAGCGCCGGCGGGGCGCAAACGCGGACATCGGCGCCCAGCGTGGTCAGGCAGTGGATGTTCGATCGGGCGACCCGGCTGTGCAGGATATCGCCGCAGATCGTGACGGTCAGCTTGCCGAAATCGCCCTTCGCGCGGCGGATCGTCAGGGCATCGAGCAGGCCTTGCGTCGGGTGCTCATGCTGCCCGTCACCGGCGTTGAGCACCGGGCAATCGACCTTGTCGGCGATCAGCTGCACCGCGCCCGAGCTGGCATGGCGGATCACCATGGCGTCAGCGCGCATCGCGTTCAGCGTCATCGCCGTATCGATCAGCGTCTCGCCCTTCTTCACGCTCGATTGGGCGGCGTGCATGTTGACCACGTCGGCGCCCAGCCGCTTGCCGGCGATCTCGAAGCTCAGCAGCGTGCGGGTGCTGTTCTCGAAAAAGGCGTTGATGATGGTCAGGCCAGCGAGCCGGTCGACCCGCTTGTGCGGCTGGCGGTTGAGTTCAACCCATTGTTCCGCCTCGTCGAGCAGGAACAGGATCTCCCACGGGGCCAGGCCCGCCAGGCCGGTCAGGTCGCGGTGCGGAAAGGCGGCGGAGCCAGCTGGATAGCGGCCCGCAGCGGTTGGGTTTGCCGATGTCATTGAAGCCAGTTCCCTAGCTGGCTTGCGCTATCGTGGCAAGCGCCCGCCGGGGCAGGTCGGCATTTGATCGAACGCGGACTCGCCATTGGTTGCAGGACTTCCTATGTCCGCGCAAACGTTACGGGAACCGATTGCATGATCTTCGCGCGCAAAGTCTGGGCCTTGCTGGTCGGCATCAAGGATGCCCTGGTTCTCCTGCTCCTGCTGTTGTTCTTCATGGCGCTCTACGGGGTGTTGACCGCGCGCCCGGCGCCAAGCCAGGTCCGCGAGGGCGCGCTGCTGCTCAAGCTCGACGGCAGCGTGGTTGAAGAACCCGCCGAAGTCGATCCGTTCGATCTGCTGATGTCGCGCGAGGCGCCGATCAAGGAGCACCGCGCCCGCGACGTGATCGCCGCGCTTAACGCCGCAGCCAAGGATGAGCGGATCAAGGTCGTCGCGCTGGACCTCGCGCGGTTTACCGGCGGCGGGCAGGTCACGCTCGAGAATGTTGGCGAAGCGCTCGACAAGGTGCGCAAGGCGGGCAAGCCGGTGATTTCCTTCGCCCACGCCTATACCGATGACAGCCTGCTGCTGGCGGCCCACGCCAGCGAGGTCTGGGTTGATCCGCTGGGCGGCGCCTTCGTGATGGGGCCGGGCGGCATGCGGCTCTACTATGGCGAGGCGCTGGCCCGCTACAAGGTGACCCCGCACGTCTTCAAGGTTGGCACCTACAAGGATTTCGTCGAACCCTATACCCAGAGCCAGGCCTCGCCCGCCTCGAAGGAAGCGCGCAATGCGCTGACCGCGGCGATGTGGGAAAACTGGCAGGCCAATGTGAAGGCGGCGCGCCCCAAGGCGGATATCGCCCGGGTGGCGACCGATCCGGTCGGCTGGATCAAGGCCAGCGGCGGCGATGCGGCCAAGGCTTCGCTGGCGGCCGGCCTGGTCGACAAGCTGGGGACCTACCACGCGTACAAGGAACGCATCCGCGGCCTGGTGGGCGAGGATCCCGCCGATGAAGCACCGGGCAGCTTTGTCCACACCACGGCGAGCACGCTGCTTGCGGCCCATCCGGCCAAGACCGATGGCGCGGCGATCGCCGTGGTCAAGGTCGCCGGGGAGATCGTTGACGGCAAGGCCGGGCCCGGCACGGCCGGTGGCACCCGGATCGCCAAGCTGATCGATGATGCCAATGCCGATGGCGCCAAGGCGCTGGTGCTGCGGGTCGATTCGCCCGGCGGCTCGGTCATGGCTTCGGAAGAGATCCGCACCGCGCTGGAACGCTTCAAGGCCGGGACCAAGGAAACGGGGCGCCGTCCGGTGGTGGTCTCGATGGCCAACCTGGCGGCGAGCGGCGGCTACTGGGTCTCGACCCCGGCCGACAAGATCTTTGCCGAGCCCGGCACGATCACCGGTTCGATCGGCATCTTCGCGATGATCCCGACCTTCGAGCGCGCGCTGGCGGACTATGGCGTGAAGTCCGATGGGGTGCGCAGCACGCCGCTGTCGGGGCAGCCCGATATCCTGACCGGCCTGACGCCGGAAGTGAAGGACATGCTCCAGGCCAATATCGAAAGCGGCTATGCCCGCTTCCTCGGCCTGGTTGCCGCCTCGCGCAAGAAATCCACGGCCGAGGTTGAGGCCTTTGCCGAAGGCCGCGTCTGGGATGGCGGCACGGCGCGGCAGAAGGGCCTGGTCGACCAGTTCGGCGGGATCGACGCGGCGCTGGCCGATGCGGCTCAGCGCGCCAAGCTGGGCGAAGACTGGCACGCTGCCTGGTACGGCGAGGAGGGCGATCCCTATGCCTCGCTGATCGAACAGTGGCGCGGCGATGACGAGGCCGATGGCGGGGCCGCGGGCATGGACTTTACCGGCCTGGTCGCAGTCCGTCAGCAGGCCCGGTTTGACCGGTTGCTTGGCGATCTGGGCCGGCTGTTCGAGGCCCGCGGCGCCCAGGCGCTGTGCCTCGACTGCCCGGTGCTGCCCGCGGCAAAGCCTGCCGCCCCGGCCGAGTCCGGCTGGCTGGCACGACTCGTCGCGGTTTTCGCGCGCTAGCGCGCTTGCCCTTTGCGGCGGGGGCCACTAAGGGCCAGCGCTTGATTCTGGCCAAACCCGATTGGCCAAGGGATTAGGCTTCGTCGGCATGCGGGCGTGGCGGAATTGGTAGACGCGCTGGTTTTAGGTACCAGTATCGCAAGATGTGGGGGTTCGAGTCCCTTCGCCCGCACCAGTTTCCGCCCTGCAGCAGCGCCGATACGGCCGAGGTGTTTGAGAAGGCTTCTATTGTCATGCAGATTGTCGAGACCACCAACGAAGGTTTGAAGCGCGCCTACACGGTGAAGATCCCCGCGAAGGATATCGCCGCGAAGATCGATGGCGAAGTCGCCAAGATCGCCCCGCAGGTGCGCATGCCTGGCTTCCGCCCCGGCAAGGTGCCGGCCAATCTGGTCCGCAAGATGCACGGCCCCGCGCTCCACCAGGAAGCGCTGAACACCACCGTCCGCGAGGCGATGGACAAGCTGCTGACCCAGCACAAGCTGCGCCCGGCAATGCAGCCGGAAGTCTCGCTGGGCGAAGGCTATGAAGAGGGCAAGGACGCCGAACTGTCGGTCGCGGTCGAAGTGCTGCCGGCAATCGCCGTCCCCTCGTTCGAAGGCCTGGCGCTCGAAAAGCTGGTGGTCGAAGTCAACGAAGCCGAAGTGGACGAGCAGGTTGCCCGCCTCGCCTCGGGCGCCAAGAGCTTCACCGATGCCAAGAAGGGCAAGAAGGCGGAAACCGGTGACCAGTTGATCATCGATTTCGTCGGCAAGCTCGATGGCGTCGAGTTCGAAGGCGGCAAGGCCGAAGACGCGGCGCTGGAAATCGGTTCGGGCCGGTTCATCCCAGGCTTCGAAGAGCAGCTCGTCGGCGCCAAGGTTGGCGATGAAAAGACCATCACCGTGACCTTCCCGGCCGACTATCCGGCCGAGAACCTGAAGGGCAAGGACGCCCAGTTCGACATCACCGTCAAGGCGGTGAAGGTTGCCGGCGAAACCAAGATCGACGACGAGTTCGCCAAGAACCTGGGTCTGGAAAGCCTCGAGCAGCTCAAGGGCCTGCTGCGCGGCCAGATCGAACAGGAACTGGCCGGCCTGACCCGCACTCAGATGAAGCGCGCGTTGCTCGATCAGCTGGCCGCTGGCCATGATTTCGATGTGCCGCCGAGCATGGTCGAAGCCGAATTCAGCCAGATCTGGAACCAGCTGCAGCAGGAAGCCCAGAACGAGGCCGATCCCGCCGCCGCCATGGCCGAGATCGAAGCCGAGAAGGAAGACTATCGCAGCATCGCCGTGCGCCGCGTGCGCCTGGGCCTGCTGCTGTCGGAAATCGGCCAGGCCAACGGCGTCGAAGTCAGTCAGCAAGAAATGCAGATGCTGGTCGCCCAGGCCGCCCAGCAGTACCGTCCGGAAGACCGCCAGCGCTTCGCCGAATACATCAGCCAGGATCCGCTTGCCGCGGCCCAGCTGCGTGCGCCGCTGTTCGAGGACAAGGTCGTCGACTTCCTGTTCGACAAGGCCGCAGTGACCGAACGCACCGTCAGCCGCGAAGAGCTGCAGGCCGCGATCGAAGCGGAAGAAACCGCTGAACCGGCCGCCAAGCCCGCCAAGAAGGCCGCGCCGAAGAAGGCCGCCAAGAAGGACGAGGCTCCGGCCGAGGAAAAGCCTGCCAAGGCGGCCAAGGCCGAAAAGCCGGCCAAGAAGGAAGCCGCTCCCAAGGCTGAGAAGGCTGAAAAGCCCGCCGCCGAAACGAAGCCGGCTGCCAAGAAGGCCCCGGCCAAGAAGTAATCACGGACCCCAGGTCCTGACGCAGCGGGGCGGCGCCACTGGCGACCGCCCCGTTTGCGTTGTGGCTATTGGGGGGTGAAGGCGCGCCGGACGTAATAGGGCATCTGCTCGGCAATCAGCTCTAGCGGATGCGCGTTCATGCCGATCCGGCACATCCGGCCCATCCACTGCGGCGCACCCGATGCAAGCGCGACGAACACATCGGGCGGCACTGGCGGCAGGCGGCCCGCAGCAATATGGGGATTGGCCCAGGCCTGACCGCGCTGGCTGACGATGTCGTGCACTTCCTGCGATTGCTGGGCAAATTGCTCGATCCATTTCGAGCCGGAAACGTCGAACATGAACGCTGCGCTACCGGGTTCTTCAAGCTGAAAGGCAAAGGCGGCGCGAACGGCGGCTTCAATCCCGTCAAGCGGATCCTCAGGTGGCAGCATCGCTGCCATCACCCGATCCCAGAATGCCCGCCGGACCAGCGAGTAGACCGCAAAGCCTAGCGCCTCCTTGGTCGGGAACTGGTGGAACAGCGCTCCGTTCGACACCCCGGCCACCCGGCACACTTCCGCGACGGACGTGCCATCGAACCCCTTCGTCAGGAACAGTTCCTGCGCGGCGGCCACAATACGGTTGCGGGTGTCGGAAGAGCGACTCTGCTTCACATTCGAGGGTTTGCAATAGTTTGGATGGTTGTGCAATCGTTTGGGGTGCTACTCGCCCCAGCGTTTTAGCGAGGGGCGGGGCAGGGTTGCGGTCCGCACACGTTCATAGGCGGCCCCGGCCTGCAGCACGGTGTGATCCTGCCACTTGGCACCCATGAACGAGAGCCCGACCGGCAGGCCCTCGACCGCGCCCATCGGCACGGTCAGGTGCGGATAGCCGGCGATTGCCGCCAGGCTGCCGGCGCCGATCCCCAGGAAGCGATCCCCGGTCACCAGGTCGGTCGCCCAGGCCGGACCGGCGGTCGGCGCGATCAGCAGGCTGACCTTGTTGTCGGCCAGCAGCTTGTCGATCCCCAGTTCCCCCGCCAGCTTCAGCGAATTGGCGCGGGCCTTGGCATAGGCTTCGGCATCGGTCAGCTTGTCGGCGGCGATGAAGGTGTCCTGGCCGAACCAGCGCAGCTCCTTGTCGGCATTGGCGCGGTTGAACTCGATCAGTTCGGTCAGGCTGCGCGGCAGGCCGGGGCCGGGCAGGGTCTTGAGATAGGCATTCATGTCGCGCCGCAGCTCGTAGCGCAGCACATAGCCCTCATCACGGTACATGCTGCCATCGCCCTGAAAGTCGATCTCGACGATTTCCGCGCCGGCCGCCTTCAGGTCGGCGACGGCCTGTTCGAACGCCTTGCGCACGCCGGGGTGATTGCCGACCGCGCGGGTCAGCAGGCCAAGGCGCAGACCTTTGAGCGAGGCGGTGGCGAGGCCCTGGGTAAAGTCGGTCTTGCGGCTATCGGCCTCGGCGGTTGCGGCATCGGCCGGATCGCTGCCGGCGATGGCGCCCAGCAGCAGCGCGGCATCGGCGACGGTGCGGGTCATCGGCCCGGCAGTGTCTTGGCTGGCGCTGATCGGCACCACGTGGGTGCGGCTGACCATGCCGACCGTGGGCTTGAAGCCAACGATCCCGTTGACCGCGGCCGGGCAGGTGATCGAGCCATCGGTCTCGGTGCCGATCGCGCCCCAGGCCATGCCGGCGGCAATCGCTGCGCCGCTGCCCGAAGAGGAGCCGCAGGTGTTGCGATCGATCGCATGCGGGTTGCGGGTCAGCCCGCCAACCGCGCTCCACCCCGATGTGCTGGGCGAATGGCGGATGTTGGCCCATTCGCTGAGGTTGGTCTTGCCCAGCACGACCCCGCCCGCGGCACGCAGCCGCGCCACCAGCGGCGCGTCGCGCCCGGTCTTGTTGCCCGCCAGCGCGAGCGAGCCGGCAGTCGTCGGCCATTCGCGGGTCTCGACATTGTCCTTGACCAGCACGGTGCGGCCATCAAGCGGCCCGGTGCTGGCCAGGCGTGCGGCCTCTTGCGGTGCAGCCGGGTTGGCCGCGATCACGGCGTTGAGCTGCGGCCCCTTCTCAGCATCGTCCAGCCGCGCGATCGTCGCCAGATAGGCCTTGGCCTCGGCCGCGCGCTGGGCCGGGGTTTCGGCGGCGGCCGGCGATCCGGCCAGGGCGATGGCAAGCAGGGCGGCGGAGGCAGTGAAGGCGGTGGGCAAGCTCGGCATTCATCATCTCCGGTCTGGAAGAATTAACGCCGTGCCAGCTTATGGTCAGCAGCGGGCAAACATCAATCGGTTAACGCCCTTGAACATCGCGCGGGCAGGGCCGACATAGGCGCAGATCAATCATATGAGGATTTCCATGTTCGACCCGTTCAACCAGCCCGGCGCCGTTTTTGGCAACAATGGGGGTAACTTTACCCGGGACCCCATCACCGGCGCGCTGATTCCGGTTGTGGTCGAACAGTCGAGCCGCGGTGAACGCAGCTTCGATATCTACTCGCGCCTGCTGCGTGAGCGGATCATTTTCGTGACCGGCGAAGTTGAGGACCATATGGCCTCGGTGATCGTCGCCCAGCTGCTGTTCCTGGAAAGCGAGAATCCGTCGAAGGATATCTCGATGTACATCAATTCGCCCGGCGGCGTGGTGACGGCCGGCATGGCGATTTACGACACCATGCAGTACATCCGCCCGCGCGTCTCGACCGTCTGCATCGGCCAGGCCTGCTCGATGGGTTCGTTCCTGCTCGCCGCCGGTGAGCCCGGGATGCGGATCGCGCTGCCGCAGTCGCGGATCATGATCCACCAGCCTTCGGGCGGCGCGCGCGGCATGGCCAGCGACATTGAAATCCAGGCGCGCGAAATCCTGCGCCTGAAGCAGACGATGCACGAGCTGTATTCGAAGTTCACCGGCAAGACCGAGCAGGAAGTCGCCGAGGCGATGGACCGCGATACCTGGATGTCGGCAACCGAAGCCCAGGCATTCGGCCTGGTCGACAAGGTCTTCGAAAGCCGTCCAGTGAATGAGGCGGATGCCAGCGGAACTGGCGGAGCCCCGGAATAGAGCCGGAACGCTTTGCTAACCTTGCCGCTTCAGCCGGGGGCAAGCTCCCCTGTGCTAAGCGCTAGGATTGATTAATGCACTCGCCCGGTTAGGATTGGGCGAGTCCCGCCTCTGCGGGTAACGGGAATAGGCATGACGAAATTGAGCGGATCCGACGCGAAGAGCACCCTCTACTGCAGCTTCTGCGGTAAGTCGCAGCACGAGGTGAGGAAGCTCATCGCCGGCCCGACCGTGTTCATCTGCGATGAATGCGTGGAACTGTGCAACGACATCATTCGCGAGGAGACCAAGGGCGGTCTCGTCGGCAGCAAGGATGGCGGTGTGCCGACCCCGCAGGAAATCTGCGACGTGCTCGACGATTATGTCATCGGCCAGAAGCGCGCCAAGCGCGTCCTCTCGGTCGCGGTGCACAATCACTACAAGCGGCTCAATCACGGGACCAAGGCGGGCGAGGTCGAACTCGCCAAGTCGAACATCCTGCTCGTCGGCCCGACCGGCTGCGGCAAGACCTTGCTGGCGCAGACGCTGGCCAAGACGTTCGACGTGCCCTTCACCATGGC